>CAYRUP010000023.1:0-18460 GCA_964427485.1 uncultured Coxiellaceae bacterium | reverse complement strand
TAAAAGGCGCTGGATCCCGCTTGAAAAGCGTCGCGGGACGACGTTCTAACTAACTATTTCGCTTAGCTTGATGCCTATGGCCTAAAGTATGGATAAATAGATCAGGCTGGGTTATATTCTATCTAATTGAAAATACTAATGTTACCTATGAAATGACCCTCCCACAAAAAATAGTATTACTCACTCTATCCTTAGCATTGACGCATGAGGCCTATGCGACCCCGCCCTATATTACGGATGACGCCACGCCTGAAGCGTATAAACACACAGAGATTTACGCTTTTGGCATTTACAATAGAGGCAACCCAGGAACGACAGTGGCTTTGCCAGGAATTGAAATTGATTATGGATTAATCCCTGATCTTGAAATCAATGCAACTGCATTCTATGTTACAAATTATCCTAAATATTCAAATCAACCAAACGTCTCGGGTATGGGTGATAGTAATCTCGCACTCAAATATCTTGTTTTTCATGGGTCGGATTGCTTGCCAGAAATTGCATTTGAGCCTGTTTTTTATGTTCCGACTGGCGATGAGAACAAAGGACTTGGCAATGGACGTAGTTGGGAGCAATATCCCATCTGGATGCAAAAATCGTGGGGTGCTTGGACTCTTTCCGGCGGTGGCGGCTATGCAACAAATTCTGCCCCTTCCGCGCGGAATTTTTTCTTTGGTGGCTTTATATTGCAAAAAAACATGACGGACAAACTGAATCTCGGAGCCGAATTTTATATGCAAGGCGCCAGTGCCACAACCTTGTCGGCTTTCAAATTACTCAATTTTGGCGCTGAATATCATGTTAATAATACGTTAGGCGCTGTGCTGGGCCTTGCTCATACCATTGCAGGAGATGAATTCACCCATATTTATCTGGCTCTGCATTTATCTTTTGTGTAAAGTTTATTTTGATTTTCGAAGAAAAAACAAACACCCCAAATAGGATTGGCAAATGCTATCACAAGATTTTGAAAATAATAACATTAATACCCATTCCGGTCATGGTAAGCCTTTAGGTGTGTTTTCGCTGGTCATGATCAATGTAATCGCGGTGGATAATTTACGCAGTTTAACCGCAGGGGCTGAATATGGATTTGCTCTCGTCTTTTTTTATATATTAGCTGCTCTCTTATTTTTTATTCCAACGATTCTTGTAGCCGCCGAACTTGCGACAGGCTGGCCGACTACGGGTGGTGTTTATGTGTGGGTGAGAGAAGCATTTGGAACACGCTGGGGATTTTTAACGATTTGGATACAATGGATTTACAATGTCGTCTGGTACCCCACTATTTTCGCTTTTATTGCAGGCATTTTTGCCTATCTCATCAATCCTGCATTGGCTAATAACAAAATTTTTATGCTGAGTGTGATCTTATCTGCTTATTGGGGTATGACACTCTTAAATTGTCTAGGCTTAAAAATCTCACATTTAATGAGTACACTGGGCGCTCTGATTGGTACGATTTTTCCCATGCTATTGATTGCAATTCTAGGTATCAGTTGGCTTTATCTTGGGAATCCCAGTCAAATTCATTTTACTCTCCATGATTTTTTTCCCAGTCTCTCTAACATGCATAATCTTGCATTTTTAACGAATGTTTTATTTGGTTTGATGGGAATGGAAATGTCTGCCGTACATGCGGGTGATGTGAAAAACCCAGCGCGTGATTATCCCCGCGCATTATTTTATTCAACGCTCATCATTCTAGCGACACTCATTTTTTCCTGCCTTGCAATTACGATTGTCATACCTAACAAAGAATTGAATCTGGTATCCGGATTAATTGATGCATTTGGAGTTTTTTTCAAGGCATACCATATGGATTGGTTTATACCCATTATTTCTATATTAATTATTCTAGGAAGTTTAGGCGGTGCTGCAGTGTGGATCATAGGACCCGCACGCGGTTTATTAGTTGCAAGCCATGATGGCAATCTTCCCAAATTTTTTGAACGCCGTAACAAAAAAAACATGCCGGTAGGAATCTTATTAATTCAAGGTATTATTGTAACTGTCCTCTGTACTGTCTTTTTGATCATGCCTAGTGTGAACAGCTCTTATTGGGTATTATCTAATTTGACTGCGCAACTTGGGCTTTTGTTTTATATTTTAATGTTTTCTGCAGCCATTCGCTTGCGCTACAAACATGCGCATATCGAACGTGCATTTAAAATCCCAGGTGGTTTACCGGGTATTTGGATAGTAGGCAGTATCGGCATTTTCACCTGCATCAGTGCAGTCATTCTTGGCTTTTTGCCTCCTAGCCAAGTGAGTGTAGGTAAAATCGCAAGTTATGAAGCGATTTTAATTTTTGGTATTATTGGATGCTGCTTGCCACCTTTTCTTTATACGAAAAAATAAGATACGTTATAACATTATTAATGGAATAGCCTATGTTTAATAATCGTTCAAGTGAGAGTGAAACATTAGACAATTTGTCGTTAGATAATCATGAATTACAAAAAAACTTAGATGAAATGAACTTCATCAACCGCTGGTTTGGTACTAAAAGTGCATTGCTTGATGCGCTGAATTGCGTTTGGAAAAACTATGCGCGGTATTTTGAAAATCATACGATTGTGATCGGCGATTTGGGTTGTGGTGGCGGCGATATGTTACGAACCATCGATCAATGGGCAATAAGTCATAAAGTGGATGTTGAGTTAATTGGCATCGATGCCAATCCTTCCATCATTCGCTATGCGCATGAGAATTCAAAATATTATCCCAACATTAAATATAAAACGATGGATATTTTATCTCCCGATTTAGCGCATTATCAATTTGATATCATCTGCATGAATAATATATGTCATCATTTTAATGATGTAACATTGATTCAAATTTTACGAAAACTTAAAACTCAAGCACGTATAGCAATTATCATTAATGATTTACACCGCTATTGGTTAAGTTATTTTGCAATTAAATGTTTATCCATTTTATTTAATTTTACTTCGCTTGCAAAAAAGGATGGGCCTCTTTCGGTATTGCGTGCTTTTCGCAAAAAAGAAATTATTTCTTTATTAGATGAGGCGGGTTTACGATACTACCAAATTTGTTGGGCATGGGCTTTTCGTTGGAAAATTATTTTATGGTGCGAACATGAAAATTAAAACTGATTTTCCGATTATAGATAGTCGTGAAAAAATATCTCATCGTGTATCAAAATTTTGGGATCAAATTTCTGAAAGCTGGAAAATGATATGGGGCACGCATATTCATCATGGTTTTTATGAAGAAAAAGAATTACCCACTCCGTTGGAAGCACAAGAAAAACTGATTGATAAACTTGCTGAATTACTCAAAATAAAGTCTGACAGTGTCATACTGGATGCCGGCTGTGGTATGGGCGGTAGCAGTTTTTATTTGGCAAATAAATTTCAAGCAAAGATGACGGGGATCTCATTAAGTCAAAAACAAATTGATATTGCAAACGAATATATTTTACAAAAAAATATTAAACACGTTTCATTTAAAGTAGAAGATGCACTTTTACTCGATAGTTTTGCTGACAATTCGTTTGACATTGTTTGGTCTTTGGAAAGTTGCGAACAATTTTTTGATAAAGAAATGTTTCTAAAACAAACCTTTCGTGTGTTAAAACCAGGTGGTCAACTCATGCTAGCCACATGGTGCTCTGATCGTGAAGAATATGAAAATAAATATGCCAATCAATATTTAAAATTATGTCGCGCTTTTGATTTGCCTTATATGCCAACCCTCAATTATTATCAAAAAATTTTAGCAAGACAGAATTTTGCGATTATCTCTGCTTTTGATTGGTCTTCTTCTGTGAAAAAAAGCTGGGATGTTGGCATTTCATTGGTGAGTACGTTTCATTTTTTCCAATTGTTAAAAATGGCTGGTTGGCGAGGATTATGGTTTGCACGGCAAATTAAAATGATGCGTGATGCATTTCAGCAAAATCGAGTACGCTACGGGGTTTTTTTGGCGGAGAAGCCAAGATAATGTTTATACCCTCATCCCCTGCCCTTCTCCCAACGCATTCTGCGTCGGGAGAGGGGAGTTTTTCAATAATCTCGTCTCCTACTCAATTGCGCACGCGTTGCAGGAAATGTGAGATTGTATTTAGCTTTATTAATCGCAATGCTAATGGCAAATAAAAACAGAAAATTCAACAGAAAAACAATGACAGTCGCGATTATCCAGTTTAACTGCAGTTTAACAAGACAAACAAAGAAAATCACTGCAAGAATTCCTAACCAAGTCGAAGTTAGCAAACAGGCACTCATCACAGCCAAGGTAATAATAAGAACGACACTTTTTCCCGCAAGAGAAGCATCGTGTCTCAGTAGAAGAGTCACTTTATTTATTAAACTAATTATATTAGGAATTAATAGTAACAAACTATAAATGGCCTTACCTTTTCCCCGTGAAGGTCGCTTTTTATCCGACATAGTAATATCCTTACCACTATTTATGTGTGAAACGTCCTATCAACCAACCTACTAATAACGACAATCCAATTGCTTTAAAAGGTTTCTCAGAAACATAAGAACCAATATTTTGTTGAACGGTTTCTGATTTTTCGCGTACATTTTCCAGAGATTGATCGATGATTTCTTTTGCTCTTCCTTTAGCATCCATTGTTGTTTCAAACAATGCTGCTTTTATTTTTTCTATGTCACCGTGTAAATCATAGTTGGAATGATTTGAATGTTTATGACTTCTCGACAGAGTCTTATGCATGAATGCATCCTCCATTATTTTCCATTTTTTTATTATACTCCTTTCTGTCAAGGTTGTTGGGCACTCACGTAACTTATTGTATATATTAATCAATTGGTAACGGTTCCTTAAATAACTCACCCTGCATCACTTCACAGCCAAATCCTTTTAATAATTCTTTTTGTGCTTCTGTATCCACATCATCCGCAATTATTTTAAGATTCATATCTTTTGCTAAGGCAACAATCATGGGTAAGATATTTTCATAGTCTTTATTAGTGTGTTTTTCTTGCAGCGATTTTCCATCAATTTTCAAATAATTTATGGGCAGCTTAGTAATTTTTTGTAACACAAAATGACCTAGGGAAATAATACTGAGTCCTATTTGCATATTCATGTCACTCAGAATTGTGAATGATTTTTCTAACGCACTTGAATTACTTAAACTGTTTTTTTCAGAAATTTCAAAAATAATTTTTTTATTTTCCATCCCAAAATTTTGCAAAATTTTCGTCACTCGCTGAATAAATTGCGGATTCCTAATTTGGCGTAAAGTGACGTTAATAATCAGTGACTCGGGAGTCAGCCCTTGTGTTTGCCACTTTTTAAATTGTGTTATAGAATTTTTTAATAACCAATCGCTGATTTCCAACATTCGACCACAATTTTCCGCTGTTTTTGCAAATTCTTTAAATTTAACGAGATCATGATTGGGAAGATAAAAACAAGGTAATGCTTCAATACAGATGATTTGACCTGATGTGGTATTGATATAAGGACGATACTGAATAATCAATTTAGATAATACATCTGGGCTTGATAAAAATTCATTTAATTTAAGTTCAAATTCACTGAGTGCATGTGTTTCTTGTCGATAAAATTGATATCTGCTTTTTCCAATCGCTTTAGCTGCATGCATAGCATCGGTTGCGTGTTTTAATAAGGTATTGGTGTCTTCGCCATCCAAGGGATAAATAACAACACCCGCACTTGCGGTGATCGAGATAGTTTTTCCCTCAATATTAAATGGTTCTACAATACTGTCTAATAAACGTTGTGCAACATAAGCGGCCGTTTCTGGCATTGCTAATTGCGGCAATAAAAATGCAAATATATCACCTGCGTAACGAATCATGGTATCAATTTGACGTATTACTCGTTGCTGACGCATGGCGATTTCTTTTAGCAGTTTATCACCCGTTTCATATCCATTTGCATCATTGATGAGATGAAATTCATTGATATCTAATAAAATAACACCAAACAATTGCTCAAATCGCTTACTCTGATTAATCGTCTGTACAAGTCGATCATCAAAGGCTTGACGACCAGGCAAACCCGTAAGAAGATCTGCCATACTTTGCGGGCTCGATTCACCATTTGAATTTGACAAGTCGAGAGTAAAATTTTTAGTCGTACTTTCCGATGTTTTTTGCAGTTCTAACAGTTGTTTTTTTAATTTTTCCAGTTGATATTTATTTTTTATTAATAGCATACTTAATAAGACTAGCACGCTAAGCAATATAATGTAGATCACAAGTTATCTCCTTAAAAATCTAAAATCCACTTTGCTTAATAAATAGTGTTTTAAAATTATAAAAAACCCTGTCTGCATACGAAACAGGTTCAGTCTTTAATATCACTGTTCCTCTTTGAATATGTGAAATAGTCGTTTTCTTTTGTACTGTTAATACCACACGAAACATGGAATCAACAGGCACATACTCCGCTTCTTCTGTTAAAAATGCAGCAATATCTCCACCTAATTCACTGATGTGATAACAAGGTGTTTCAACGACAACATTTTCTTTTTTATTTTGTTTTAATTCGGTTGAATAGCTGCAGATTAATTTACTACTATTGACAATCTCGATGGTGCGTACTGTAACAGGGACAATGGGTTCACTTATATCGGCCGGATAAAAATGTCCAGTTAAACCAGGATGAAGATTATTCACATCAACTTGTGATACAAAAGCCTCAACTTCTACTTGATCAGGTGAAATAATGTCACCAATCCATGCGCCTTTTGGTACAGCAGTTCCAGGCAATAAATCAGGTTCAACATCCACTATTACACCATTAAATGGCACAGTCAGTGTGAGTTTGTTATGTTCATTGATGAGTTTACTATACTTGGCTTGTTCTTCATGAATATGGGATAACAAAATATTTTTTTGATTCGAAAAAGTTGTATTGATCGAAGCACGCCGTAATTCTTCAACCCATTTATTATACTCAAGTTGAGTTTGTTCTAATTGATGATTTAAATCAGGTGAATTTATTTTTACAATGGGTTGATTTGCTTTAATCTTAGTACCGATGGGAGGAACCGTATTTTCAATAATACCATCATCAGGCGCGATTAAAAATTCATGTAAATAGCTTAACGTGCCTGGCAGTTTTACCGTTTCATTGATCGGTAAAAAGAATATCAGACAAAGAAAAATCATTAAAAAAGTCGTGATTTTTGTTCTTAGATTAAAGCTAAATTTTTCTTTAAAATAAATCCACGTTTGAATTTCTCTTACCACAGGTCCGAGAATAAAATAATATAATTCAATCGAAAATAAAATAATTCCCACTACTTTTATAAAAAAGTGATAGACCAACAAGGCGATTCCGAAATAAATAAACAATCGATATAGCCAAGTCACAAATGAATAGGCAACTAAAAGACGGTGCATTCTTGGGGTAAATTGTTCAGGCGGCGGATCAGGCCAATGGAATAACCAATGACGAATTTGCCAACGTGCTAATGCAAATGCACGTGGTTGCAAATTAGGAATTTTGAGATAGTCGGCTAATACATAGTAGCCATCAAAGCGCATAAAGGGACTGACATTAATCAACAAACTTGCAATCCAATTAATCGTAATCGTGACATAACAAATGGTTTGAATTATTTGATTATGCACATTACTCCAAATAAGCGCAGCAATTATGGTAATGTAAGTTTCAACGAGAATTCCCGCCAACGCGATTCGCATTCGTTGATTGCTTTTTAAAGACCAGCTCAATGTTGTATCGGTATAAAGAACGGGCCAAAACACGAGAAATGCAATACCTAAAGCGGGAACGGGCACACCATATTCTTTACATTGATACGCATGTCCCAACTCGTGTAATAATTTACAAACTGAATAAGCAATAAAATAATAAAAAAATCCTTGCCAAGTAAAAATGGTCGGAAAAGTATGAGTAAATTCATCCCAACGCATGCTGAGTTGGTATAATGCGATAATGGCTAATACAATCATTAAATAGCCCATTTTTCTGCTAAATAACCATTTGCCAATAAATTGAGTTTTTGTAAGAAAGTGATCGGGATGCAGCAATGGAACTTTAAAAAATAAATAGTAATTGATCAGCCAATGCCACCAACTATCATTTTTAAAAATATTTTGCTCTTTTGCTCGATTATAAATTTGATAACCAGTTTGTTGTATTAAATAATTATTTTGGAGAAACTTTGCGAAATTTTCTACATCACTTAATTCAATATTCAAAGTTGTTTCTTTATTTACAGCCTCTACTAAAAGATCGGCTTGACCTAAAGACCAACGTTTAATTATTTCATATTCTACCAAACCAATAATAAAAAATTTATTTCTGCCTGAATCATGAATAACCCATTGCGGTTTTCCTTCCAAATCATAATCACTAAATGCAAATGAAATACCTTTACGCAATTTAGGTAATTTGAGTTGCTTTTCATTTGGCATAGATTGATTAGGATTATCCATTGTTATATCCCAAGCATTTGTCTAAGAGCTTGTAATGGTCGTCTTAATAAATAATAAACAAACGGCACACGATGCCCATACAATTTCACTGTACCTTGCGCACCAATATCTGGCATAGCATTTGAATCATCAAAAGCGGCTTCTAATTGATATGCCAATACTTTATTTGGTAATAATTTTGCATTGTAACCTAAGGTTGTAATACGGATCGGAATTGAAGTTAAATGGCCATAGAGAAATAATTCGCCTTTGTCACCCTTTCTCAATTCAATCATATTCGTCACAGGGATTGTGACTTTTAATGCGGTTTTTTCGGAATTTGCTACAACAAGTATGCGTTCTCCCGTTCGAACCGGTTGTCCCACCCAATCTTCTTTACTTTCAAATATCACAATTCCCGTAATGGGACTGGTCACATCCGTTTTAGCGAGCAATTCATTCGCATAATCCAGTTGGGATTTGTCAATGGCTAATTGTGCTTGAATAATTGGGATTTCCGAACGATTTGCATTATTTGCCAATCCTTCATTAATTGCGGTGCGTAATTTGGATTGTGTTAATAGATAGGCTTTTCGACTTACATCAGCCGCTGCAGACAAATCCGTTTTATCAATTGTGAGTAAGAGTTGTCCCGCTTTCACTTTATCGCCGGGATTCACGGCAAATGATTTTATAACACCCTGCAGGGGTGCATTGATAACAGCGGGATCTCGCGGTATAACAGTGCCATCACCAAACACAGATATTCTGATGGGAAATAATAAAATGCCTAAAAAAATCAAACCCAACATCAACATATAGGGTTTTTCTTTTAATTTTTCCAATTTGGGAATTTTTGTTGGTTTAACCAGAATATTCCAGGTGTATTGATAACTCGCAATTAACCAACCCAACATTTTCATTTCGGGTTCTGTAAATTGCGTTTCTCGAAAAAAAATCAGACCGCCGTTGACTTGATTATTTTTATTAACTAAAGGACACCAGAGTAAATATTGTGGCATCCCATCAGGCCATTCAGCGTAAACTGAATTTGAATGATTGGTTAATTCTTCGGAATTTAATTGTTGAATTTCTTTCGCTGATTCATTATTGCTAATTTCATTTACTACACGAATCAGCCATTGATTCATTGGTACATGAATATCTATTTCAGCTGTTCCTGATTGTGCAACAAGCAGTGGGCCAATAAACTCTTTTAATTGCCACAAATAGGCTGTGTGGTATGGAATAAGACGATGCGTTTCATTTGTGCTGAAAAAACCAAACTCTCGAATATTTGTCAGTTTTCTTATTTCTTCCGCCAATACCAGAAGTGTTGCCAAACCTTCAATTTGTGTTTGTATTTTTTCATTTGCTTGCATATTACTTATTGCTCTTGACTGTGAGGTTAGGATTATCGAGGAAAACAGCTTGTCCACTCATCCCGGGCAGCAAATTAGCATTCGTTGTTATTATCGTCCCAATGATTTTTACGGACTGACTAACGGGTTCAATTTGTGGATCAATTCGTGTTACTTTAGCCATGATTTTTTTGTTATTGTCATTGAGATGAACGTCGAACATTGAACCCACATGCAGCCATGCGAGCCATGCGGAAGGAACTTGAATTTCCAATTCTAAATTTTCTGTACTCACAATTTTAAGTAAGGGATCACCTGGCTTTACACTTTCATGGGAATGTACGGAAATATCTGTCACGGAACCATTAAAAGGCGCTTTGATCGTGCATTTTTCTACAATCGTACGCAACTTATCTACATCCGCATCTGCAGCTTCTGCATCTGAAGTTGCTTTTACTAATTCAAATTCACTGATCGATCCATACGATTTTAATTTAATAGCCGCGTTTTTAGCCATTTTTGTTGTTGATTGCACAGCAAGGGCTTTTTTCAATTCTGCTTGCTGCAGACGACAATCGAGTTGCAATAAAATATCACCCGCCTGAAATGTACTTCCTTCCTTAACTGGAATATTTGATACACTTGCAGCAGTTTCACTTGAAAAAGTAGCTTGATCGCTCGACTTAATAACGACATATTCTGGTGTGTATTCTACTTGCGTTGCAGTCGTAATATCAGCAGGTGGCGCTGGTAATGTGGCGGGGAATTCTTTCGCATATGCATTCGCAGCAAAAAGAAACAATAAGCTCAATAAACTTGCTTTGATAAGTTTTCCTTGCATAGCGTTGGCATCCAAAAGTGACTTATCATTCATGATCATAGATACAGTATATAGGTTTTTTTTCCTATACTCTATGCTAGATAACTTGTCAGTTTGTTTTGCCAATATACTATTAATTTTTGAATTCCAACCACTCTTCTTTTCACACTTGCGTATTTGTTTTTTGTCTGTGCAAAATTCATCGCATCGCTTATTTTTAAGTTATTTTGTAATCGTTTTGCTTTAGATAATTGATAGGCTCCAAATATCTCTACTGTGAAAGGTTGGGTATTTCCAAATAGGTTTTGATAGGTAGTATCGATATAATGTTTAAAATCCCAAGTACCTTGCTGAATGAAATGATGATTGATTATCTCTGTGATTTGATCGAGAGAGCAATTGCTTATATCGAGTGGCAAAATATCGGAACCCACCGATAAATACAATTCACCTAATGCGGTAGATAAATCCGATTGCAATAAATTTTCATCCATTTTTGCAGTCAATGCTTTAAGCTCGGCCAAAATAACCTGCTGATTACTGGCTAAAGAAGCCAATTCACGATTTCGATTGAGTTTATAGATAGCATATGCGGTTTGTGTTTGTTTTCGAGCGATTTCATATTCATTGAGTAATGATTCGTAATGGGAAAAGGCATAGCGTGTTTCGGTTAATACAGTAAAAGTGAGCGCCATGAGTTTCAGTTTTTCATATTGAACCTGGGTTTTTGCTGTCCTCATTGAAGCGGGCAGTGAGGCAAGATTCAATAAATTCCAGGCTAAATCAGCCGATTTATCGATCCATAGTTTATTCACCAGAAATTTATTGCTGTTATAGTTCCAACCTTCGTTCAACGTAATGCCTGGTAATGCTTGCAAAATAGCGGTTTTTACGCCTAATTGTGCAATTCGTTGTTGATACTCTTGTCCGCGCAATTCTGGACGCGTGACTAAGGTGATGGCATCCATCTTGCTAAAATCAATATTTCGAATATCGTGCGGACTGCGTAACGCAAGGGGTGGTGGTGCTAACTGAAATTGGACATTCGGCGGTAAATCAAGAAGACGTTTTAAATCAAGCATCGCTTTATCGTATTTATATTGCAGCTGAATAATATGGCGATTGCCTTCCAACAATGCCGCCTGAAAATTCAAAATACTTTCTTTGGGGATCGCTTTATCTGCCATCGCTCGGGTTAATCTATTTTTAGCACGCGTTAATAATGCTTCAAACCTGCGTGCTTCTACCATGACTTGTTGCGCGCTATACGCACTCCAATAAGCCACTAATATATCTTGGGATAATTTTTGTAATTCTTTACGCGATTCTTCCTCTGCGACATACATGCGATCGCCTTGCTGTTTTGCCCGTACATAACCGAGCCCGAAATCCAGAATATTCCAACTCAATGCCACACGCTCGGAACGAATTGTATTGGGTGTGGAGTTGAACACATCTGAGGGAACACCTGTTGAAGAAACCCCCGAGCTTGCATAAACGTTATTACGATTATAAATTGAACCACTTGCATTTAATGCCGGAAACATTGTAAACATGGCAATATCAAGCTGACCTGCTTGCAGTGCGTTATTCACGAGTTTAATACGATAATCGAGATTGTATTTTAAACCACGCGCAAGCGCTTGATTAAAGTTGAGAGTGCCATGAACGGTGTCTTGTTGATGGATAAATTCATTTAAATCATTTCTAGCTTCATTATAACGATCATCAATACTGAGCGGTTTGGGAGTGATTGAACAAGCAGTCAATTGACATGCTAAGTATAAGATTAAAATCCTTCTAATCATCCCTAGGTCCTCGTACGGGCACGACGTACTCCCATCATTATACACGGTCCTCAACTATCGGGATACAGCAGGTATTTTTTTCTAATTTTTTTAAATGCAAGCAAGCCAGGTTGCCAACTTTTACGAATTTGCTGCTCCTTCATGCCAGCCTTAATTTGTGCCGCCAATTCATCATTTCCCGCCATATAACTAAAACCTTTAAAAAAATTGTCTTTATCGGGATACAAACGATAGGCTTCGCGCAAATATTTTATCTGCAACTTTCCATTAATTTCTTTAAGCACCTTTTTCTTATTCAAAGCAAGATTCCAACCATGACAAATTTGATTTTGATAAAGAGGCGATTCAGCACCCGGTCTTGACCTTGGAATAAACGTAAATTTTTTCGTTAATACGGGATGACCAAATACCTGAAATGGTTTAGTCGTTCCACGCCCGACACTCAATGCAGTTGCTTCAAACAAGCCAATGCTTGGATACCAATAAATCGATTGAATATTGGGAAGATTAGGCGAAGGTTTAACCGGCGGTTCATACAAGCTTTTATGTGTGTAATGAGCACACCGTATCACCGTTAATTGTAACGTATGTGTTTTTGTTTTAGGTGTGACATTCAACCACTCTTCGCCTACCAGCATTTTGGCATATTCTCCCATTGTCATGCCATAAACGACTGGAATGGGTTGCATGCCAGTAAAGGATTTGTATTTTGGCAGTAGAACAGGACCATCCACATAAAACCCATTTGGATTAGGCCTATCGAGAATAATAAGCGGTTTATTATTATTGACCGCTGCTTCCATAAATTTTTGTAAGGAAGAAATATAAGTATAAAAACGCACGCCGACATCTTGAATATCAAATACTAAAATATCAAGATCTGCTAAATCTTCACGCGTCGGCGTCAATTTTTTACCGTACAAAGAAACAATCGGAATGCCCGTTTTGTCATCCATGTTATTATGAATTTGACCCTCTTTATTGGTAAAAAATCCATGTTCTGGGACAAATATTTTTACCACATGAATATGATGCTTTAATAATTCCTCGACTAAGGGTGTAGTACCCACCAGCGAGGAATGATTTGCAAATACACCCACGCGTTTGTCTTTCAATTGATATAAATAAGCGTTCAAGCGCTCAGCACCCGGTTCCACTTTTGATTTAGCAGAAAATGCAAAGGGAGAAAATGAAATTAAAACAATAAAAAATACCATTCGTAACATTGATAGTTATCCATGATTCGAAAGTGCATAGGCGCGTACTAATTCACCTTGGCCCGTGTTATTGAAATTATTGACAGGAATATCAGTGATACTTGCTGCAATAATATTGGCAATCGCCCGTCTGTCCTGCACAATTTGGTTGGTGCTCAATGCTTTAGGATGCGTGCGACTGGTAAGAACAATAAGCCATGTTTGAATGGCAGGATCAATCCACAAAGAAGTACCCGTCCATCCCGTGTGGCCAAAAGATTTATTGGTAAAAAGAATACCGCGATTAGAATAAGGTGAATCAAGATCCCAACCCAATCCGCGCACATCTAACAGAGTCGGTGACATTTGCGGTGTCGTCATTTTTAAAATCGTTAAAGGGCCTAATAAATAATCGGAGTGTTGTTTTCCTTTTTTATCTTTAGAGGAATAACGGCCATTATTTAACAAACATTGCGCATAAAGACTGATATCACTTGCAGTCGAAAATAATCCCGCATTTCCTGAAATACCACCCATGGCATAAGCCGTTGGATCATGGACTTTGCCCCAACGTAATTCGTTATTAATGATTTCCGTCGGTGCAATTCGCGCACGTAAATTTTCTGGGGGTAAGAAAAACGTATCCTTCATACCTAACATTTTAAAAATATGATTTTGTACGTATTGATCAAATGGTTCCCCAGAAATAAGTTCCACCAAATGAGCCAAAACAACAAAATTCACGTCACTGTATAAATAAACTGTTCCAGGCGGATGAACTAATTTAATTTTTTCAATCTCACGTAGCGCTTCTGTTACTCCGTGTTCGGACATCGCTATATCCTCCGGCAAACCGGAGGTATGCGTCAGCATTTCGCGAGCTGTAATGGTTTCTTTCCCATTTTCAGCAAATTGCGGCCAATATTTTATAACTGGCACATCGAGATCTAATTTTCCCTGCTCAACCAATTGCATAATGGCAGGTGTCGTTGCCAACACTTTAGTTAATGAGGCCAAATCAAAAATCGTATTAAACTGCATAGGTGCGACATCTGGCACAATCCGTCGACTTCCAAACACACCCTGATAGATGATATGTCCACGATGGCCTGCTAAAACAACAGCGCCAGGATATTCGCCTGCTGCAATCGATTTTTCAACGATGGGCGCAATGTTTTGTAACAAATTATTGCGTACCCCAGTGACATGCGGAATTAAAATAGCTTGTGTTCCGCGCGGGAAAGATTGCGATTCGCTCGATGCCGTTATTGAAAACATCAAACAGAAAAAACCCAGTAATAGGCTGTGATAACATGACTTAAAAAACATACTATTAACCTAAAATTATTGTGTAATCGGCGCAATCATTTTTGAAGCCGTTGCCGCTGGATTAGGACGTTGATTCATAGGAGGTGTCGGCGTTTGTGTATTGACAACGATGGCTTTACCGTTTGTGGATGGTTTTTCGGCTGCCGCTGCAGCCTTTTGCTCATCCCTGCCTTTAAGATAAGCACATCCCGATAACAAACAAAATGAAATAATAGCAATCCAAGCAAAATATGATTTCATGAGAACAACTCCTTATTAGCACAGCTCCATTCTAAACCAAGCTATTGTCAATATATATCATTATCCGCAGTACCGGTATCCACAGCCGGGCCATAATAATAGTAGCTATCACTTGAATAGGGATTCTCTACCAAACGATCGCTCTGTTCAATATAGTAAACACCGGAGTATCTCGGTTGTGTATAAACAGTCGTCGTTGAACATCCACCGCAAGGAGGTGCCCATACATAGGCAGGCATTGGATAATAGACAGTCATGCTATAGCTACCCGTTCTTCTGGGCGCCACACATTGTGAATAATAACCACAACGATGGACCCTATGCACTCTATGATAACGATGATAACAGTGATGGCGTACGACAGGACGATAAGTCGAATATGTCGCACATCCAGACGATCCAGCGACGACATAGTATTCTGCGTAGGCATTAAAAGGCAATGTGACTAAAATAGCAAAAACACTGGTTTTTAATAGTGAGATGAGCTTATGACCTATCGATTCAGTTTTCATAAAATCCCCCCGTTTATGTCTATTTTACCACCAGGCTCTAGGAATGTTTGTATGTCTGGCTCACACTGCTTAATTCATTGAATAACTGCTGGTTTTTATGTGAAACTTCGAATAATATTAAAGATATACATAACATTAGGGCAAAATTATGAATGAACTTGTCGATATGGATGTCAAAAGATCATTTATTAAGAATCAGGCCTGTTTCGCTCAATTTACTGCTGAAGAAATTGATGTTCTTGCCAGTTTACTTTTGGAAAAACATTTCGCTGCAGGGGAAACTATTGTTACGGAAGGCGAATCAGTTGATAGCGTTTTCTTTATCGTAAATGGTCAAGCCGATGTACAACGTGTTTCTATTTTAGATGGAAAAACGCATGTTGAATCTGTTGCAACACTTCATCCTGGCACTGCAATCGGACTCAATGAAACAGGTTTCTATTCCGTCTCCGGAGTGAGAACAGCGACTGTTGTTGCATTAACAGAATTAGTCGCATTGCGTTTAAGTGTCGCTGCATTCCATGGATTTTCATTGGCAAATTCGCATGTTAATGAAGTCATGCGCAAAAATGCAGCTACTATTTTAGGATTTTCTTCAGATTCCAACGAAGACGAGTAAAAAATATCTTAAATCAATACCTTCCCACTCAATCTCTCCAACGTCCGTAACGGAGATTGGTTCGGATCCAGCATAGCGCTCACAGGCAAATAAAATGTTTGTTCCAACACATGTTGACCTGCCATTGCTGCATGCGAAACGTGATCAGTTTGAACAATCCAACTATTACCTGGTCTAAAACGTACTTCAGTTTGCGGAACATTTTTTTGATAAGATAAATCGGCTTTCATTCTGTCGTGAATTTGCAACATTACATGATCGTATTCAGTACGGTAGGATTTTGTTATTTTTAATATTTTCAATAAAGCGGATTTACCTACCCATGATTTACGAATGGTCGGTAAAAAACGTTGTGCCACATCGATGAAGGGTTCGCCTATTCGCCAGACACGATCTTGATTATTGGGATTGATATTCGTGAAGACGCGCAAAATTCGTCGTCCCTGATTAGGCGTTGCTGGAAAGGCATCCACATGTAAACGTGTATCATCTTTGCGATAAGAACTGGTACGCCCAGAAATTTCCACAGGACGAAAACTGGTACGACCTATCTGTAAAGCATTAGAATAAGAAGGCAATAATCGACGAACGAAACCTTCTGCATGCAGCAGAAAACGTTGTAACATACTCTTTAACTCAATATGATCTTGTGCCGAACATTCTGCGCCGCGTAAAATGTGTGTAGCACTGTTATAACTGATATTTTTTGTTTTTTTATCAACATAAAACGGTGAAAGAAATTTATTTTCATTCGGTAAAAGCAGAAATGGCAATTGCGAGAAAAAAAGAATCTGGCCATTTTCCAATGCGCTGAGCGCCTCAGATTGTGTGGCGCTTGAAAACACGCTATTCCAATCAGGACACTCGATTTCTTGCAGAATTTGTGAATGCATACTAAGCCTGTAAAAACGGCTATAATATCAGCAAAATGAGTTGAATTTACAGCTTTTTAAGAAATTCCCCAGAATACTCACCCAATTCGCGCGCTTCGCGAATCAGTCCAATTAAATCCATTCCAATTAAGTGATACAAGGTATCAAAATCATTCAAAACGAAATAGATAGGTTGCATTATATCGATGCGATACGGCGTACGTAATGCTTCTAATACATCAAATGCTTTGCGTTGCGGTACTTTACTCTCCAGACAATAAACCGTTTCACTCATCGAAGATAAAATACCGCCGCCATAAGCGCGCAACCCGGCTGCTTGCTTGATAAGTCCAAACTCAATCGTAAACCAGTACAATCTAGCCAACATAATTCGATCGGCAGCATTGGCTCGCAAACCTAACTTACCGTAAGTATGCGTAAAATCAGCATACGCTTTATTAGTCAACAAGGGACAATGACCAAAAATTTCATGAAAAATATCGGGTTCTTCTAAATAATCTATCTCATCACGTCGTCGTATAAACGTCGCGGCGGGAAAACGACGGTTCGCTAATAAATCAAAAAAACGGTCGAATGAAATTAATGCGGGAACAGGTTCCAGCTTCCATCCCGTGGTTTCAAACAAGACATCAGAGACTTCATGACATTGTGGTATACGATTTTTTGGCAGATCAAGCAACTGTAGGCCACGTAAATATTCATCACACCCACGGTCTTGGACTATTTTTAATTGTCTTTCCATTAATATTTGCCATACCGAATTTTCTTCATCGGTATAGGCAATGATTCCAGCTTTATCCGGTTTTTTCGCTACATATGAAGTCTGTTTGTATGTCATACCGTGCACTCCTAACTTATGGAAAAACAATGTATTTACGGTAAACATGGATGGATAAGGGTAATATGACTATTTTATCAAAAAAACAGGGCATAAACCCAATTGTTATGTCGAATCATAACCTATTGAGTTCAGTATAGATTCAGCGCAATAGTCAAGGGCAGGCTCAGGTTAAAACTGAGCCCTGTTCCGTATATTATTGATTATTAGTCAACAACAACATTTTCAGCCTGCGGACCTTTTTCACCTTGCGTGACGCTAAACTTAACACGTTGACCTTCTTTCAAGGAACGGTATCCATCGCTCACAATTGCGCGAAAATGTACGAAAACATCTTCACCGTTATCGCGAGAAATAAATCCATAACCTTTTGTATTGTTAAACCACTTAACAGTTCCAGTTTCTTGTGCTGACATAGCCACACACC
>CAYRUP010000022.1:18251-19412 GCA_964427485.1 uncultured Coxiellaceae bacterium | reverse complement strand
TCCCGGCCAGAAGCACGCCGGGACGACGGTTTTGTTTTTTGTCGTGTACTGAGATTAAAATCATAAAAATTCTGTGTTTTCAGTTAAACCATAGAGATTTCTGGATTCTTTAACCAAGGATTGGATTGATGGAGGAGCTGGATTAATAGGTCATTCATTTTGGTTTTAACCGGGTTAAAACCTATATGCAAGCCTCAGAATGATCTAACTCTTCGAAAAACAATCCTGTGCTAGGTCCCGCTAATTTAGCCATGACTTTTTGGTATTCTCGGAAAATTTTTTCTTCATGGGCGTGATGATAATCCTTCACGATATGCTGACCGCCTGCTATCACGTGACGAATTGGATTTCTATTTCCAGCAAAAATCATCGCATCAAAAATAAAATTATTTTCTTTACTTAACAGTGCAGGATTTTCGGGATCTAATGCAATAAAATCTGCACGCTGGCCCACTGCAAGTGAACCGGTCGCACGTCCCAATGCACGTGCACCCCCTTTGAGCGCTTCAGAATAAAGTGCTGCACCAATAGAAGATTTTCCGGATGTTTTTGTGAGTGCACGTCTTTGATGCAATAAACGTTGCCCGTATTCCAACAAGCGTAATTCTTCTATGACACTCACTGAAATGTGACTGTCAGAACCAATGCCAAAGCAGCCTTTTTCTTGAATGTAATCGAGCAAATGAAACAAGCCATCACCGAGATTTGCTTCAGTAGTCGGACATAATCCTGCGACTGCACCACTTCCCGCAAGTTTATGTAATTCAAATTCTCTGAGATGTGTTGCGTGCACCAAACACCAATGCGCATCAATATCAACATGATTCATTAACCATTCGACAGGACGCTGACCACTCCAGGCTATACAGTCATTCACTTCTTTCAATTGTTCTGCAATGTGAATATGAATGGGTGCATTTTCATCGAGAATTTTCATCCCGCGCGTTGCTTCTTGTAATAGGTCAAGCGCTACGGCACGTAAAGAATGATGTGCGAGACCGATTGTCACTTGTGGATTATGTTGGTAAGCGAAATTTAATGATTCAATGATTTGCAAAATTTCGGTTGCATTATTAATAAAGCGTTTTTGACTGTCAGAGGCGGGTTGCCCGCCAAATCCACTGTAGGCATAAAGTACGGGCAGATGGGTGATGGCAATTC
>CAYRUP010000022.1:0-18241 GCA_964427485.1 uncultured Coxiellaceae bacterium | reverse complement strand
CTAATGCACGCGCTGCATACGGCGTGCCATCGGCTTGGTGATGCACATAGTGAAACTCGCCTACGGTCGTAAAACCCGCTTTCAGCATTTCGACATAGAGTTGTGCAGCAATGACATATTGATCCTCGGGTGTGAGTTTTTCGAGAAAAGCATACATAATTTCTCGCCACGTCCAGAAACTCTCTTTTTCACCCGTTGCACGCTCCGTCAATCCCGCCATTGCGCGTTGAAAAGCATGCGAATGCAGATTGGACATCCCTGGTAAAACCGGACCATTCAATGTAATTGCGGCGTTGCCATTTTGGTTCACTTCAATGTGGGTAATCCAGCCGGTTTGATTTACGGTGATAACAACATTGTTAGTCCATCCTTCTGGCAAAAAGGCGGTATTAGCAAAATAACGAATAGGGGCTTGCATGATTAGCGATAGTGCTCTTTTAGTCGTTTAGCTTTAGATTTCTTGGCAATAGATGTTTGATTTGCTATTCCTAATGATTGAGCAAGTAACATTATTACTAAGGTATTTAAACTCACTCCTTCTTCTTTTGCTTTGCTAACAAGCTGCAAATGAATAGACTTAGGTACCCGTTGTACCCATTTTCCACTTTGATTTTCCAGTTGACCAGGCTTAGGAATTATTCTATTCATTTCTTTAGCAGCATCGATCCAAGCCAATATGGCATCTTTGCCATTTTTTATAGCTTCATCAATCGTTTCCCCATCCGACATGCACCCAGGCAAATCAGGAAATTCTATTAAATATCCACCACCTTCGTTATTTAAGAGATGTCTGATAGTGAATGGATATTCAGAAATTTTTATCCCGCTCATATATCCCTCTCTTGCAATGCATCAATTATTAATAAAAATCTTTTCACATATATTGGTTTTATAGGCTTGTGTGCAGGTACCGTTACAATCTCCGGCAGAAGAGGATGCGAAAACGTTACATGGCTACCCTTGCCTTTACGAACAGTAATTCCAAAGCGTTCTGCAATAAACTCAAGTTCTGCTATTTGCCAGTCCTTTGGATTATTTCGCATTTTTTCTAATTGTTTGTCTATTTTGCTCATATATTATATAGTACTACATACAGTACTAAAGTCAATGGAATAACTGAAGGAGTTAGCTAGATTTTTCCTGTTTTATAAGAGACATTATTCTTCTTAAAATCATTTATTAATGATATAACATCCTGCACTGCTTGTGGTAATGGTTGTAGCGATTGGGGTGGTTGTGAAAAAATCGATTGGGTTGCGACACTGCTCGAACACAGTTCTGCTGTATTTCTACTGGGCCCGGGTGAAAGATCTTTTTCTAAGTCAAAAAGAGATTGCACGGTTTCACGTTTTCCTTCTTTCTCTTCTAAAACAGCGCGAATGCGAGTAACGACGATTGAAATGATGGGACGATCGTGCGGAGCTACTGTTTCTGTTTCAGTTTCAGTTTCAGTTTTTAACAACATTCCTTGCAAAGTTTCCATATGTTGTCGCAAAGAATTTCTTAATTCTGTTTCATCGCGAGAAGTTTTCTTGCTTGGGGTTGTGTAGCTTTCTAGTAATGCTTTTTGTAGTTCATCTTCTTCTTGTGCTATATGAACCTTCACTTCTGAATCTTTTTCATCAGGAGTAGCATGACTCGAACCTGAAGATGTACCAGATAGAAATCCAAAACTTCCTAATGCACCCATCACGTTCTGTTTTGTTTTTTCGAGCACTGAAGGAATTGCAAGCGGTGCCGCCTCTTTAATAATAGAGCTTATTTGAGCGGATGTTGTTAATGACTGATTGAGAGTGACACTTTTCTGAATTAGCTTGATGTCCAATTGAATAGCAGATTGTTTACATATTTTTATAAAATCACTCAATGATTTGAAATTTTGAAACTGCATCGCAAATTTGAGAGCATTATTGTCATCCAGCGTTCCCTCATTTTTATGCAACAATTGCGCAAGCTTGTCGCGTCCTCCTTTGGCACTCAAAAGTTTTTCCACAAAAGCAATAAAACCACCGTCAGTTTGAAATTGGGCCGCAACCATGAGAATGTTACACTTAACATCCTCTTCCTCATCATCATATTCATCGTATCGGATATCCATAACATGTGACATCGACTCTGAGAGTGCTTCTAATCCCTCTTTTGTATTAGAAATTTTGTTTATGAAATCTATAAAAACATTTTTGGTTTGATATCGCGCTGCCACCATAAAGACATCGCCACTATTGCGGTCACCACCCTTTCGTTTTATCGAATTTAAAAGAATTTGTCTCCCATTCTCCAAGCTCAAAATCTTGTCTACGAAAGCAATAAATTCAGTACCTTTTTGATATTGCGCTGCCACCATGAAAATATCGTACTTATTATAACGACTCAAAACATTACCTGTGCTGATTTGCACCCTTGACTCCATCGAATTCAAGAGCGCTTGTGGCCCGCCTTCTACGCTCATCACTTTGTTCACCAACAGCATAAAACCGCTTTGATTTAGCGCTGCTTCAATAAAGGCATTTCGTTTCACGTTATCCATCTGCTGTATCGAAGTCAGTAGAACTTGCTGTCCTTTTGGTGTTTGATAAAGTTTATTGACTAACGCATTAAAATTATCTGCATTTTGAAAACGTGCTGCATAAATTAATGCATTACAATTTTCGCTATCCGTATCCAAAACCGCCTCTGCAACTGCCTCCGCACTGACCATTCCAAGTAATGATTTCAATACATTATTGTAATTTTTTTTAGCAGTATAATCTTTAGCAACGATGACTAAAGTATTCGCTTTTCGATTTGCGATCCAATTCGGGTGATCTTTAAGTGCTTTATCTTCGTCAGCCGTTGCCGAAACCGTAACAACTGGAGCTAACTCATGTTTTTCTAGTTCCGTAATACTTCTTCTGAGATTGGTAAATTCATCTCTATTCAGAACACCAAATAGTTCTAAAAACTTAGGATGTTTATACAGCGAAACTTCTACATACGCGATAAATTCTTCAAATTCGGCATTTTTATTCTCTTGACCCCAAACGTCTAAAACTTTTTGTTGTGTTTTTGGTGGTAATGTTTCAAAAACTTCTTTCGTTTTTTGTTTAATCAGATTATAAATTTGCAAATTCATCAGATCGACTTTTTCCAATCCATCCATCATCGCAATAACTAATTCTGAAATTTCTTGCTGTGTAATAATGCCTTTATACGGATTTTTTAAAATTTCCGAAATATATTCTTTTGCTTCTTCTACGAAACTTACCGCCTTCGCATTATCAGGTTCACCCAATCCCCAAGCGGCTAAAATAGCCTTTTGTTCTTCTGGCGATTTTTTATCAAAAAATTCTTTCACTTGAGGCTTGAATCCCGATGTGATCAATGACAATGCCTGTTTTTTATCTAATATCACTTGAACGCTTTGATGAATACTGCTCAAACTATTGATCAACGCATGAAATGTTCCGCCGTAACAGGCCGGATTATTTGGACCATATTCATTATTTGCATCGCATAATGCTTTTATTAAACTGCATTTTCGATCTTCGATATCTTTTTGTGATAAGGTTGAATCTTTCATTGCCTTAGGATCAATAGCACCCATCCAAGCAAGCACCAAAGCATCTTTGGCAGAGAGAGCTAAGCCGCGTTGTGACTCTAATCGACCATAAGGAACGCGTTTCCCATCATTATCAATTGAGATGTGCTCCACTCGAACAAAAGCAGTCGCCGCTTCACTTTTTAAAGTCCCAGGAAGTGAGTTAATATATTTTCTTATATCAGCGAGTATTTTATCGCTTTCACCCATACGCGGTTTATATAACTCATACAATTGAACAGTTGAGTTAAAAACAGAACCTTCCACTTCATCAATATGCGTGCTTTGTCGGTTACTAATGATATGATCTAATGCTTTGGCTTCGCTGGTGACTGTATCACCTGCCGCGCGGATGGCTTTTTCGATTAACTGCTTGCCTGTTAATGGCATAATTCCCCCCAGTCCTGTCTTAAAGTATAGCAAATACTGTGTTGTAGCACAAAAAATCACGAACATTCGAATAATTTCAGAGCAATAGTAACTATTTGTTTTTGTTGACAGTATTGTTAACACTTCCTAGCATACCCACATGCAACCCTATGATTATTTTCCTGGCACTGTTCCTATTCTTGTGAGCATTCCTCACAGGGGTACCTTTGTGCCTGATGCCTTGCTGAAGCGGTTTACAGCTCCCGCGAAACAATTACCTGATACCGATTGGCATTTAGATCGCTTATATTCTTTTGCACGTGAGTTGGGTGTGCATTTGTTAATGGCTACGCATTCGCGTTATGTGATTGATCTTAATCGTTCGCCCGATGGGCAAGTACTTTATCCAGGGAAATTTACGACAGGATTATGTCCTCTTACTTTGTTTGATGGGACTCCGATTTATCAAGGCGGTTATGAACCTGATGAAGAGGAAATACAGCAGCGCATTCAGAAATATTGGCAGCCTTATCATGACAAGTTGCGCGCGATTATTGCTGAACTGAGTTCAGAGCAACGTGTTGTGGTGTTTGATGCTCATTCGATTCGCTCAAAGGTTCCACTTTTATTTGCAGGTGTTTTACCAAATTTAAATTTTGGCACTGCCGATGGTCTCTCTGCCAATCCTGAACTCACAAAAAAATTAATGACGTATTGTGAACGCAGTCCTTATTCAGTCGTTTGTAATGGTCGGTTTAAAGGTGGTTATATTACTCGGCATTATGGTAATCCATCGCTGGGAATTGACGCTCTGCAATTGGAGTTGGCGCAAGAAAATTATATGGGGGAAAGTTATCCGTTTACTTATGATGAGGATAAAGCGAAGAAATTGCAGGAGACGCTGCGGGGGGTTTTTGGGGGGATGAGGGAGTGGGTTTTCGAGACCCTCATCCCCTGCCCTTCTCCCGTGCCGGGAGAAGGGAGTTTTACAAGAGAGCTCCCTTCTCCCAGCGACAGCTGGGAGAAGGGCAGGGGATGAGGGTTTTTAATTTCCCACAATCCTTTTCTTCGGAAAAATACAAATAAACACACTTCCCTTACCTAACTCACTTTGTATTTCAAGTCTAGATTCATGCCGCAACAAAACATGTTTCGCAATAGCCAAGCCCAATCCTGTCCCGCCACTTGCGCGCGAGCGCGCAGGATCCACACGATAAAATCGTTCGGTTAAACGCGGAATGTGTTCTGTTGCAATACCAATACCGGTATCTCGTACTTCAAAACAAGCCGCGTTATTTTTTTTATACCAGGCAATCGCAATTTTTCCATTGGCAGGCGTGTACTTGACTGCATTAAAAACAATGTTGGAAAACAAACTATGCAGCTCGTCTTCGTGTCCCATCAATAGTAAATTTTTATCTGCATCAAGATGAATCGCATGATTAAAATCACCACTCAATTCTTGCGCTTCGTGGACAAGCGCATGCAGTAAATCAGCGACAACTACCGTTTTTTCTACTTTATTTTCAATTTCATGACTTTCTAAACGCGACAACAACAATAAATTTTCGACCAAATTTTCCATACGCAACGTTTGTTGATGCATTTGCAAAAATATTTTTCGCCATGGTTTGGTTTCAGCTAAGTCTTGATCCAATAACGCTTCAATATAGCCATGAATCACCGTCAAGGGTGTGCGCAATTCATGCGAAACATTTGCGACAAAATCCTGACGCATTCGTTCAAGATGCTGAATGTGATTCACAACTTGATCTGGCAATGAGGCAAATAATTCTTTTAAAGTATACTTCATAATAAATTTACCGAAAATTGATAACCACTTCCCCGCACAGTTTGAATGTAACCTTCACAATCATAAGGTTTTAACTGCTTGCGTAAACGCTTCACTTGCACGTCAACCGTGCGTTCATCAATAAAGGTATTCAATCCCCAGACATGATTTAATAATTGTTCCCGCGAATAAATTCGATTGGGATGCGTCATAAAAAAATATAATAATTTATATTCAATCGCAGTGAGTAGAACAAGTTGATTATCCATCTTGACTTGATGATTATGGATATTCATCATGAGTTTTCCAATTTGGATCACCCCCTCCGTGTCAACTAACAGTCCACGTCTTAGCACGGTATTGATACGCGCAATCAATTCGCGTGGAGAAAAAGGTTTTGTCACATAATCATCTGCACCTGCTTCTAAGCCTTTTATTTTATTTTCTTCTTCGGCTTTGGCGGTTAACATAATGATAGGAATATTTTTTGTGGTGGAATTTCGTTTCAAACGTTTGGAAAATTCAATACCACTGACATCCGGCAACATCCAATCCAATAGAATAAGATCAGGAATTCGATCTGCCAATTTCAGTTCAGCTTCCGCCACATGACTTGCCTCAATCATGGCAAAACCCGCAGGTTTTAACGCGAACTGGATGATATCTCGAATGGCAGCTTCATCTTCAATAACCAATATGGTTTTGGTTTTCATGCGTAAAATCCAGCTAACCCAAAACAAGTCTTTTATCACACTTTTCTGTTTCAGCTGTAATGATTTTCACTAAAGTCTGGCTATAAAGGCCCGCCTCAGAGGGACGTGCCGGCCTTGGGGTTGAGACAGGTGGTGGTACTTCTGGCAAAAGAGGCTTTTCTAAGGATGGGTCGGCATTTACAAGCGTTTTCACTAAATGGGCTGAGGTTGATACGCGCCTTGGTTCTGGCGTTCTGGGTTCCACTTTTTTTGCTGTGAATCCATCCAGCAAACGACCGATACGTGAACACAACCCACCCAACACATTGACACTGGTTGTTATAACCAGTGTTGCCGCAATCACGCCTAAGACACCCATAAAAATAGGCTGAGTCACCGCCAATGCGCCTACAATAATACCGCCCACTATAAAACCGGTACTGACACCCACTAAAGAACCTCGATATTCATGAAAGCGTTCTTTCACTCTTTGTTTAACTGGCTCAGCCGCAGATAATGTTGTTTTTGTTTTAATAAAATTGAAGGCCTTCGTGGAATAATCTGCAAATGATGTCAACGAACTTGAGAATGTCGTCACAAAAATAATGCCGCCTAACCAAAATGGAATGGCTGCACCACAGCTTGCAAATGAAGTAATTCCAGCCACAGAAATCAACGCAACGGAGGAAGTGAATAACAATGTCATACCGAGAGTAATACCAAGAAAAGTGGCGGCGCCAATTGCTTTTTGTTCGTTGGGTAATCGATTTCGATCCAAGGAACTTCCAATTCGATTCCCTAAACCTGCAAAACTGCCAATTTGACCCAGCGTGAATATGACATTTGCCAAACCCGATAAAGAAGAAACCAGCGGAATAGTATCGTGCAATACCGTAGCCGCAATACCCATCGCAATTCCAAACCCAATGCCCAGCCAAGTGCCGATTTTTTCTTTTACGCTTGGGTTTGAAGGTTTACTCTGGGTAACCAAATCTAATGCTCTGGCAATATAGGTTGAACCCGATAATAAACTCCCTATAAATGCGGGTACGAAAATCAAATCTAAAAACCACTCTGCCAATAGAAAATTGTCGCCATAGGTAAAAATCAAATATAAAAGCAGTGTAATTGAAATGGGCAACATGGATAATGCAGCCCGACGGTAGTGATCAAATGCTTTGAGTTTTCGCCACATAGACATTTTTCGTTCCGTTTCAATAGGTTGCAGCATAATAACGAAGAATTATGACAAGAGTATGACATTTAACACTATTAGTTAAATTTTGCCCTTATTACCTTTTGTTAAGCATTTCTTAAGCAATATAAAGCTAAAATACTGAATATGAAAAAAATTTATTGAGGTTGTGGGGTAATTATTATGTCTTCACCGAGAGAATCAAAAATTACGAAAACAGTTACCCTGATGGGTATAACTGAAGAGTATGCTGCATGGATTCAAAATATAGATGATACGGACAAACATCTGCGTGAAGCAAAAAACACTCTCGATCAACATAGAAAAAAAACGGGTTCACTTGTTGATTCTCCTCAGGAATTAGCTAAAAAATATGCCGAAATCCTTAATAGTATTAAAGAAACAGATCAATATTTAAGAAAGAGTGAAAAGGATTTCAATGAGGTAATAGAACAAACACTTTATAAAAGATTAGTTGAAAAGAGAAAAGCTTTAGATGAAGCTAAAATCAAATTTGTTCAATTACTACAGGGAGTAGCAACAGCCCATAAAAATTACCTTTTTAATCTCGGAACATATAGGGATGAGTATATAAAGGAATTTAATGAAATATTTAAAGACTTTGCAAGTGTCGACGCTGCAGGCAAAATTATTTTTGCTAACAATTACAATATCGGAGAAGTATGGTCTACGCCGCCAGACCAAAGATCAATCTCGCCACGTGCAACAGTTCAATCAAAAACATGGAAACAGCTTGAAAATTTATATAATAACATCATTAATAATGCGATCGATCAACGCAAAAACTATTCTTCTTTAACATGGAATAGAGCTCCAGATGTTCTACTGCAGAAAATGAAAGAAATTGAATTTCCTTCAGTTTTAAAATCGAAACCTACTATCGAAAAAAACGCAGGATCTTCTGATTTCCAATTTAGTTTCCATGAGCTTGAAACTGCTGATGAAGCTCTTGCTACAGATCTCAATGCCAATTGCAAACAGTGTGCTGATGTTCTGACAGGTTATACAACAGACTATACTGCTAAAATTGAAAATCTTAAAGCATCACTGAATGTTTATGAACAATGTGTAAATGCTGAATTAATAAAACAGCAGGTAGAAAAACTAGAAGCGAAAAAGGCAATAATAATTGAAGTCATAGCAAAACTCTTTAAACAGATGAAACAGCAAATTCGAAATGCTGATAAGGCGACGAATTATGATGATGTTCGAATTAATTGGTATGGCAGTGAAGAACCTAAGACAAAATCGTTAGCGGAACTGCACGATAATTTATTACAAATGGAAATAGAACTTAAAAAACTTGCTGCAGAAGAAGATATTGATAAAAAAGTTAAAGACAATATTGCGAAAGGTAAGGCTTTATACGAACAAGGTGAACCTAATTTTGGTTCCGAAGAAAACTGGAAAAAGTATCAAGCCTCCAAGGTACCACTTACAATCGAAATTCCTTCATCACCAAGTGATGGTGCAATAGAAGTTAAAAGTAGTCCAGAATCTTCACCACACGTTGAATCTCCCGTACAGGGGGCTCAGCAGCCAGCAATAGGACCTTGCCAGGAAATTTATGAATTGATTAAACCGATGCTGCTCGATATCGATTTTGCTCATAAACAAGTGAGCTTCTTTGGAAGTCGGTCTTCGGTGACTGTATTAGATAAAAATTCCAAAAGCAGAACTGTTTCTGTTCCAAAAGGAACATCCCTAATAATAGATCAGGTCAATATGTTAGAACATACGGACCCAATAGCTGAATCAGATTATAGGCAAACACTGGAAGAATTTGAAAGGATAGCGAAGCTACGAAATGACGCTGGACCAGGTTGTTTTGCTAAACGTTCTGATCCTATGAGTATGATTTATACGCTTCTTACTGATATTAGGAATAAGGAAATAAAAGCTATCGAAAAAGAGATGGATAAAATTCGTGAAAAAGGTAAGAAAACAACTGATTGGACTGCTTCCTATCAAACAACAATAGATCAGGAAAAAGTTTTGCAAAAAGCAAAACCGAATAGACAAACAATGTAAACGATTGTTTTGTTCGATAGATTATTGCAGATTTTCTGCACCCTCATCCCCTGCCCTTCTCCCGTAAACGGGCGAAGGGAGCTAAAAATATAAAAGAACTCCCTTCTCCCAGCTGGCTGGGAGAAGGGTCGGGGATGAGGGTGTGGAAAATCTGAAACAGCCCTCACCTCCTCGGCTGAGTCGTTTTTTGTTTACCCACTTGCGTCCAAATCGGATTATCCCAAGAACCTGTAATGGTATAAGTATACGTAATCAATTGCGACATCGCGTTACCCACCATCCAAGTGGCAATACCTGCAATTGGATTCACCGTTGCAAGCGCAGTAATCACAGGCAAACTCGAACCAACATACGGTGTCACATTTAATTTAAGATCAAAATCTTTGGCAATAAAACCAATTCTTCCCGTGATCGCGATTCCTGCAATAGGACCATTAAATTCCGTGTTTTGTGTCGTCGCATTTCCATTCTTTAACGAAAAATCACCTTTTAAAGAATCAAAACTATACCCTTTTTCAAATAAATCACTAAAGTCCAAACTCAAACGGCGCGGCAGGCTTTGCAAACTAAACACACTCAAAAGCCGACCCAAACCCATTTTAGCGTCAGTCGATTCGCTTAAATTAATTATCCTGCCTTTACCTAAATTAAGTGTAATTGTGCCTGATAATCCTTGCATAGAAGGTTTAAACGGTGCACCTTGCCAATGCAGATCAAAATCCGCATCACCTTTGCTGCCAATGAAATTCGAGGAAGAAAATCCCCACGCTTTCAATACCGCACTCACATCCGAAGTATTGATATTCCCTTGTAAACGCGTAGTGGATTGATTCGCACTGCCCGTCCAATCACCCGTCGCATGCATTTTATAAGCCGGGGAATCTAAATCCAGTTGTCGAATCAAAAGTCCGCCGCTCGAAGGCACCAAATTCAAGGTAACCTGTCCTAAATCCATATCCGCATAGCGAACATCGTCACTCACAAATGCAATGGCGGGCAATGTTTTTGGATTGATACTCGCTTGCATACTCGACTCAGATTGCGGTGTAAAATGTAAATATTGAAATTTAGCTTGAATCGCTTGCGAGGAACCTGGACTGGGCAAAAGAATTTGTCCCGCCATTTCCGCGCTATTTAATCCCAATAAAAAATTATTATTTTGTTTAGTTAATTGTATCCTGACTTGATTTAATTTCATTCCCGCTAAATTGGCTGCATTTACTTTGATATCCACCGCACGAAATAAACTCGGATCAACAAACGGTTGATTTGTTTTTTCCGTACTGGTTTTTTTTGCGGTAAATTGCGTGATGTACGGTTGCAGCTTATCCCAATTCAATTGATCCAAATGACCCGTAATAATAATGCCAGGCTGCGTTTGCCAACTCGCATCACTTTCGCCTAAATTTAAATTACCACTTAACAACGTAAATTTTTGTTTGACGCGCTGCAATGTCATCGCAATCGAAAATAATTTATCGTAAATTAATTTCGTTTTAAGAGGTTGATTATCACTGGTATTCAGAAGAAATTGAAAATCCATTGCTGTCTCGGCTTTTTTGCCATAACGATCGGGCAAATCAACTGCCATGCCTTTTAAGTCAGAATGCACAATAATTTCTGTGGGTTGTGAGGATTGACCTTGGTGTGGTAAATGTAATTCGGCACGATACGCTGTCGTGCCTTGTAGAACTTGATCGACAGGCAGCGCTAATCCATTTTTTAAATCATCAGTACTAATAACACCTTGTAATTCAGCAGCGATATAACCTGATTTTCCTTTCGGATGTTCTGTCGAAAGATTCAGTGTCACGGGGTGAGAAAAAAGTTGACCCGTCAGATTGGAAGCAGAAATACTTTCTTCCGTGAAAGAAAAATTTCCCGTCAAATTTTGCAATGTAACATTCCAATCCGGCAAATTCACTGTTGCATTGGATATCGTCGTTTTACCAGCCACTTTTGTTTCGTTTGGCGCAGCGAGAGGAATTGTTAAACCCAAATCAAGTTGCATAGGCCCTTTTAGCTGTAATTCAGCTAAACTTTTCCCTATGCTGTGCTGCAAAATACTGTGCTGAATAAAATTCATGCCTTCGGCTAAATCACTTTGCACATGACCTTTTACCGTTAACACTTGTGGTTTTTCACCACCTAAAGAGGGAATCTCAGCATGTGCCGATTGAATCGGTATTGCTAGAATTTTTCCACTGAACAAATCAATTGTCATTGATCGACCGGAAAAAAGTAATTTTCCATTCACATTGTGCATCATGGGCCAGTTTGGCGCATAATTGAATTCCATATTTTGTGCCAATCCACTGATTTCAAATTTACCCGTACTTTCATCAAATGGAAAATCGTGTAAACGACCTTGCAAAATCGCTTTTCCCTCAGTGACTTGTCCACTGATGAAAGCATTCCGCAACCAGGTAACAAATTCAGAAGAAAATATTTTTAATGGTAAATAATCGCTGACATGGGCAGCATTTTTTAAAGTGAAATTTCCACTTAAATCAATGCGGGCAAAATCATCCTTAGGCAACGTCAAAATCGCATCCAGACGCGCGTTAATATCTTGATTAATGGCTTGCAGGTTTTTTGTATTCAATATCCATGCGCCATTTGCATCTTGCTGCCCGCGTAAATCAAATGTGAATTGGTCAAACGAAAGTGGATTAGCAAATATTTGCTTGAAGTTAAGCGCCGCATTTTGACTATTGAGTTTAAGCTCACCCTGCTTGCCATTCCAATCGATGACACCTTGTAAATTCGTCACACTGGGAATTTGTTCAAAAGCATCCAGCGTAATCCCAGAAAAATTTGTTGTAACAAAATAACTCGCTAACTCATTGAGTGGGCCTTTAATATTTAAATTCAAATCATGGAGTTCGCCTTTAGGATTTAATCGAGTCAGCCAAAGTTGATAATCAGCAGGAAGCAAGCCACTGACTGTCGCTAATTCCGTGCCATCCGCTAAATCAATATAATTCGTCTCGATATGTTTTATCTTAAACGTTCCATCTGATAAGGGTTCGTAGCGCACATTAAAGTTGATGTTGGGCCATAAATGTTTTGGCAAATCAAGTAAGATATTATCGCCCTGCAAAACCAGATCAGCGCCCACTCTTTCCCAACCGAAATTGCCGTTAATACGCGATATTTTAAGCTTTTTTTGCGTTGTGCGTGACTCCGCTTCAATATGATAAAATTGCAGTGAAGCCGCCATTTTTTGCCAGGTATTTTTATTCCATAGCGCCTGAATTTTTGCGTTACCCAATCCTTGCAGAATAGTTAAATCATGCCAGGAACGGCCGCTCACCCATTGTGGTAAAGAAATTCCTTCGAGATACAGATATAAATTAGCCGATATCTGTGATGGATCCGTGACATCACCTTCCCATTTAAAATCAAGTGTGATTTTTGTCGGGACTTCTTGCTTCAGTGTCGCTTTACCCAACAATTGATGTTGATTCGATCGATTGTATAATGCCAATTGTTTCAGTCTGATGGATTTCGCCATACCATCCACTGAAATAAATTGCACTGCCATATTTTCTAAAATTAAATTAGGCTGAGAAAAAATCCAAGCGATCACTGCATTGGTATTTAAAGTTCCACCCGTCAAATTATCTGTCAGTGAAAAACCGGTGGTAAATCCTTTCAAATTAATTTCGCCAGAGGCTTGTTGATGTAATGTTAAATGCACGCCTGATATGGTTATACTATTCAAAGCAAATTCACGTTTAAATAAGCTGCGCCAAAAAGCCAAATTAATTTTAATGAGTGGAATATTGAGAACAGGTTTACTGGTTTGTTGATCGAGCACCGTGACACTTTGTAATGCTAATTCGGGTTCAAACACATTCCAGATAATATTTATTTTTTCTATGTGCACTTGTCTATCAATGATATGACTCGCGAATTTTTCAAAATCCGCACGATGCTCATTTAGTACCGGCACCATTAAGCGACTCACACTAACCAATAATGCCGCCAGAATAATCATTCCTGCAGCAAAATAACCTAGCGTAACAACCACTTTTCGCCAAAAAGCCGTCACGTTTAATTCCTTATCGGGTGCTGACATTCGTTATTCATAGGTAAAATATCATAATGTTCTTGTGTATAAGTTGATTCAACCTGTAACTTGATGGGCTTACCCAATAGGGATTCTATATCCGCTAATTGGGTTGATTCCTCATCAAGCATGTATTCTACGACTCCTTCTGAAGCCAGAATTAAAAAACCCGACCAGGGATAATTTTCTGCGACACGTTTTAGTTCGCGAAAAATTTCATAACAGACGGTCGACATTGATTTAATCGAACCACGGTGCTGACACAGTGGACAAGGGACACATAAAATATGTTCCAGACTTTCTCGGGTGCGTTTGCGTGTCATTTGCACTAAGCCTAAACTCGTCAATTCACTCACTTCCGTGCGCACACAATCTTTGGCGAGCGCTGTGGTTAAGGATTGCAGCAAATGCGTTTTATGCATGGGATCCGCCATGTCAATAAAATCAATGATGATAATGCCGCCTAAATTGCGCAATCTCACTTGGCGAGCAATGATTTCAATTGCTTCCAGATTGGTTTTAAATATCGTTTGTTCGAGATTCGCATGACCCAAATAAGATCCCGTATTCACATCAATTGTGGTCATTGCTTCGGTTTGATCAAAAACCAAATGACCGCCCGATTTTAAATAAACTTTGCGCTGCAATGCTTTTTGTAATTCATCTTCCACAGAATAAATATCAAAAATAGGCCGGTCGCCCGCATAATATTCAATACGCTCTGCCAAAGCTGGAACATAACGACTGGCAAATTTTTTCATTTCGAGCATCGCAGCTTGTTGATCGACGCGAATTTTTTCTACATCGTATCCCGCAAGATCACGCAAAACACGCAGCACGATGGGAATTTCTTCATAAACAATTTCACCCGGTTTAACTGATTTTGCCCGCGTGACAACTTCCGACCATAATGTGTTTAAAAATTCTTTATCCGTTTTAAGCTCTGCTTCAGCAACCCCTTCCGCAGCGGTACGGAAAATATAGCCGCCTTGTTCACCTGGCGTAATCAAATTCGCTAACCGCTCGCGTTCTGCCTCATCCACAATTTTTTGTGAAACTGCAACTTGAAAAATACCAGGTGTCAAAACCAAATACCGAGACGGAATCGTATGCAAAGTTGTTAAACGCGCACCTTTCGAACCTAAAGGATCTTTATAAACTTGAACCAACAAATCTTGGCCGACTTTCAACCTATCGCGAATATCCAGATGAGCATTGTTCGCTTTGGCACTCCAATCCTCATAGCCCTGTAAATCGCTAATATGCAAAAAAGCAGAACGTTCCAAGCCAATATCGACAAATGCTGCTTGAATTCCCGGCATTAAACGATGGATGCGGCCTTTATAAATATTACCTAATAAGCCTTGATGTAAACTTCTTTCAATATGAATTTCTTGCAAGACGCCATTATCCAATAGCGCCACGCGTACTTCTCGCGGTGTAACATTTATTAGTATTTCTTCAGACATGAATCCCGCATCCAACAGAAGTTAAACAGCTCTAAATCGGCGTCGGCAATCTCGTATAATACTAAATACCCAGGGCCATAATAACATGCTAGTCACAGGCGGTGACCAAAATAACCAAGTCGATGGCAATTGACCTAAAAAACCTTGCACGCAGAAAAGTACGAACTGATAAAGAAAAATCAGGAGCAAAACAATAAACCCTTGCTGTAATAAAAGAAACATGCGCAAGCGGGTATGCATTTTTGCAACGACGTAGGCAACCAATGTCATTGCAAGTGCATGTTCGCCTAACAAGGTGCCGTTTAATACATCCAGGAAAATTCCCATCAACCAGGCTGTTCCGACATTCACGCGATGCGGAATCATGATGATCCAATAGATGACGACCATAACAACCCAGGCGGGCCGAAGCCAAACCGTCCATTCCGGCATGGGTAATAGTGTTAATACAAATGCAGCCAGAAAGGTCATTGGAACAATAAACCAGCTGTGCGTTTGAGTCATTGTCGAATTTTCCATCGGCAACACCTATTTTTTTGCTTGAATTGTTTTATTTGGCCAAGCCAATAAAACTTCACGACTACGATCTAATTTTGCACTCGGCTCAACTAATATTGTGGTGAATTGCAAACCAGGATCTTTTACCACGGAAGTGACTTGGCCGACGGGATAACCTTCCGGATAATGTTCACCTAATCCTGATGTCAGGAGTAAATCGCCTACTTTAATATCAGCTGTTTGCGGTACATTCGCTAAGCGTAATTTACCTGTATAAGGATCGCCTACCGCAATTGCACGCATCCCCGTTCGAGTAATTTGTACGGGAACGCCGCTATGTGAATCATTCACCAATAAAACCCGACTGGTTAGCGCACCGACTTGAATGATTTGTCCCATCACGCCATTGGCATCCAATACCGGCTGGCCAATAAACAAACCATCACGCGCGCCTTTATCCAAAGTGACTTGATTGATGAAGGGATCGGTATCAATCGATAGTATTTCGGCAACCAACACTTTACCTTGAATTTCAGTGGATGAACGCAGTAATGCTTTGAGTTGATTATTTTCAGATTCCAATGCCAGTAAGCGCTGCATTTGCGCTTTCATTAATAATTGCTCGGCTTTTAAATCAAGATTTTCTTTAATCAGACTATCATGAGAACTCAAAACCCGGCCCATGTTATTGACGAATTTGACCGGCCAGCTGACGACATATTGCAATGGTGCGATGGGTACCGAAAGTGCCGTACGCACTTCTGCAAACGTATCAACACGTTTATCAAGCACCATCAAAACGATGGAAAGTGTAGCCAGGATAAACATGCGCAATCCTGGCTGTGATTCCCTGGCAAATAAGAATTTAATAGTATTATCCTCTACAAAAAACCTTATTCTCTAGAGAGAAAATCCATACCCACGGTATCGACCATTTCCAACGCTTTACCGCCGCCACGCGCAACACAGGTTAATGGTTCGTCTGCAATGATGACAGGTAATCCCGTTTCTTCCATAAATAAACGGTCAATGTTCCGCAACAATGCGCCACCGCCGGTTAACACCATACCACGTTCTGCAATATCGGATGCAAGTTCGGGTGGTGCTTGTTCTAATGCAGCGCGTACAGCACCTAAAATACCGGATAAAGGTTCTTGCAACGCTTCCAAAATTTCGTTGCTGTTTAATGTGAAACTACGCGGTATACCTTCCGCCAGATTACGTCCGCGTACTTCCATTTCGCGAATTTCATTCGCGGGATAAGCGGAACCAATTTCATGTTTGATACGTTCAGCAGTCGATTCACCAATCAAGATGCCATAATTGCGGCGTACGTAGCTTACGATTGATTCATCAAAACGATCACCACCAATACGCACTGACGCGGAATACACAATACCGCTTAAAGAAATAATTGCGACTTCTGTTGTGCCGCCGCCAATATCGACAACCATAGAACCACGCGCTTCATCCACCGGCATGCCCGCGCCCATCGCAGCTGCCATGGGTTCTTCCAATAAGAACACTTCACGAGCGCCCGCACTGATTGCAGATTCACGAATCGCGCGGCGTTCCACTTGCGTTGAACCACAAGGTACACAAACAAGTACACGCGGACTCGGACGCAGAAAGCGATTTTCATGCACTTTGTGAATAAAGTGCTGCAGCATTTTTTCCGTGACATAAAAGTCGGCAATAACGCCATCTTTCATTGGGCGAATCGCAGTAATATTGCCAGGTGTACGGCCCAACATGAGTTTAGCTTCGCTACCCACTGCCGCAACGTGTTTTTGGCCATTCGCTGCGCCTTGGCGAATCGCAACAACGGAAGGTTCATTCAGCACAATACCTTTGCCGCGCACATAAATCAGCGTATTTGCCGTCCCTAAATCGATCGATAGATCGTTTGAAAAATAACCACGTAGTATTTTCAACATAACTGCCAAATTTCCTTTATGTCCCAGTAATGAAATGAATTCTAATAGATAAAAAATAAACTAGCTATAGTTAATTTAACAATGGAACTGTACAACTGCTGCTCGCAAGGGACGTGAATCCCTTGCGAGTCTTAACGATCTAGTAGCGATATCCCCAGCCGCGGTAATATCCGCCATAATATCTGCCTGATCCATAATATCCGCCTCTATAATACGAATGGTACGGATAATAATAAGAGGAATAATAATATCGATTAGGATAATAATAACTCGATGGATAATAATATCGATTGGGATAATAATAACGTTGTGAGTAATAGCCGCTAGAATAATACCCAGAAGGATAAGTGGTCGTCGTCACAGTACATCCGATTAAAGTACTGGATGCTAAACAAACTGCGAGCATTTTTAGAGTGGTTTTCATAGATGCATTCTCCTCTTTTGTAGTTAAATTATACTCTTTTTTGTGGTAGTATTTTTTATTTACTTGCTCATAAAAAGATCAGATGGACACGAGTTGCAGATTTTCCACACCCTCATCCCCAACCCTTCTCCCGTAAACGGGCATAAGCGTCAAGCTAAGGA
>CAYRUP010000021.1:15468-19643 GCA_964427485.1 uncultured Coxiellaceae bacterium | reverse complement strand
TCGCTAAATTATAATAAGGCGATCCTTCGCTGCGCTCAGGATGACATATGTTCCTACAGTGATTGAACTAGCTCTGAAAAAACTTCACCGCGATGCTCAAAATTATTAAACATATCGAAACTCGCACAAGCGGGAGATAACAAAACACTATCATCACATTCCGCCACTAAATCCGCTAAACCAATGGCTTCTTCCATACTTTTTGCAAAACGAATTTCTACGCGATCACCAATGACTTTCGCCAAAATAGGCGCTGCATCACCGATTAAAATAACTGTTTTCACATATTTTTCAATCGCAGGAACCATCGGAGAAAAATCGGCATTTTTTCCGACTCCGCCTGCAATCAAAATCAATTTACCCTGAATTTCTGGACCTAATCCGTCAATTGCCGCCAATGCTGCGCCTACGTTAGTTCCTTTGGAATCGTTATACCAATAAACCCCATTGCGTTGACGCACTAACTGACAACGATGCGGCAATCCTTTAAATTGCACTAATGTTTGCAACATCGCATGCATCGGTATTCCATAACCAAAACCGAGTGCAAGGGAGGCAAGTGCATTCGCTTGATAATGACGACCTAAAATAGGTAATTCTCGCACGGGCATGAGTATTTGCGTTTCATAAGCCAAATAAATTTCACCATTTTGATTTACCAACCCAAATTCCTGTGTTTTGGGTTCATTTAATGTGAAATATAATTTACGCTTCACGAAAGGATCATGACATTCCGTCAGAGGATCGTCCCGATTACAAACTGCAATTTCTGCATGCGAATAAATTCGATGTTTTGCAGCACAATAATCTGCTAATTTCGCATAACGATCCATATGATCAGGTGTAATATTTAAAACAGTTGCCGCTTTAGGTTTTAATGAATAGGTCGTTTCTAATTGAAAACTCGATAATTCTAAAACAAATAATTCTGGGCGAGGCGTTGTTAATAAATCTAATGCAGGAACACCTAAATTACCGCCGACTTGTACTTTAATGCTTGCAGCTTCTGCCATTTTACCCACTAAGGTAGTGACCGTACTTTTTGCATTCGTACCAGTAATTGCAATAACAGGTGCATTAGCTTCTTCTGCAAATAATTCAATATCACCGATGACCGGTGTGCCACGCTGAATTTGTTCTACAATCGCTGGTTCTTTTAAGGAAACACCGGGACTTATGATGATTTTGGCTGCTTTGTTAAGTAATGTTTGGTCTAACTTCCCAAGAGCCACTGGCACATTGGGAAATTCATGCAGAAATTCCGCTAAATTAGGTGGATTTTGTCGAGTATCAGTCACTGCAATCGGAATACCTTTCTGCATCAAATAACGTACTGCAGAAAATCCAGAGCTGCCTAAACCCACAACTACATGTAAATCTGTCATACTTCACCTTAGTTTCAATGTTGCAAGGCCGCATAATACCAATACAAAGGTAATAATCCAAAACCGGACAATCACGCGTGGCTCTGGCCAACCCTTTAATTCAAAGTGATGATGGATGGGAGCCATGCGAAAAATACGTTTCCCAGTTAATTTAAAAGATGCTACTTGCAAAATAACTGAGACGGTTTCTAATACAAAAATACCGCCCATCAATAACAAAATTAATTCCTGGCGCACAATAACGGCAATTATTCCTAATGCCGCACCTAATGACAATGCGCCCACATCGCCCATGAAAACTTGCGCAGGATAGGTGTTAAACCATAAAAAACCTAAACCAGCTCCCACTAAAGCGCCACAAAATACAATGAGCTCTCCAGCGCCAGGCACATAGGGAATTGCCAAATATTTTGCGAAATGAATGTTTCCACTCACATAAGCAAACACCCCCAATGCAGCTGCAACCATCACCGAGGGTAATGTTGCAAGGCCATCCAAACCATCCGTTAAGTTCACGGCATTACTCGAACCCACAATGACAAAATAGGCTAATAAAATAAAAGCAGGACCTAATGGCAACAACCAATATTTGAAAAATGGAATGACTAATTCGGTTTCCGCTGGGGATGAGGCTGTCATATAAAGATAAATCGCCGCACCGAGCGCTAAAACAGATTGGTAAAAGTATTTTCGGCGTGCGGAGAGTCCACGACTATGTTTCAAAGCTAATTTTAAGTAATCATCCCACCAACCAATTGCACCAAACCCGAGCGTCACAATTAGCACCAACCAAACATAACGATTATTTAAATCTCCCCAAAGCAATGTGCTTAAGGTAATGGCAACTAAAATCAGTGTACCACCCATCGTCGGTGTGCCTGCTTTGGATAAATGACTTTGTGGGCCATCCTTACGTACCACTTGACCTACATGATATTGGCTTAGCCAGCGAATCATGAATGGGCCAATCCATAAGGCAACAGCCAGTGCTGTCAATGTGCCTAAAATCGCGCGCAATGTCAGATATTGGATGACATGAAAAAAATGAAAATATTTTGCTAATAACTCACTAAGCCAAACTAACATTAAAGCTTCTCTCCTATTAAGTGTAACGCTTCTTTTACTTTTTCTTCATCACTGAACGCAATTTTTATGTCACCGATTAGTTGATAGGTTTCAGCACCTTTACCCGCAATCAAAATACAATCGCCTACTACAGCAGATTGTATAACGTCATGAATCGCTTTAGAACGATCATGTTCTACAATGACTTTCGTTTTATCAGAAAATCCTTGCATGATTTCTTTCACTATAAATGCAGGATCTTCATGGCGCGGATTATCATCTGTCACAATCACTTGATCCGCATAACGTTCTGCAATCGCAGCCATCATCGGGCGCTTACCTCGATCACGTTCGCCGCCACAACCAAAAATACAATAGAGTTGGCCTTGGCATTGCTGGCGTAACGCAATCAACACTTTTTCCAATGCATCGGGTTTATGCGCGTAATCGACAATGACCAAAGGTTTGGTATGACCTCCTAATGTTTGCATACGGCCCGGCACAGGTTGAATTTGCCTTATTGATTTGATGACGGAAGATAACGGTATTTCCAACAAACATAAAGAGGTAATGACCGCGAGCAAATTACTTAAATTAAACTGTCCGACCAGAGAAGATTGTAAATCGGCAAAACCCCAGGGTGTGTTGATTTTGGCATTGATGCCCGTGCTACTCAGTTGAAGATCATGAACACACACATCTGCGTTTTGCTTTGTGCTATAAGAAATAGTGCTGTTTTGTGTTGAAAGCGTTGTTAGTAATTCCTGTCCATAAGCATCATCGGCATTGATGATGGCATATTTACTTTGGGAAAATAAGCGCTTTTTTGCAGCGCCATACGCTTCCATTGTCAAGTGATAATCTAAATGTTCGCGAGTGAGATTGGTAAAAACACCGATCTCAAATTCGATGCCATTCACTCGGCCTTGATCAAGACTATGCGAAGAAACTTCCATTGCAGTGACTTCAGCTCCTTCTTGTAAAAACTGCGCAAATGTACGCTGCAAAGTAATCGCATCGGGTGTCGTTAAATTGCCTCCTTGGATATTGCCATAAAGGCCATTACCTAAGGTACCGATAATCCCGCAGGGTTTGTGTAATTGCTGCAGAACGGAGCCAATAAATTGCGTACAAGATGTTTTACCACTGGTGCCTGTCACCCCCACCATTCGCATTTTTTTTGCAGGATAATCATAAAATCGCGCGGCAATTTCGCCTATTTTTCTTTTCAAATCAGGAATTGAAATAAGGGGTATATTCTCTTGCCAGTTGAGATGAATGGCATCTGCCTCCAGCAAAACGGCATGCGCACCTTTTTGAATAGCTTCATTGATAAATTGACGTCCATCCAAATGGGTTCCCCTGAACGCGAAGAATAAATCACCTGGTTCAACCAATCGACTATCTAATGATAATTGGGTGATATCAATTTCTTTTTGCAGTGCCGTCGGATAAAAATCCGCTAATAAAGTGGATAACGTCATCATGTGTTTATCATTTAAGGAGGAAAATCACATTATAATGGGATTCTTAAGTGGGCGGAATTTATTTTGTTACTACCCTCATCCCCTACCCTTCTCCCGTAAATGGGAGAAGGGAGCTAAAATCTTAAATCTCCCTTCTCCCGTTTACGGGAGAAGGGTCGGGGATGAGGGTTTAAACAGCTGGTTTCGTTGTAGATTGTAACGACCCTGGATCATCAGGTGGAATATTTAAAATACGTAA
>CAYRUP010000021.1:0-15458 GCA_964427485.1 uncultured Coxiellaceae bacterium | reverse complement strand
GCCTAAGTATAATTTTCCTTTGGGTTCGTGCATCACAACAGCCACCACCAAGCGTGGATGACTTGCGGGTGCAATGCCAACAAAAGTGGATGTATAACGATGTTTATCATAGCCATAAGGTCCTGCTATCCAAGCTGTCCCCGTTTTGCCGGCGACTCGATAACCTGGCACACGTGCCGGTTCGCCTGTACCGCCTTTAGCAAGAACTGACTGTAATAACTCTAACATTTCATGCGCAATTTTTTTATCAATGACTTGTACGCCTGTCGGGGGTTTTTCGATACGGAGTAGAGATAATGGAATTTTCACCCCCTCATTCGCAATCGTTGCATAAGCATGCGCAAGTTGGAGAGCTGTCACAGAAATACCATAACCAAACGATAATGTGGCCAATGCAAAAGGTTTCCAGACCGGGCGTTTCATCAATCTTCCCGCTTGTTCGCCGGGAAAACCGATACCTGTTGTTTCCCCAAATCCAATTCGATGTAATAAATTCCATAATTGTTGCGGTGGCAGTGACAAAATAATTTTAGACATACCGACATTACTTGAAAGCTGCAAAATTTGGCTTAAATTCAACAATCCATTGTTATGCTCATCATGCACAAGATGATGCTCCACTCGCATCCAGCCTGGATAAGTATCGATGACAGAATCTGGCTTAAATTGACCGCTGTCTAATGCACTTACGATGCTGAATGATTTAATTGTGGAACCTGGCTCAAAAATATCGGTCACAGCACGATTACGAAAAGTGTCTTTCGCTTGATTCGCTATTTTATTTGGATTAAACGAAGGTAGATTAACCATCGCTAATATTTCGCCTGTTTTTATATCTAAAACAACAACGGAACCCGAGGCCGCAATATTTTTTTGCACGCCATCCATTAATTCACGATAGGCCAGATATTGAATTCGACGATTAATACTTAACACTAAATCATTGCCGGGTCTTTGTTTTTTTATATCTTGTACATTAGTGATAATGCGCCCCATACGATCTTTGACAACGAGCGTTTTGCCTGCTGCACCCGTCAACCAATCATTATAGGCAAGTTCTAAGCCCTCTTGGCCTTTATCATCCACATTGGTAAATCCAATAATATGCGCGGCAATTTCGCCTTCTGGATAAAAACGTTTGTAATCTTGCTGCAGATAGACACCGGAAATTTTAAGTGATTTTATTTCTTTTGCCGTGTTAGGGGAAAGTCCGCGCTTCAAATAAGCAAATTCTTTATTTTTATAGCGTTGTAATTGACTTTGAATTGTTTTTGGCGGCATTTCCAAAAGCTTCGCGAGTGGCTGAATTGCAGGTGAGTTAAAAGAAAGTTCTTTTGGATTAACCCACACTGAAAAAACCGACGTGCTAATCGCTAAAGGATAACCACTTCGATCCGTAATCATGCCGCGAAAAGCCGGTTCATTTATGACACGTAATGCACGTGCATCACCTTGTGTTTGGAGAAAATGACGCTTAAAGACAGCGAGATCGATCATGCGTACAATCAATCCCGCAACGATGAGGAGTATAAAGAAACTTAGCAAATAAAAACGCCAAGAATTAAATTCTATGTTTAATTTATATTTCACTCGTTAACAACTACCACCGATTTATTATTCGGAACTACCATGCCAAGCTTTCCCTCTGCGATATTTTGAATGCGGGCTTGCATGATCCAGGTGCTCTTTTCCAGCAATAACTGCCCCCATTGCACATGAAGTTGTTGGCGTTCAAGCAATGTTTGTTCGATATTTGCATTCAAACTACGTGCCATATTTGTAATATAAATTACGCTGAGTGCTGATACCAACACGCCAAACACAAGCACGGCTAACGGCATTTGTGATCGATTAAAAAATATCGAAATCACCCAACCGCGCGATAATACGCCTTGATTTAATAAGCGAGCTGCTGCGTTCATAGTAGTTTCTCCCCTATTCGTAAAATAGCACTTCTAGCACGAGGGTTCATTGCAATTTCCTTCTCGCTGGGTTTTATTGCTGACCCTAAGCGTTTAAAGCTAACTTCAATATCAACTTGTTTAATCGGTAAATCGGCGGGAATTTCCGCACCACGTTCTTTACGTTGCATAAAATGTTTGACGATTCGATCTTCCAGTGAATGAAAACTAATGACTAGCAAACGTCCACCCACACTGAGCATTTCCACACTTTGCTTCAAGCCTGACTCGAGATCTTCTAATTCTTGATTGACAGCAATGCGAATCGCTTGAAAACTGCGGGTTGCCGGATGTTTGCCTTTCTGCCAATTTGGAATGGCTTTCGCAACTATTTCTGCTAATTCTGCCGTTGTTGTGATCGGTGTTTCTGTTCGCGCGCTTACAATCGCTTTCGCTACCCGACGCGAAAAACGTTCTTCACCGTATTCCCAAAGTACTGCTGCTAATTCTTTTTCATTGATTTTTGCAAGCCAGGTTGCCGCATCCACACCGCGTGAATGATCCATGCGCATATCTAATTTACCTTTGCGGATAAAACTGAAACCACGTTCGGGATCATCCAATTGAGGAGAAGAAACACCTAAATCAAGCAGGATTCCATTGATTTTGCCAACCAAATTTTGTTTTGCGATAAATTGTGTCATTTCAGCAAACGATCCATGTTGAATCATAAAACGTTTGTCAGAAGAAAAATGGGTGCGTGCATAAGCAACGGCTTCAGGATCTTTATCCATCGCAAGTAGCCGTCCCGTTGGCGCAAGCTGATTCAATATCGCTTGTGCATGTCCACCACGGCCGAAGGTGGCATCGAGATAAACACCGTCGGGCTGAATTGCAAGATTTGCAATGACCTCGTTCAGCAACACCGGCTGATGTTCGTTAAATGTTTCTTTCATTCTACAAGCCACCTCTATTTCCCCTATCACAATGACAGCTTTTTAACTTCATCTGGTAATAATGGATCGGAGTTTGTATCTTCCGCTAACCACTGATTACGTCGTTCTTGCCAATGCGCTTCATCCCAAATTTCAAATTTTTTGCCCTGCCCTATCAACATTGCGTATTTTGAAAGTTCTGCATATTCACGCAATAACGGCGGCAACAGTATACGGCCATGGCTGTCTAATTCAACCTCTGTTGCATGACCAATGAGTAATCGTTGGATACGACGCGCTGTCGGATTAAAACTTGGAAGTTCCGCCAATTTACTTTCGATGATTTCCCAGGCGGTTAAAGGATAGAGCAAGAGACATTTTTCTTCGGTATCAATAGTCAAAACCACAGAATTGCGGCTTTCTTGTAATAGCTCGCGATATCGGGTAGGCATGACTATTCTACCCTTTGCATCAATGTTGATTCCGTTGACGCCTCTAAACACGTCACTCTCCTTGCAGATAGAGGGTTACTTTTATTACCGGGAATCTATCTTTCATACAAGAAATATACCACGATTTCCCACAATAAACCACTTTTTACCACTTAACTACGTAAAAAAGGCAAGAAAAAGAGAGGAAAATTAGTTTTAAAGTGCGTTTTGCGATTGCAGAAATTGCGTAATCACTCGATTTGTCTCTTGCGGTTGTTCAAGCATAGGCATATGCGCCGCATGTTGAATTATTTCAAATTGGACATGAGGTAATGCATGATAAAATTCAGTCATACTTTTCGGTGGAATCACTTTATCCGATTCACCCAGCACAACCAATGTGGGAACATTGAGTTGATTAAGCGGAATATCACGGATTTTTTGCATGCCCTTCGCCATGGCTTTGATGACATACAAAAGATTGGCTCTACTCGCTGTGATTTCTTCGACAATTAATTCGGGATTGGTAGACTCAGCAAATGCGCTTTGGTTAAAGCCTTTTTCCAGCATAGGTCTCAACCAATTTAGGATAAATACAGGCAAGCTAAAAACAAAAGGGATTTGCATTTTGGACTGACAACAGACAGGATCGATTAAAATTAATTGATTTATTTTATCTTGATAATCAAATGCCAGCGACACAGCCAAGGCACCGCCATATGAATGGCCAAACACTATATTTTTAGTACTTTGATAGCGATCAAACAAAGCATGCATATCGCGATCCAACTCAGAAAAACGGTATGGATTCGAAAAAAATGAGCGCGGTTTTTGACTTTTACCTAAACCCAATAAATCGGGAATGATCAGAGAATAATTTTGGTTAAAGAGATTGATTTGATTACGCCATTGCTGGCCGCGACCGCCTAAACCATGAATAAAAAAAACCGTTGTCTCAGAAGAAGTATGAATTTGCTGAAAAACATTGATAAAACGACCTGGACGAATTTCAATTTGTGTATCCATACACATACCCTAAAAAAGTAAAATAGAGTCAGCCAATAAGCCGGGTTCTGTCGTGGACAGTCATTTATCTAGGGTGCTTGTCGCCAAGCATCTCAAGCGACCTACCCGAGCTTAAGTGCGGGCTACACTTGATAAGCAAAACACATATACCAGTGTCTCACTTACTCTTAAGCTCCTATTTGGTCTTGCTCCAGATGGGGTTTACCGTGCCGCTCCTGTTACCAGTTGCGCGGTGCGCTCTTACCGCACCTTTTCACCTTTTCCAAATATATCTATTCGGTAGTCTATTTTCTGTGGCACTTTCCGTAAGCTCGCGCTTCCCAGGCGTTACCTGGCATCTTGCCCTCGGAGCCCGGACTTTCCTCTGTTTTTAAAATAAAACAGCGACTGTCTCGGCTAACTCTATCTATTAAGGATAGCGTATTTTGGAAGATTATGCATTTTTAAATTTGAGAGCCAGTTGATACAATTCATTTTTTCGTTTGCCCGATATTTTCGCTGCCAATTCAACCGCTTGTTTTAAAGGTAATTCTTCCAACAAAATTTGTAAAATATTTTCAGCAAGAACAAGATTTTCCTCTGTTAATTTAGCTTCAGCACCCGCCACAACCAACACCATTTCACCGCGTGTTTGATTAGCATCACGCTTAACCCATTCAAGCAATTCATCCAGTGGCGCATTATGAATAGTCTCAAACATTTTTGTTAATTCACGCGCAATAACCGCCTGTCGTTTCATACCGAATACGCTTTGCATATCTGCTAAACATTCCAAAACACGATGCGGCGCTTCATAAAAAACCATGGTGCGGGTTTCATGTTGCAAAGAATTTAATTGTGCTACACGTTGCTTGGATTTTGCAGGTAAAAAGCCTTCAAAACTGAATCGATCAGTGGGCAATCCAGATACGCTTAGTGCTGCAATAATCGCAGAGGGACCCGGAATAGGCACGACTTTAATCCCACATTCTCGAGCTTCACGCACCAGAAAATAACCTGGATCACTGATTAATGGGGTGCCGGCATCGCTTATAAGAGCAATCGATTCTCCGCGCTGTAATGCTTCTAAAAGTTGGGTAGAACGCTCGCGTTCATTGTGTTCATGCAGAGAAATAACTCGCGTCGTAATAAGAAAATGCTGTAGTAGCGGCATACTATGTCGAGTATCTTCTGCAGCAATGCAATCTACGGTTTTTAACACTTCAATCGCACGCAGACTCATGTCTCTGAGATTACCAATCGGCGTCGCGACAACGTATAAAGTTCCAAAATGATTTATATTCATAGGCTAAAATGTTATCTTATTGCAGTTTCGTCTGTTAACTGCAGGTATTTATGATCAAACATACTCTTATTACTTCGCTACTTTTGTTAAGCGTTTTCACGCTAACTAGTTGTGAGACAACACAAAAACTCTTAAATCAGGGCTTTTCATCCTCACAAGGACCTAACACAGAATCGACTGTTGTGAATGTGCAAGGATTCCCAAGTGATCCCGCATTTTGGCAAGGAAACACAGCCACGGTGTGGACTAAGCTAGAACATATTCCTTTGCCGGAATTACAAAATGCCGCAGCACATGCGACGGATCCTAACATAATTGGCTGGTTGAAGCTTGCAATTATTAGTAAGCAATACAGCACGGATACAATGCAATTGACGACTCAACTCATTGCATGGCGCGCAGCAAATCCAAGCCATACCGCAAACTCCTTGTTCCCAGATGATGCGACACTGACGAACATTCAAAATACGCAACATCCAAAACATATTGTATTGTTATTGCCTTTGCAAGGACCGCTCGGTGCATCAGGGCAAGCAGTACGTGATGGCTTTTTAAGTGCATATTATGGTTCTCCAAATAAAGCTCAACAAACCGTTTCCTTTTTAGATACCAATCAAAATTCAAATATTTCAGCCCTTTATCAACAAGCTATTGGACAAGGTGCCGATGCGGTTGTGGGTCCCTTAACCAAAGAAGATGTTCAATCACTCGCACAACAAAGTAGTTTCTCGGTTCCAACCATCGCATTAAATTACACGAATGTGTGGTTTGGTTCATTGCCCACTAATTTTTATGAATTTGGATTATCACCCCTTGATGAAGCGAAACAACTGGCTGAAAGAGCATGGCAAGCCGGGCATAGACGCGCCATTATTATTGCCCCTCAAGATGAATGGGGTCAGCGTGTTTCAAAAACACTCGTCACCAATTGGAGCGCGCTAGGCGGTTCTGTTGCGGACACGTTTTACTTTACCCCACAAATGGATTTAAACCAGAGTATTGCAACGTTATTACATGCAAACACGAATAACGACCGTAATGCAAAAGTTCCTGCGGAACAACAACGTCGTCAGGATTTCGATACGATTTTCTTACTCGCCTCTCCGCAAAGCGCACGACAAATCGTGCCGTTATTAAAATACTATTACGCAGATAAGACTCCCATTTTTTCAACATCTGCTATTTATTCCGGATCACCTGAACCACAAAGAGATTCGGACTTAAATGGTGTGACTTTCAGTGACACGCCATGGACATTACAAATGGCGAATAGCAAAGGTTCCGCTGGAAGTGATTCGCGCTTTAATCGTTTATATGCTGTCGGACGCGATGCTTATTTGCTTAGCAACCAAATGGCTCGTTTCAGCAAACTGCCCAACTTCCCCATTTATGGCGCAACGGGAGCCTTAACACTCACGCCACAACAACAAATTTATCGGCGTTTGGCTTGGGTACAAATGCGTAATGGTCGCCCATAAGAAAAAAACCGGTGATCATGCCGAACAACGGGCATGCCATTTTTTGCTTGCCCAAGGTTTGAAATTAATTCTTAAGAATTATCGCTGCAAATACGGCGAGATTGACTTAATCATGCAAGATAGTAAAGATGTCGTTTTTGTTGAAGTGCGCTCTCGAGCCAACACAGCTTTCGGTAGTGCCATTGAAAGTGTTAACAAAAGCAAACAACGAAAAATACTGGATACTTCCATTCATTTTTTACAACAGCGAAATTGGCTCAATAAAGCCAATTGCCGCTTCGATGTGATTGGGATACATCAGAATGAACTCGAATGGATTAAAGATGCATTTACAGCGGATATTTTATGAATACGATACTGGAACGAATCAAACATAATTTTAGTGAAAGCATTCAAACTAAAATAAATGCGGCAGACATACTACCTCCCTCTATGCACGCAGCTTCTGAACGTGTGGTACGTTGCTTGTTAGACGGTCATAAAATTTTAAGCTGCGGTAATGGTGGTTCTGCCTGTGATGCAATGCATTTTTCGGGTGAAATGCTCAATCGTTTCAAACACGAACGTCCCAGCCTGCCCGCTATCGCATTAACAGCAGATATTGCAACCATCACATCGATTGCCAATGATTATAGTTATCACGATATTTTTGCCAAACAAATCCGTGCGCTCGCTCAACCTGGCGATCTTTTATTGGCTATATCAACCAGCGGCAATTCTGCCAATATATTAAATGCGATAAAAGCAGCACACGATAGACAAATAAATGTGATTGCCTTGACCGGCAACGATGGTGGTAAAATACCCGAACTTTTAAGAGAGAGTGATATTGAAATCCGCGTTCCTGCGACGGAAACAGCGCGGATTCAAGAAACTCATTTACTTATTATTCATTGTATTTGTGATGTAGTAGATTATCAATTATTTGGTCACGGAGAAATTGTTACATGAGAAATCTAATAATAATTATTAGCTTATTTTTATCCTTGCAAGGTTGTATTTTTGTAGCGGGTGCTGCGGCAGGTGCGGCGGGTGCTGTCGCGATTTATGATCATCGAAAATTGGAAAATATCGTAGAAGACCAGACAATCACCAAAACAATTTATGAAAAAATCTCAGCCAATCATCCTTTGCATGAAAAAAATCATATTGAAGTCAGTTGCTTCAATCAAGTTGTATTACTAACCGGGGAAACGACGACAACAGATGAACGCCAACAAGCGGAAGCTCTTGCTCGTAGCGTACCGAATGTGGCAAAAGTTTATAATGCGATTATGGTAAAAGGATCGACCTCTTCACTCACAAGAGCAAGTGATTCCTGGATTACAACCAAAATCAAAACACAAATGTTAGCGACTCAAGATTTGAAATCAGGAACGATAAAAGTCATCACTGAAAATGGCACGGTTTACTTAATGGGTATCGTGTCACAGGACCAAGCCGATATGGCAGTTGATATTGCTCGGCAAGTGGCTGGCGTTCAAAAAGTAATTAAAATTTTTGAATATAAAAAATAACATTTTTCTGTTTTCATTTGCGAGAAAAAGGGAAGATTCTCACAACTATGGATAAAAAAAATTTTTCAAGAATTATTTTAATGGGATTGACTGCTTGTGCTTTGCAAGGTTGTCTTAATACCGCTGTAACAGGGGCACAAGCAGTTTATAGTCGACATAATTTGCAAGCGACTTTTAAAGACCAATATATTACCGCGAAAGCAGAACGCACTATTTATCTGGACACCAATCGTTTCAAAAATACCCGCGTTTCTGTGTCAGCATTCAATGGCATTGTACTCATTACGGGCCAAGTACAGACAGCGGCACAAAAACTCGAAATTGAACGTATCGTCAAAAACATTGCGGATGCCAAGGAAATTCATAATTTAGTGACCATTTCCAATCCTACATCTTCTATAATTCAAGTGAGCGACAGCTGGATTACTGCAAAAATTAAATCTAAGTTAATTGCTACAATTGATATTGATCCCAGCCAAATCAAAGTAGTCACGGAAAATGGCACCGTCTATTTAATGGGTATCGTACCGCATGATCAAGCCGACATTGCAGTTGATATTGCGAGAACAACAGAGGGCGTGCAAAGTGTAGTAAAGATTTTCTATTATATTAATATCAGTAAAGTATAAACCAATTGTCAACAACCTCTAGTGATGTAAAATAAGATGCTATAACTAAAAAATCACAAGGTGGTGGTAGCATGGCAACATTTACAATACTGGGTGGTGGTATCGCTGGTGTCAGCGCCGCACTTGAATTAGCAAAAGCTGGACATGAAATAATACTGATCGAGCGATTTTCAACGTTACTTTCGGGATCTAGCGATAATACGCCTTGCCGACTGGGTCTTGGATTTCATTATGTTGACGTTGAAACTGCGATTAAATATTTACATTCCACTATTCATGTTTTAAAAAAATACCCTCAGTTTGTTATAGGTAATAAATTAGCTCCAAATCATCCTTATCGTCGCGGTCGTTATTTTGTTGTTAAAGATTCATTATTTCCACTCAGCAAAGTGATCGCATTACATGAGGCGCTTCAAACCGAATACGCACGATTGGTTGCTGAAGATGAAACTAACCAAGTATTAGGCGAACCTTCTGATTTTTCTCAACTTTTAACTGTCGATAGCTATCAAAGTCATGTAAATACTAAACGTGTTATTGCGGCGTTTGAAACGGCTGAGCAAACACTCGATTGGCCGCGACTAAAAGCGCATCTTACTGCAAAAGTAAATAGTCATCCCAATATTAAAGTTATTACAAATACGGAAGTCATCGGCATTAGCCCCGGGGATAAGTCAACAAATTATTCACGCCACAAAGTAAAACTTCAAACCCATTTAAGTGATGGAAAAACCATAGAATCTGAAATCCCAGCTGAAAATGTGATTAACAGCACCTGGGAAAATATCGAGCTCTTGAATCAGTCGGCCGGCTTCCCAATGACACCCGATTCTCGAACTAACCGCACCAAAGTCATGATTGAAATTGAACTGCCTCCTGACTTTGAAAAAACAGAGCCTGTGAATTCTATGTTTTTTTGTTTCGGACCTCATGCGGCATTTACCAATACGGGGAATGGAAAAGGTTATATCACTTTTGAACCTGTCACCAATGTAAAAGATGAAAAGAATATTGAACAGCAAACCATGGCGCTCACTATTTCTGCCTATTCAGAGCGATTATTAGCAGGCAAAGCGACAGAGGAAGAAAAAGCCCGCTTTGGCGAACAAATCATTCAAGGGATCGTCGATTATATTCCCGCATTAGCCGGTGCAAAAGTGCTTAGCGCTCATTTTGGCAATGTGAGAACGGAAGGAAAAGTGAAATTGAATGATCCTAACAGTCTTCATCATAAACGCAACAAGGATGACATTGAATCCATGGCAGTAGGATTTATAAAAAATCCATCCATGAAATTGCTCTACTTCCTGGAGGGCAGTAAAAAAGTAAAAGCGATTGCTAATTCACATCTAAAATTAGATAAAAAAATCAAACGCAGCCTTGCAGACGCACCTCCTACTGCAAATAATCCACTGCTTGCCCAGGTTGTTCGACAAAATTTGGATCGAATTGTGGAATCGTCAACTTTCCATGCCCCGCATGCAAGCCATTTGATAACTCAGAAAGCGGCTGTATTAACGGAGCTGCATAATTTTAAACGTCCAGACTCTGGCGAAAAATTAAAGACGGAAAAGAAAAAATTAGAAAAACCCAACACAGCACCTACTCGCAGCATCATTTGGTCTACAGAAAAAAATCATGTACGTGCTGCACGCAAAAATAACTATCAGCAAATATTTTTTTCACACAGAGACAACACAGATGCAAATAAAGAAAATCAAATACCTTCAGAATCACCTCAAATGAAAGAAAAATCGGACGCCACCAAAAAAGCAGAAATGGTATCATGCACGCGGAGTCGACTTTGGGCAATGCAAAAAGAAGCCGATTTATCTGTTCAACAAGACAAACAAAAAGTACTTCGGGTAATTAGCAGAAGTATGGGAAGTTAAGGAGAATAGCGTGACCTTAAGAAACAAATATAAACAAATTGCTTTGGAAACTTTTTTTAATCGTTCCGAATCAATGGTTATTTGTCTTGATGCTCACGCAACTATTTTAGAATTCAATCAGCAAGCTGAAACGGTATTTCATATTAATAAAAATGCGGCACTTGGAAAGAATTTTTTTGTCGTCTGTCATCAACAACACATTACCCTGCCATTAAACGAAAATGATTGGTTAGCTTTGACGCGTGATAAAACAATTAAACGAATTGTGAATATGGCTGAAAAAGTTTTTGAGTGGTCCATCTTACCTCTTTACGATGATATCAGTTTTACTGGCGCTCTGTTGATTTGCACAGATGCTACCTCACAGAAAATTGCAAAAGAAGAAAAAAACAGTGCCTTAAGTTATCTCAACACCATTGTAAATAATATTCCGCATTTTATTTTTTGGAAAAATGCAGATTCTGTTTTTATTGGTTGCAACAAAAATTTTTCTGATGCGTGTGGCTTTGCTTCACCTCAGGATGTCATTGGCAAAACAGATTTTAATATGCCTTGGTCTTGGGAACAAAGCAGCGCTTATGTGATCGATGATCAACGCGTACTGGAAACCAAAAAACCACTTTTGAATTACGAAGAAAATCAACGTCAAAGTGATGGTAGTGAAAGAACGATGCTTGTCAGCAAAGTTCCAATGTATGATGACGCACACAATATGATTGGTTTATTCTGTATTTATACGGACATTACCCATCGCAAAATAATCGAACAAGAGTTAAAGCTCGCCAAAGAACGCGCTGAAGTCGCTAATAAAGCAAAATCCGAGTTTATCGCCATTGCGAGTCATGAACTTCGCATTCCATTGACTGGCATCTTGGGTATGATTAATTTTTTGAAAGACGATCATTTATCGATTGCAGAAAAAAACGAATACATATCGCATTTAGCTAAATCAGGCAAACATTTACTTTCATTAATTAATGACATTCTGGATTTTGCCAAGCTCGAAGCCGAAAAATTTGATCTGGCAATTGCACCCCTTAATTTAAAAGAATTAGTGGAAGAAATTATTTTAATGTTGACTGCCGTTGCAAAAATGAAAAACATTGAATTGTTACTGGAATACACGCCAGATACGCCCCATCAAGTATTCGCTGATTCGCGTGCAATTCGGCGCATTTTGACAAATTTAATTGGAAATGCCATCAAATTCACTGATCAGGGTTATGTACGTTTGTGTGTGCAATGTATTAGCCAATCCAAATCACTCGCTCAATTACTTTTTTTGGTAGAAGATACAGGAATTGGCATCCCACCCGATAAACAAGAAGCCATCTTCGAACATTTTCAGCAAATATTACCTGTTTACGACCGCTCTTCCAGTCAAGCGGGTACTGGGCTAGGATTAGCAATCACTAAAAAATTGGTTGAACTCATGAATGGCGAACTCACTGTCATCAGTGAACCGAATAAAGGTTCTACATTTAGTTGTATTCTGACGTTACCATTACAAAATACCTCTGTTCTGCATTCCCCTTGGGATGATTATAAAAATTCAGTCCGTGTATTAATCATTGATGATACTGCACGCGGCAACGTGGTACGCAAACAATTGGGATCCAATTTAGTTTCCTTAACATCAGGTAAAGAAGCGATTGCGACGATCACTGCCGCAGCGGGAAATGATGAGGCATATGACATTATTATCATGGATGAGCAGTTAACCACAGAAGATCCTTATAAAATTATAACAATTATTCGTCAGCAAAATACCATCAATCAACCCATGCCTTTGATGTTAACGGCTCGTGCGACACTTGCTGATATCCATAGAGCGAAAAAATCGGGATTTGTTGATACCTTATCTAAACCCGTGACACCACTTGAGTTACAAACGTTTATCACAACGAATTGGGAGCAGTGGATTGAACAACATAGAAAGAATCAGCTGCCTGTTATTCCACAAAAACCAAAATGGAAAATTTTGCTGGTTGAAGATGATCCGGTTATTCAATTGGTTCATAAACGTTATATCAAACAATTAGGTTATGAATTAACAATTGCAGAAAGTGGCAAACAAGCTATTTTGCTTGCCAGTCAACAATTCGATTTAATTTTGATGGATATAGGCATCCCAGAAATCAATGGATTTGAAGCCACAACTGCAATACGTTTCCATGAAAAACACAGTCCACATCAATCGCGCATCATTGGTCTCACTGGTTACTCTGATAGCGAAAGTTTTGCAAAATGTCTTGAGGCTGGAATGGATGGTGTTTTAATAAAACCGGTTGAACCTGAAGAAATCAAAAAAATTATTGATGATTTAGGGTGTGATTATACAGATGTCATCCTGAGCGCAGCGAAGGATCACTTTATTATGTAACACCTCACCCCTGTCATGCCAGCACGCTTTTATGGCACCCAGAGACTTTCAAAGACGCTGGATGCCAGCTAAAAGCGTCATAGGTATCTACACAAGTAAGAATGTCATTCCCGCGAAGGCGCACTACTGTCCGGTTAATCTGTAAATTTTTTTTACCGTTCGCCCTGAGGAGGTGCGCAGCGCCGTCTCGAAGGGTCCAATCATTATTGATTAAAGCTTCCTTTTTCTTACGACTCCATCTTTTTATTTGTCTTTCGGAAGCTAATGCTTCTTCGCGAGTATTAAATTCTTCAGAAAACACAAGTTGTACTGGTAGTCTTGTTGCAGTAAAGCATGCAGGAAAATGTTTATGATTGTGTTGCATAATACGATTTTCTAAATTATCTGTATGGCCTGTGTAATAGCTATTATCTATACACTTCAATATATAAACCCAAAACATAAATTTATTCCTTATTCAAAATGCCCTTCGAGACGGCGCTGCGCGCCTCCTCAGGGCGAACGGTAAAAAAAATTTACAGATTAACCGGACAGTAGTGCGCGAAGGCGGGAATCTATTTAGAATGGTAGTAACGGATGGATAGATTCCCGCCTTCGCGGGAATGACATTCTTACTTGTGTAGATACCTATTAAAAGCGTGCTGGCATGACAGGAGTAGTCGTAGAACTGAGCAGTTACTTTATTATGATTTAGTGATCCTTCGCTGCGCTCAGGATGACATTTGTTCCTTAGCTATCAGTAGGATAGCATTACTCAACTAAACGCAAATGCCCAGGCCGTTTTTTTTCTCTAGGTGCTTCTGCAGTGGTTTCTGGTAAAGAAGTAGTAGAGCCTTCATCACCGTCTTCTTCTTCATAATCAAAAAACATGCCTTGTTGGTTTTCGTGAGCGTAAATAGCTAATACAGATTTGATAGGAGCCGAAATAATATGTACGATACCCGAAAACGACGCTCTAAATTCAACAGCGTCTTTCGTAATTTTCAAATCGCGCACGGCTTCTGGCGAAACATTTAAAGTAATTTCATTGTTTTCTACAAATTCTTGGGGAACCTTGCAGCGCGGATAAGCTGCATTAACCATAATATAAGGAGTACATGCACTGTCAACAATCCAATCGTAAAATGCACGTATCAAGTAAGGTTTATTTGACAACATAAATATAGCACTCTCCATTTTATGTCTGTTGGCACATACTCAAAATTAAGCTGTTTCAGTTTTAACTGCCTTACGCAAATCTTGCTCTGCTTCAGTCAAGCTAGCCTGAAAAGAATCCCGAGCGAATATGCGTTCAGCATATTTGTAGACCGCCTTTGCTTCCGGAGGTAAGGTAATACCCCATGCTGGTAAACGCCACAAAATCGGCGCAATGCAACAATCGACTAGTGAAAATTCTTCATTAAGAAAGAAAGCCGAGCTATTAAATACGGGAGCTAGCTTCACAAGATAATTCCGTAACTCTTTTAGAGCGACTTGTACATCTGCCGCTTTACCTGTTTCAATTTTACGAACCAAGTCACCCCACTCACGGTCAATGCGATAAATCATCAGACGGGTTTTGGCACGTGCCACGGGATAAACAGGCATAAGAGGTGGATGTGGAAAACGTTCATCCAGATATTCCATGATTATATTGGCGTCATACAAAACCAACTCGCGATCAACTAACGTCGGAGTTGTTCCATATGGATTTAACTCGAGTAAGTCCTCTAATTTGTCATTAGAGTCGGTATTGATAACATCAACAGAAACACCCTTTTCTGCTAACACTATACGCACGCGATGGCTAAATATATCCAATGCGCCTGAATAGAGTGTCATGATCGATCGTTTGTTGGCTATAACCGCCATTTCCGAATACCTCTCAAGAAAAAATCACTCTGCTATGAAATATAGAAAGAATGACAAAAAAAATAGATAGTCTGGTGGCTGGGGGACTAGGATTCGAACCTAGGTTAACGGAGTCAGAGTCCGCAGTCCT
>CAYRUP010000020.1:0-19682 GCA_964427485.1 uncultured Coxiellaceae bacterium | reverse complement strand
GCTCTCTAAGCTCTGCTGGCATTTTTTTTGGCTCATAACGAACAGAAGAAACAGGAACATTAGCAGCAACAGATACATCTGCTTTTTTATAATTTAAAAGTTTTACAACTTTCTCCCCGTCAAGAATCCCTTTATCAAAAAGGTTAAGATAGTCTTTGGCTGGCACTGTCCTGAACAGCGATGGCTGCGGTAATAAAGCCATATTTCCTCCTATAAAAATTTTAGTATAAACAATGAATTAATTGAAAAATAAATAATTTTTCATTATTTTTACCCTGTTTATACCATAATTATACCACATTTATCCATATAATAAGCTTGACTATAGAATATTTAATTCATTCGCTTTTTGGATAAGTTCATAACGATTCCCACACTGCAATTTTGTTTTTATAGCATGCAAGTAGTGCTCTACTGTTCTAGGGGATAAATTTAATGATGCGCCAATTTGTTTTAATGTCATGCCTTTTGCAAGATATTTTAAACATTCTTTCTGACGCTTGGTAAGAATTGGAATTTCGTGATTAGCATAAGCGGCATGCAATAACTCTAAAAATGGATCCCATTTTTCAAAACATGAAGAAGTGCTAAGTGAAATTTGTGAGTTTAACAATAACGATGAACCAAATATTCCAATTATTTTTCCATCTTCTGAATACCATGGGCTTTTACAACTCAAATAAAATTTTTTATTCTCCAGAACAATGTGCTCCTCAATAAAAATATGATTTTTTTCTCGGAATAATACCCTTTTATCATTAGCTGAAAAAGAAGGCGCTTTTGCACCCCATAATTCCTGATCGCTTTGGCCTATGACATCTGATTCTGAATGTATTTTGCTTTCTAACAAAAAACCTTCATAGATCTTAATATATTTGCCTTTTTTATCTTTCCAATAGGCAGAGATAGGAAGATTTTCTGTAAGTGTTTCAAATTTTTTTTGGAGTGATATGCTCATAAATATTCATATTTGTTCTTAGCTCGTTTGAAAATATTAGCGCCTTATATTACCAAATAGCGCTGTACTTGGGTAGTTAATACCCATAGCTTTCCACAAGCCGCTTTAATTGAAAATATTACCCAAGCTCAACGTTTGCTTCGTGATGACATCATCATATCGTTTTTATTTTTTTTATTGGTTGCAATGAGGAGGTTGACCCTTCCTGGTCTGCGGATCGTTTATCGGGAGAAAATAGACTAAAAGTCTTCAAAAAACAGGGTTCTTCTGGTAATGGTGATGCGAAACCAAGTGAATGTTCATTGGTAGGTAGTAACGATGGAAAGACATCGATTTCCACCTCATTTAAAAAAGGGTCATCACTTTCATCACCTTTATCAAAAGTAAACGGTGGCAGAGAGTCCTCGGTTGCCAAATAGTCGACAGCATTTTTATTACTTGGTAATGGAGGCAAGCTAGGAGCTAGAGGCAGTGATAAGCCGCCGGTTTCAGGAAACGCATTCTCAAATGATAGTAGGGGATTATCGGTTTTCGGAAATTTATCAGCATCAGGAGAAACTGTTTTGCCATCTGGATATTTTAATTTCCTCCTTTGAAACCCACTAGCTGTAACAACTTGATCACTTGACCCATCTGGGTTTTGAACAAAATAATTACGGCCTACTTTTTCTATTTTAGCACCAGGAGAAACCGGTTTCCCATTTAGATATTTTAATTGAGCTTGTCGAAGCGCAGAAATTGTAAAAACTTGATCTCTTTTCTCATCTTTATTTTCAACAAAATATTTATGGCGTTCTTCTATTATTTTAGCATCAGGAGAAACCGGTTCCCCATTTAGATATTTTAATTGAGCGTGTCGAAGCGCAGCAACTGTACGAACTTGATCTTTTATCCCATCTTCGTTTTCAACAAAATATTCACGGCCTTTTTTTATTATTTTAGCCTCAGAGGAAACTGCTTCGCCATCTGGATATTTTAATTTCCTTTTTTGAAACGCTTCCACTGTAATAACCGGAATTTTTTCTCCATCAGACTGGACAAAATACTTACGACCTTCCTTTATTATTTCAGCATCACAAGAAATCTCGCCGCCATCTTTATATCTAAATCGTGAAGGCAGCAGTCTCTTCTTATTGAGCGCAGTAACTGTAAAAACTTGGTCTTTTGTCCCATCTTCGTTTTGAACAAAATACTCACGGCCTTCCTCGATTATTTTAGCATCAGGAGAAACCAGGTTCCCATTTTTATATTTTAATTTAGCTTGTCGAAGCGCAGTAACTGTAAAAACTTGGTCTCCTGCTGTCCCATCTGGGTTTTTAGCAAAAAAACTAGTGCCTTTTTTTATTATTTCAGTATCAGGAGAGACTTGTCTCTTATCTTTATATTGCAACCCGCTCTTTGAAAAAATTCGAATTTTTTTTCCATTAAGCAGGACAAAATACTGACGACCACGATCCTTTTTTATATCAGCATCAAGAGGAACTGCTCTGCCGTCTTTATAGATGAAGTTAGATGCTTTAAACTCGACGCTTTCAGAAACTGGGACTCTTGTTTCGGCTAGCTTTTGGGCACGGGCGGATGGCGCTGCTAGAGAAGGAAAAAATAAAGTATTTCTTGAAATGAAGTAAGAAAACAATGCTTCATCACTAAACAATGGTTGATCACTGAGGAGTTGTTGTGTTAGTAAATACTCTCTTTCCTCCTGAATTAGACTTAACTGAGGCGCCTCGGTGTTTAAAAAATAGTCAAAATTTCCGAAACCAAATTCCCAATCATCACTTAAAATATTGAATAAAAATTTCATTATGTAAAAATGATCTATATTGTCATTCTGAAAACTTTTTAAAATTAAACTCTCCAAATCTGCTTTTTTCATACCACTACCATTCTCATGTATTTTTAAAAGAATAATTGATCAATCATTATACTATATTTATTAAATAATGATTGATTCAATCGTTACTTTTTATCATGTTTCTATACTGAATTTGATCTATCTCTACCTCCAGATCTACTTCTACCTGAGACTGAAACTGAGGAGATTGATGATGATCTTGAATCTCGTTCTCGTGGTGAGTCTTGGCCTGTCGGCTCATCCGATTGTTTGCTAGATATTGATGATGATCTTAGTCCTGGAGCCAGGTATTGTTGTGAAGTAGAAGGAGCAAACAGCCCTGATGCCCCTGATTCTGATAGTCGTCGTGGTGCTTCTGCTTCTTGTCCCGCTCCCGGCCTCTTCTCTTCGTCAGGTGGTGTCACTATCAATGTCACTTCTGGTGTCACGGGTGTCACTGGTGTCACCGGTGTCACTGTCACTACTACTTTGTCCGCTATTACACGAGTGGAAGATTGACGGGGGGGAAGTTGATGGGAAAGCTGACGGGAATGGCGAGGAGTAGTAAGATCCAATGACACTGTCCGTCTATGTTGTTTATTAATATCTTTATTACTTAGGTCGAATGATGCATGACGAGAGGGTCGTTTGTTTCCTTTTCCTGGTTCATCTGCTCCAGCCAAGAAACGAGTAACCCCATTTACAGCGCCAGAAAACAACTTAGAAACCGCTGCAACAGCTCCGCTTGCATAAACTCCTACTAGAGTAGCGAGTCCTGCTCCGCCTGCGCTCGTGATAGCAGCTCCTGCAGCTTGAAGAGCAGGTATAGAACCCCCAGCTGTCAAAACACCGGTGGCAATAATAGCGGCAGCTGGTAACAATTTTATTGTAGATGAAACAAAAGTCGATGTAACACTTTTGAAAGAAGCGCTTTCTATCTTATTTTTTCCTGTGATTCTGTTAATTAATTTGGCACCCCACCACAATGGGTTAATTAGACGAATACCTGAATCAATAAGCTGTCTGGAATAAGCAAGCACATCGGCTGCGAGTGAAAAGGTCAAACCTATACACGAAAGAGGTGAGGTAACCGTATACGCGAGTGCACGCAATCCAAATTTACGTGCCGGACTCATTTCATTCCGTCTATCAAGTTTATCAATTAATGTGTTAAGAAATCTTGCTGGTTGCATAAACACAGCCCCAACCGTACGTGTTCCAAACTCAAGAAGTGTTGTGGCAGTAATCTGCGCTATATTTAACAGGGGGAGAACTCCGAATCCACCTATCCAGTCAACTGCGCTGTGTGCTTCACGCAAAGGAGTTAATGATTGTAATACTCCTTTAACAGGAAATTCCTGAGCAGTCACTCCAAGACTCTCACGATCCTTGCGTTTCACACTTTCATAAGAGGGTAAGCTATTATTATTAGCCATAGTCCGCAGAGCAGGCGTCATAATCGGCTCAACTGCCGACAAATTTTTTGAATCCCACGTTAACACTATTCCGTTTCTTAATTCTCCAATCTCGGTCTTGTTAATAATGTTAATAAATTCTGTCAGTCTTGATTTTGACATTTCTTAACCCTCTTTTAATGCTGTAGTGCAATAATTGTACCATACTGAGTGCAATAATTGTACTGAGATATTTTAAAAATGTTTAGTTATTGATTTTAATAGAAAAATGACCAGGGTCTGTTGACATTTTCGTAACATAATGATTTTATTATAAAATAAATAATTTCAAACTATTCAAGGGTTTTCTATGCATAACGTACTCATTTCACTACCCGATCAACTGGTCAACAGGATGCGTACCCTTATTCCAAAGCGCCAATGTAGCAAAATCCTTGCTTCTCTTTTGGAAGCTGAGATTATCAGGCGGTCTCAATACACGACAAAAAACAAAACCGTCGTCCCGGCGTGCTTCTGGCCGGGACGACGTGTTGTGGGGTTGAAATAAATTTTTGTCGTGTACTAAGACCAATTTTATAATCTGTAGCTCACTCTATTCTACAATTATAGGGTGAGCCACCCGCCCCCCTTTCAAACAAATTTTCAAACGAACTTAATTGATTTTTTAACCAATTGTGTTATTATTCACCAATAATTAATCAAATAAATAATTCATTTATGCAACGCACCCCTCTTTCTACACCGCCAATAAAGGACATTATTCCTTACGTTAAATTAATTAAAAATGGTGTCCAACTTAAGATGCCATCCAATTTATCTTTAACTAAAAAATCAAAAGATCTATTAAAAATTAAGGCAAAAGACGGGCAGGGATTTATCTTTTTTTTGGATTTAGAGGATGGAAAAATTCATTTACTGGCTGCAAATAATCCCGAAAAATCGTTAATGCCGACACCCACATCTTCAACCTCTCAAGATGATTCTATTGAAAAAAAACAATTAGAAATAAGAAAAAAGAAAAATCGATTAGAACAAGAAAAAAAAGCTGAACTGCTCGGCAAATTAAAAGATCAACAGGAAATCGGGACTTTACCCCACTTAAGTCTTGAACTGATACAGCAGTTAGTGAACGAGATCAATGAATTAGATAAAGACTATCAGCAAATTCAACATGCTATACAAAAACTAACGCATACAAAAACAATCCCTCTTACGGCTGAATTAAAATTAATTGTTCCGACTGACCGAGAAGGCAAGCCATATAACCGAGATGAATTTGCTACTACGACACGAGAAAAAACGCCAACAACGGGCGGTGCAGGCAATGGTGATTTACACGCAAACGGTGAACGCGTATTGGGCTTCGGTCCGGATCGCAATGTTTTAGCCGGTGGGTTTTGGATTAAATGGTTAGGTGATGTGCCAGGGGAAAAATTAGGTTTTGCAGATTTTAGAACACGTTCCACTGCTAACACAAAAATCATTCGGCTTAATCCATTATACCGATTTATTTTTAATATGAGGACTGATGGGGGAAATGAAGTCGGTCATACCCAAGTCTATGCGCGCGAACTTCCAGAGGTATATCTCCTACCGATAATAGATGTATTCATACAAGCTTCTAAAGATAATTATTTAGAAAATGCAGCCAAAAAAAATTTAAATATAGCTAACCTAGAAGAAGATTTGTTACAGCCTGTCAAAAGATCACTTTTACCCACAAAGGTGAATCTACCTTTTAAATATCAAAGTTTACAATTTGTGGCAACGGATGATTTTTCTAAATGGGGATACGAATACATACCTAACTACATTATTTTTATAGATCAAATCGAAAATCAGTTCAAAATATACTGGCGAGAAGATGATGATATGATTTGTGTAGATCTCCCTCAAAATGAAATTCATCATGATCTACAATTGTTGGCGGCTAATCGAGCATTGCCACAGAAACCAATCATCGAAAAAATTGTTGCAGCGTATCAATGCATACCATCACAATCAGTTATTCCTGCGGCGACACGTTGGCATCTCGCTATTGAACACAGTTGGCGAATCTCTGACAATCACATATTACGCGTTGAAATTGCCATATCCGAAAGAAAAAAAAGCTTAAGAAAAACCGAAGCAGAATCTCTTTTAAAAGCATTTTTTGACGACTATTTTCCGGAAAATCAGCAATTGCTTGAGAAATTTTTCAACGCAATAAAAAATAAAAAAGATGCTGAAATGACAGTTGCGATGGTTGAGTTACTCAAAGACTATTTTAATGAATGGATTGATTCTCAATTGACTGTTGCTAGTCATGATGCAAAAAATTCACAAGAAAATTCCCGTGTGGTTTTGATTAATAAGTTATTGACTGCTCTGCCGAAATTTAATTTTATACAAGTTAATGCAGATAACCAAAATTATAAAGCTGCAGAACATTTATTTAAATTACGAGGTGATTTACTAACCAACGACGAAATTTGTATCCTGATTAAAACAATCGTTAGCATAGACCCAATACCAAATAGTTTTCTTTCGTTATTATTACAAAAAAAACCAGATCTTAAAAAGATGGACGGTTATACGGCTTTGCATGTGTGCATGGAAATGGAAAATCCCGATAGTGATTTAGTGCGGATGCTTTGTGAAAACAATCCAAAAATAGCACAAGAGAATTTATATGCGCGAACACCTTTATTTATAGGCGTTGAAAAAGGACATTTTGATCTGGTTTGGCAATTACTTCAGGATATAAAAATTGTAGAAGCGCATTCTCTAGAAAAGCTATACAACATAGCAAGAGTTTTTATTGAGAAAGAACGAGATATTTTGTTAATGTGCATTAAAAATGAAAATTTTCAGTTGCTAAAGAATTTATGCCAAAATAGACAGGTTTTAGCACTGTATTCTTTATATAAATTATATGATTTAATAAAAATATTAGAAGAAAAAAAACAATATCATCTTGTTCGCTTATTATTTCAGACCAAAGGTGAGTTGCTTGAAATTTTTTTGCAAAAATTATCTTATAATAATTTAAAAAAAGAAACTTCCGTTCGTCAATTTATTATTGATAATTTAAATCAATTGGAAGAAAAAGAAATTAACCCAACTAATTTAATTATTTTTTTGAAATGTTATTGCGCTGCTCCAATAAAAAAAACGATTTATCAGAAATTTTATGCATATAATACGGAAAATAAAAAACAAGTTGCAAGTAAACTGATTGAAGTTTTAAATAACAAGACAGCAACAATGACTGTTAAAGAGATCGCTCTCCTTGTTAATACGTCTTGTCATGATAACAGTTTGTTAAGAAAAATTATTTTTCATTTTATTTCGATCGCAGAGTTGCAAGGAATAAGAAATGCAATCGCTGAATATTGTGAACGGAATAAAAAAGGCGAATATATACTGAAATCAAATGTTGATTTGTTGCGGGAACTGCAGATCAGTCAATCGCAATTTGTTTTTACTGAAACCCAGGCGGCATGTCGACAGCAATACGCGATATAACAGGTAGGCGTTGTGGAGATTTTCTGCACCCTCATCCCCTGCCCTTCTCCCGTGACCGGGAGAAGGGAGCTAAAACTAAAAAACTCCCTTCTCCCGTTTACGGGAGAAGGGTTGGGGATGAGGGTGTGAAAAATCTCCACAACGCCGCCCACTTTATCTTTTTATCCAAACGTTCGTATGACCATCCCAACGCCAATCTTTGTTTTCCCAATAATGGGTTTTTTTATTCCAGTGCCAACTTTTATTTTTGTTCCAACCTTTTTTCACACCTTGATTCCAACCTGGAGGTGTATTTCCAAAAGGCGCGACTGTCATGCCTTTCTTTGCTAACCCTGGAGGTGAATCAGAAAAAGCTGAATTTAACGCAAATAAACTTAAGAAAAGTGTAATGATGAGTATACGCATATTTCCTCCATGAAATTAACTTTGACAAACCATGTCTTGCCCGCAACATGTTGGCGACTTGATCATCCCGCATCCTTTAGGACATTTCGCTACTTGGACTTTGTCGCCAGATTTTGTCGTGATGTTATCTTTAACTAACGAAGCATTGCATTTGCTGCATGTTAAGCCTTTAACGCCCATTCCGCATTTATTGCATGTACATTGCATGATACTCTCCTTTGAGGTTCTGAACTTATATCTTACTTCTCAACGCACAAGAATTCCATACGCCATTCAATCAGAAATACTCATTTGCCCCGGCGTTGGTTCATTTGCACTGACCCGCAAATAACTCCCCGCCGCATTCATATTTTGTCCTAAAAAACCGCTTTTATCACAACTTCCCGCATCAATAATCACTTTATGTGCAGAAAATACCGCGGAAAGCGTACAACCGGCAGGTGGCGTCCCATTTGGATTTTGGAATTGGCTGTTGGTAGCAATAAACTCCATTTTACCTTTGCTACTATCGCGACTGATTCCTGAAAACATACCCACACTGTCTTCTACGAGAGAAAGTACAATCTGTGTCTCTTTTCCCGATAGTTGGCGCACGTACATTGTGCCATTACCACTGATATAAGTCCCTGTGATAGATGCTGGATTGAATAAAGTTTCATGCTCTTTGGCTAATTTTTTAAGATCATCTGGCAATTCTTTATTTCCAGGAATTGCAATGACATCATTAGCACCGCTAATAAATTGATATACACTAGAATGCGTGCCCAAATTTCCTAAGGTAATAATAGGTTTCTCTGCATTTTGACCTGCACCTAATTCAGAAACACCTAATTGCCATTGATGATCATCCGATAATTCATGTATCACACTTGGAAAATATTTTTCGAATTCTTTTTTGGTTACAAAAAATTGATCTAAATCACCATAACGAATCACAATGGGAAAATGCAAATGCGTCATTAATGGCTGCACATTTTTTTGTTGCAGCGCTTTTTCAAACGGAGCTGACATTTCCATGGCATCCGTATAAGTTAATGCACCATGTCCACCACTCAACCAATTGCTGACTAATTCTTCCTTTTGTGCTTGATAAAGCGTTTTCAAACAACGCGCATCTTTGCACTGATTTCGTTGTTGCAGCCATTTACTTTCTGAAACAAGCAATTTATCGTATGATTTTTTTTCGTTATTTAACAAAAGAACTTTTTTTAATTTGCTATAGGTTTTATTAAGGCTGACATCTTGTTGACTTAATTTAGCATTCTGATAATCAAAACTGGGGGCGGCTATGCTTGTTTGATAAAAAACATTTAACATTCCTGCGATGAGACAAATTAATTTTTTCATTGACATTTTTCTCCTAAAGAAGCACTTCAACATGCATTGCTGCAACACTCGCGCGCGCTTTTTCACGCGCAGTTTCAATATCTTCACCTAAACTCAAGGCTACACCGACACGACGCTCGCCTTGCACTTCGGGTTTGCCAAATAAGCGCAGCTGCACATCTGCCTGCTGTAATGCTTGATCCACATTATAATAACGAATTGTGGCACCCTGTCCGGTGGCGAGCAAGGCGCAGGATGCAGCTGGACCAAAATTCCGTAAAGATGGAATAGGTAAGCCTAAAATAGCGCGCACATGCAAGGCAAATTCAGATAAATCTTGTGATATCAATGTCACCATGCCAGTGTCATGAGGACGCGGTGACACTTCACTAAAATAAACTTGCCCGTCTTTCACGAAAAATTCCACGCCAAACACACCATATCCGCCTAATGCATCAGTAATGACTTTTGCCATGTGTTGCGCTTCTAACAGAGTAGCTTCTGGCATGGGATGGGGTTGCCAAGATTCGCGATAATCTCCTTTCAACTGCAAATGTCCTATCGGCGCGCAAAATGTTGTACCACCAATATGCCGCACCGTCAGCAAAGTAATTTCATAATCAAAAGGAATAAAGGCTTCTACGATGACACTACTCGCACCACTTCGACCGTGCGTTTCGGCAAAATGCCAGGCGTGCTCTACTTCATTTGCGTGACGCACAATACTCTGTCCTTTGCCGGAGGAACTCATAATCGGTTTGACTACACAAGGCAAACCAATCGCTTGCACTGCCGCATAATATTCATTCAGCGTCGTTGCAAAACGATATGGCGATGTTTGTAATCCTAACTCTTCGTGAGCCAATCGACGAATACCTTCGCGATTCATGGTTAATTGAGTCGCTCTCGCCGTCGGCACCACTTTATATCCTTCTTGTTCCAGTTCAAGCAAGGTACTCGTCGCAATTGCTTCAATTTCGGGAACAATGTAATTCGGTTGCTCTGTTTCAATGACTTGACGCAACGCTTGGCCATCTAACATAGAAATCACATAGTGTTTATGCGCAACTTGCATGGCAGGCGCATTGGGATAGCGATCGACTGCAATGACTTCTACGCCTAAACGCTGAGCTTCGATCGCAACTTCTTTACCAAGCTCACCTCCGCCAAGTAATAAAAGTTTAGTTGCAGTTGTGGTATTCGGTGTGCCTATGCTAGTCATGACTATTCCTTAAAATATATTTAATCGCTTGTTGCAATTGTTCATCACTACATTCAAAACATCCGCCACGTGCGGGCATCGCACCCACACCCGATGTTGTAATTTTCATTAACATTGTCATGCCCATTTTCCTACGCAAATCCCACGCTTTTTTATCGCCAATGTGCGGAGCATTGATGTCAATCAAAGGTGGATTGCCATGACAAGAAGTACAAAATTGTTTGAAGATTTTTCGTCCCGCATCGGGATCACCCTGCAACTGTTTTACAAATAAAGCAGGATAATGATAGGTTTCGATCAGTTGAACATCACCCGTCACATCCGGCGGTTTGGGTAACGCATTGTGTTGATAATAAGAAAAAATAAAACCGCACACCCCGCTTAAGGCAATCAAAAAAAGCACGAGCATCAGTAATAAATTGTCTTTCATGATGGGATGAGATTTTTTTGCAATGCCTGCAATGTTGTCGACAAGGATTTCTCGGTATTACCGCCATAAATACGTTTCACCACCTGACCCTTTGGATTGATAATAAATGTCACTGGCAATACATCGATTCCCTGCAAAGGCCAAATTTGCGTTAAATCATCGAGCAATACGGGAAAAACAATATGCACTTTCTTCGTGGCTTTTTCTAAATCGGCTTTCGGCAAACGATCATAATTCACGCCGTAAATCAGAATATTTTTATCCTGATTATTTTGATAAAAACGATTGAGTTCAGGAATTTCTTGAACACAACTTTCGCACCAGTCTGCCCAGTAATTCACGATAATCCATTTTCCTTTTAAAGCAGAAAGTTGTATTTCGTTGCCTTTCGTATCATGCAGCACGGAGCCTTTCTCCGTGCAACTCAGCATGAATACGCCGCACAATAAAAACAAAAATATTTTTAAGCAACGCATTATTTTAGCCTAGTGATTTCAGAATTAATTTGTAATCTTGTGCCATTTGCTCTGCCTTATGGGGATATGACAAAAATGCTTGCACGTCACCCGCTGGATTAAACAATAAAACTTCGGCGCTGTGATTGATGGTATATTGATTTTTGCCTTGACCATCTGCTTCTATTTTTGCTGCGGCAATATGTAATTGTTTTTCTAATTGCACTGTTTCAGCAATGTCAGCACGTGCACCGATAAAATGTGGATTGAACGATTTGACATAATCTTGCATGCGTTGCATAGAATCACGATCGGGATCGACAGAAACCATCACCACTTGCGGTAATTGATTTTCCGGTAAATCTTTCTCTAATAATTTATACATGCTATTCAGTGCAGACATACTCGTCGGACAAACCATGCCGCAATTGGTGAAACCAAAGAACATCATGGTCCAACGTCCTTTTAAATTGGCTTTACTAAATGTTTTGCCATTGGTGGCAGATAATTGGAAATCGTTGATTTTTTGCGTTTGAGCTAAGAATACACCGTCAATTTTAACATTATTGGCAACTTCTTTATGCTGCAAAAATCCAAAATAAATTTCCACAGCAGCAATGACTGCAACTATTGCTAAAATAGCGCCAATTAATTTGGTATTTTTTGTTTGTGTCGTTTTCGTCATGTATAAGTACCTCTAAAATAATGATCAATTAATAATAATAAAAATAATATTCCGAGATAATAAATAGAATATTTGAACGTCGCCATTGCGTAACGTTTATCTTCTCTAAAATAGAGACGCAAGACATAAAACAGAAAAATCACATTCGCCGCTGTCACACCCACAAAATAAATCAGGCCGGACATGCCAATAATATAAGGAAGCGATGTGGTAATCGTAAGGAGGATGGTATAGAGCACAATATTTAATTTAGTAAATGCAATACCATGCGTATTAGGCAGCATCGGGACTTTGGCTTTGGCATAATCATCAAAACGATGAATTGCGAGCGCCCAAAAATGCGGTGGCGTCCAAATGTAAATAATCATCACGAGCAATAATGCTTCTGCACTCACCGCGCCCGTTACCGCTGTCCATCCTAACAAAGGAGGGATTGCTCCAGCCACACCGCCAATCACAATATTTTGTGGTGTAGCATGTTTCAAATAAAGTGTGTAACAAACAGCGTAACCGATTAAGGATAAAAACGTTAATAACGCAGTCAATAGATTTGTGAATAACAGCAACACCACCAATCCGATACAACAAAGTACGCTTGCGAAAATAATGCTGTTTAACGTACTGATTTTACCCTGGACAATCGGACGATTCTGCGTGCGCCGCATCATTTTATCAATATGCTGATCTGCGACATGATTCAATGCCGCTGCAGCACCTGCCACCAAAGCAATTCCCAAGTTGCCAAATATCAGTGCTGTAATAGGTAGGGATGTTGATGGTGCTAGACACATCCCTACAAGGGAAGTCAGCAGCATTAACATGACAACGCGTGGTTTGCACAATTCCAAATAATCATGAAGAACTGCTTTCATTTGGATACTCCACGACTCGCAAAAATCAATTTAACAAAAAAAGTAAGTACAGAAAGCAAAAGTAATGCTGCAAGCAATGTATGACTGATTGCTGTCACGAGCGGAAGTTTGAATATCACATTGCTAATGCCGACACAAAGCTGCAAACACAATAAGCCTAAAATTAAATAAAGTGATTTCATTAAATCTGGCCGTGATTTTAACTGCAAACTTGCAAACGCGAAAAGTGCAAATAAGTATAAAGTTACAATGACTGCGCCAAATCGATGCGTCATTTGAATCGTTTGACGAATTGTGGTGGACAAGACACCGCCTTCATAATTAACGCCCAGTGGCGCAAATAAATTATATGCTTCCTTAAAATGAAATACGGTTGTTTGGTTATTAACGCAGAATGGAAAATCAGGACAACTTAAAGAGGCATAATTCGTGCTCGTCCATGCACCTAACATAATCTGCATGAGCACCAAAATGAGAGCGAGCGCAGTCCAAGGTAATAATTTTTTAAGGTGTGGATTCGCGCCTTGTACTTTGACTATTTTGTTATTTAAATAAATCAGCCAAAGTGTGGATAATATTAAATAACCTCCGAGCAAATGTTGCGACACAATGCTGGGTAATAATTTGAGTGTAACAGTCCATTGACCCAACATGATTTGATAAGCCAGCAACACAACTAAAAATCCGCACAGTAACAAATTGCTGCGTATGCGAAAGGTTTTTTTACTGATAACAATCGCGATGATAATCAAAATAAAACAACTTAAACCCGCAACGAAATAGCGATGAATCATTTCAGCCCATGCTTTATAAGCAACGAGATTCGTACCTGGAAAATGAAGTGTCGCAAATTGTTTCGCCGTTTCAGTCACTGGCACGGTGATATGTCCATAACAACCAGGCCAATCAGGACAACCTAATCCTGCATCAATCAAGCGCGTAAATGCACCTAATGCGATGACACAGAGCGCAAAAAAACTGGCGCAGAATGCGAGTCTGGAAAGAAAACGCTGACTAACCAATTTGTGATACCTCTAACACACGTTTCAAATCTTTCAACACATCCATAGGATTGGTTGTACTGCTGTAATACATAAATAAATTACCGATAGGATCCACTAAATAAATTTTATTATTGACCTCAAATGGTTTTTTTTCTTGTTGTGACAAGGTACTTTTTAATTTTTCTAATTGTTTCGTTTGATTTCCTAACAAAATCGTAGCGATACGATTACTGTCTTTGCCTAACGCGATTTGTATCTGCCGCAGTTGATGATCTATGGTTCGGCATGCCGCATCACATACCTCACCTGACACATAAATTACTCGCCATTTTTTTTCATTCCCATCACTCATTGCCGAATATAAATAATGTGCGTCTACCGGTGCATTCAATAATGTGCCGTGATTTAATTTTTTAAACGGAAAATGCGTGTGGTAATAATATAACAACACACTCAGTACAACGGGAATTACAAAAACGAGGATGAGCAATGATAATTGTAAATAATTTTTTTTATCGGTACGCGCCATGCGTTAAGTTTCCTTACGTTCGAAAGAAAAACAAAAATAGGCTATTAATAAAACCAGCGCTAAAGCAAACCATTGTACGGCATACCCCATATGGCGTTCTTTCGTTACTGTCGCTATCGTCCAATCGCGCACAAAACCGTTCGATTGTGCTGGGTCTAAACGCAAAATAAAAGGATAAAATCGCTGTTGCAAAGTAGCACTTATGTCATTCATATCAATTCGTTGCATTATAATCGGCTTATCATCGGGCTCAAGAATATTGTCCCCCAAGATAAATTGATATTCATCGAGTAATTTAATATAACCTTGAATATTCTGCTTACCATCGACTGACGGAATCTCTGGCAATACCTGTTGCAAAGGTTTTTGCACCCAACCGCGGTCTACTAATAATAATTTTTTTTCGCCAAAAACACGAAATGGCGTTAATACTTCAAACCCCAGTTGATCATGATAAAAACGATTTTGCACCAGCATTGTTTCATTACTGAGATATTCGCCCGCTACGTTTACATGTTGAAACTGTAAATTAGATTGTTCGGCTATTTCTCTGAAGGGTTTTACCTCGGCTGTTAAACGTTCATGATATTGGTTTAATAAGATTTTTTTATAAGTATAGCGATGGAGTTGCCATATGCCTAACAAACAACAAATACTGAATAAAAACAAACATAGCAGCGTAAAAACCACTCTAAATTGAAATAGATAGGTTTGGTGTCGGAAATTAAATTGTAAAGATCCTACTGCCATGCTGGTACTCTGTATCAGTCAAAAGTGTGCCATTATATACTCATAGTGATGCAAGATGCGAATTTTGGGTTGAGACCCTCATCCCCAACCCTTCTCCCAACTACGTTGGGAGAAGGGAGTTTTTTACTGGGGATGAGGGTATTCACAACAAAATACCCTTCACTACAACTCAATCCTACCCTTCGTAAAATGCTGCTGTTTTTTCACATACCCCTTAGCATCAAACAACGTATAAGATAATGTAAGTTCCTTAATATCTTTAGAAATTGCGGGATCTACGAAAAAATACACAGGCATATCGGCTTTTTCACCCTGGAAAAAATATTGCTGGGTAAAGCAAAAACATTCGGTTTTCTTTAAAAATCGCGCACCATCCATGGGGGTAATGCTAGGAATAGCCTGCACTGTGATCTCTTGACCTGATTGATTTTCCGCATAGAAATAAATTAATTTGCGTTCACCCGGGTGTATTTCGATAGAGTGCTGTAAAGGTATAAACTTGAATTTCAAGCCGCTATGGAGTGTGGTAGTAAAATAAACTTTTATCACTCTGGATTTATCGACCTGCATATGGGGATCAAATTTCGCTGCTGCATTGACTGATTTACCGTTAATGCCTTCTTTTTTACAAATCAGCTCATACAATGGGACTAACATATAGCAAAATCCAAACATGAATAAGACACCACACAAAAGCATAATAAGAAGTCGTTGATTTTTTTTCTGTATGGAGTTGGTCATGTTGAAAACCTATAAAATTAATTTATACCTCGCTATCCTTGATAAATTTGACTGTCCAGACCGCCAGGCACGGCGTGCCGTGCCTCTACGAGGATTGATATTATTTCAGAACCGGCGCAGTTTCAAAAGTATGATAAGGCGCAGGTGTTGGAAGAGTCCATTCCAACCCGTGGGAGCCTTCCCATACGCCTGGGCTGAGATGTTCGGTACGCTTACCGAAACACGCTTTCAATACGATGTATAAAAAGATCAATTGTGCAAAGCCAAAAATAAACGCGCCTATCGTACACATTTGATTAAAGTCAGTGAATTGCAAAGCGTAATCAGGAATTCGACGTGGCATGCCCGCCAATCCTAAAAAGTGCATCGGCAAGAAAGTCAGATTCATTCCAATGACAGATAACCAGAAATGAATTTGGCCTAATCTTTCGCTATACATATTCCCGGTCCATTTTGGTAACCAGTAGTAAACAGCCGCAAGAATCGTAAATAAAGAACCCGACACAAGCACATAATGGAAATGCGCAACAACAAAATAACTATCACGATATTGATAATCGCTGGGCACTAATGCCAACATCAAACCCGAAAATCCACCGATGGTGAACATGACGAGAAAACCCAAGGCAAACAACATCGGTGTTTCAAATGTGATAGAACCTTTGAACAAAGTTGCCAGCCAGTTAAATACTTTGATACCCGTTGGAACCGCAACGAGCATGGTTGCATACATAAAATAAAGTTGCGCAGCAAGCGGTGCACCCGTCGTAAACATATGGTGCATCCACACCACGAAACCCACGACTGCAATCATGATTGTTGCATAGACCATCGCGTGATAACCAAAAAGTCTCTTGCGCGCAAAAGTTTGGATGATTTCTGAAATGACACCAAAGCCTGGCAAAATTAAAATATAGACTTCAGGATGGCCAAAAAACCAAAAGACATGCTGAAAAAGTAAAGGATCACCGCCCCCGGCGGCACTAAAGAAGCTAGTATGGAAATGCCGATCCATTAACATCATGGTAACGCAGCCCGCCAACACCGGCATGACCGCCAACAAAAGAAACGCCGTGACCAGCCAACTCCAAACAAACATGGGAAGCTTAAACCATGTCATACCCGGCGCACGCATATTAAAAATGGTTACCACAATATTCAAAGAAGCCAATATGGAGGAAGCGCCCATCATGTGAATGGAGAAAATAAAAAAGTCTGTACTCTTAGGACCGTATGTTGTTGACAAAGGTGCATAGAACGTCCAACCAAAATCCGGTGCTGGACCACTCATTAACATCGTACTGATTAACATGGAAAAAGCAAATGGCAATAACCAAAAACTCCAGTTATTCAAGCGTGGCAGCGCCATATCTTGCGCACCAATCATCATTGGAATTAACCAATTTGCAAGCCCCGCCATCGCAGGCATAATCACACCAAACACCATGATTAATCCATGCATGGTCGTCATTTGGTTGAAATATTCCGGATCCATTAATACTTTGCCTGGCTCAAATAATTCGACGCGAATCAGCAGCGCCATGAAGCCACCGATAAATAACATAATCAGGCTAAAATAAAGATATAACGTTCCGATATCTTTGTGATTTGTGGTAAACAACCAGCGTTTTATGCCTTTCTCTGGCCCATGATGGTCATGATGATCATGATGATCATCAAAGGTTGTGTCATGATGGTGTACGGATGCTTCACTCATGAGAATTTAACTCCACACTAAATTTTTTATTTCTGCCGCGCTTTTTCGATATCTTCAGGTTGTGCGACAGTAGGATATTTATGTTTCTTGTTTATTTCTTCATTACCCCACGCGTGTCGTATGTAGGTAATAATTTCAGCTAACGTTTTGTTATCCAATTGATCACCAAATGCTTGCATAGCAGTGCCTGGCACGCCGGTTAAGACAAACTTGATATCCGATTCTAACGGGCCCGTTACGACTCGACTCTTCTCCAAAGGAGGAAAGCTCGGCGGCAAACCTTCGCCATTCCCTTGATGGCACATCGCGCAACTTTTTTCGTATTGGAGTTTTCCTGCTGCGACTAATTCCGGTTCCGTCATGGGCTTCATATTTTCTTTCATTGTTGCACGCACGGCGGCGGGTTGATGTTCTTTCGCCCATTGATTGAATTCCGCTTGCGAAACGGCTTTGACCACAATGGGCATAAATCCATGATTGATTCCACACAGTTCACCACACTGACCGCGATAGGTTCCAGGTGTTGAAATATAAATCCAATTCTCATTGATATAACCCGGAATCGCATCTTGCTTCACACCTAACTCTGGCACCCACCATGCGTGAATCACATCATCGGCCGTGACCAACAAACGTACTTTGGTGTTAACCGGTACAACGAGAGGATTATCGACTTCCAATAAAAACCATTCATCTTTCGGTGCTTTATTTTGAATTTGATCTTGAGTTGTAGAAAGATTACTAAAGAAACTAATACCTTGATCCAAGTATTCATATTTCCATTTCCACTGATAGCCTGTCACTTTAATGGTGAGCGCTGCATTATCAGTATTATGAATATGTTGCAAAACAATCGTAGCCGGTACGGCCAATGCAACTAGAATGATAAAAGGAATGGTCGTCCAAAGAATTTCGATACCCAAATGCTGATGGAAATGAGCAGACACGGCACCTTTTGATTTACGAAAAACAATTAAAGAATAAAGCAGCACGCCAAATACCAGCACGCCAATGCCGCAACAAACATAAAAAGCCGCCATGTGCAGATTATAAATTTCGTGACTGATGGGTGATACACCATAGGGCATATTCAACCCAGGTGTGGCATGTGCAGTCACTGTCATAAAACAGAGACTAATAAAAAGAGTTAATCGAGTGATCAAATTCTGCATAGATAAACCTTTCTAAACAAATCGCAGGTATTTTTCTGTTCCTAAATGCGACACAATTAAAACATATTTTTTAAATAACACAAGTCTAAAGTATATTTATGGCTATAGAAAAGTTTGCATTCAGTTGAAATAGCTATAAAATGTGCGGCGTCATAATAAACAAAAAAGCTTTTTAAGGGATAGATTCGTGAAAAAATTCATCCGGAAATTTTTGTCAAAAAAGCGCAATGTCGCTTTGGTTGTCATCTTACTGCTAGCAGTCGTTTTTGCAGGCAGCTTCACTCTCCTCGGCATCATCAAAAACGTCCAACAAATGACCGCTGTCAATGAGGATAATGCAGAGCCTAATTTTGTCGATTATCCACCGCTTAACACGACGGGAAAAGATCCCGCTCTCATCAAACGGGGTGAGTACCTTGCAAAAGTGGGTGACTGCATGGCGTGTCATACTAATTCTGCTGCGAAAGGACACCCGTTTGCAGGTGGTCTGCCGATGCAAACGCCTTTCGGTATTATTTATTCGCCTAATATTACACCCGACAAAGAAACGGGTATTGGAAATTGGACCGATGATCAATTTATCAAAGCAATGCATCAAGGGATTTCGCCAGAAGGCCATTATTATTATCCTGCATTCCCTTATCTTTATTTCAAAAATGT
>CAYRUP010000019.1:0-21749 GCA_964427485.1 uncultured Coxiellaceae bacterium | reverse complement strand
CAGACGTTTGTCATCCTGCGCGCAGCGAAGTATCGCCTTAATAATTTAGCGATCCTTCGCTGCGCTCAGGATGACATATTCGCGGGGATACCCATTGCAGATCTTCCAAAAACTTTATGCTATCCTGTCGCCTCTGTTATTGGACGCTAAAAGGATTTATTTATGCACCGTGTACTCGTAGCTGGAGCCGGAAAAATTGGTTCATTGATTGCAACGTTATTATCCACCTCCAATGATTATCACGTTTTTCTTTCTGACATTCATATTGATTCGCCCGTACTCAAACGTCTTTTCGCTAAAACATCTCACTTAGAACTCGTAAAATTGGATGCGCAAGATCCCAATGCTGTCGCGGCATTTTTACAAAAAAATCCCGTCGATAGCTTGATTTCGAGTTTGCCTTATTATTGCAATATCTCGATTGCGAAAATAGCCAAAGAATTTAACTTAAATTATTTTGATTTGACGGAAGACACACACACAGCAAGCACCGTCACTGAATTATCACAGAACGCCAAAAACGCCTTTGTGCCCCAGTGTGGATTGGCGCCTGGATTTATTAGTATTGTGGCAAATCAATTGATGCAACATTTTCCCAGCTTAGACAGCGTTAAAATGCGCGTCGGCGCACTGCCTATTAATATCAGCAATGCGTTGCAATATTCTCTTACTTGGTCAACCGATGGTTTAATCAACGAATATGGCAATCTTTGTCAAGGCATTGTCAACGGCAAAGAAGTGCAATTGCTGCCGTTGGATGATTTGGAAGAAATTAAAATTGATGGTTTGACTTATGAAGCTTTCAACACCTCAGGCGGCATTGGGAGCCTAGCTGATTCTTATAAAGACCGCGTGAAATCTTTGAGTTATAAAACCATTCGCTACCCAGGACATTGTGAAAAAATGCGGTTTTTAATGAATGATCTTAAATTAAATTATGATCGAGAAACTTTAAAACGTATTCTAGAAAATTGCATTCCGAAAACGGGACAAGATGTTGTGCTCGTTTATGTCTCTGTCACGGGCACGCAAGATTCTTTGTATACCGAAGAAAATTATGTAAAAAAATTCTATCCGAAAAAAATTGGCAACCACCGCTGGTCTGCTATTCAATTGACAACCGCATCAGCTGTATGCGCTGTGTTGGATATGGTTGTCAGCCAGCCTGGAAAATATCATGGCTTGGTAAAGCAAGAACAATTTTCGCTAGAAGATTTAACTCAAAATCGATTTGGCCAATATTACGCATAAAGAGAATCACATGACTGATATTTTAAAAACACTGAATTTATCCGCCAAAAACGCGAGTGCCAGCACGGGTTCCACATGGTGGTCAAACACAACTGACAATGAAATTGTTTCTTATAATCCAACCGATGGCAAAGCGATTGGCGCGGTTTATGATTGTTCGCGTAAAGATTATGAAACTGTCATAACCGAAGCACAAAAAGCATTTCAAGAATGGCGCATGTTGCCCGCTCCCAAACGCGGTGAAATCGTGCGCCAGATAGGCGAAGAATTACGTAAACACAAAGATGCATTGGGCAGCTTAGTTTCGCTGGAAATGGGTAAATCCAAACAAGAAGGCAACGGTGAAGTGCAAGAAATGATAGACATGGCTGATCTTGCTGTGGGTCAAGCGCGCATGTTGTATGGCCAGACCATGCATTCTGAACGGCCTTTGCATCGCATGTATGAACAATGGCATCCGCTGGGTGTCGTCGGTGTCATTACCGCATTTAATTTTCCTGTCGCTGTTTGGGCGTGGAATGCTTTTATTGCAGCGATATGCGGCAATACCGTCGTGTGGAAACCTTCGCCGAAAACGCCGCTCTGTGCGGTCGCCGTACAGCATATTTGTAATACGGTGATGGCAAAAAATAATTTGCACGGCATTTTTTCGTTATTTATCACGGACAATAACGAGCTTGCAAAACAATTTGTGAATGACAAACGTGTCGCCTTAGTGTCATTTACGGGTTCAACGACAGTGGGACGTAAAGTGAATGAAATGGTCGCAGCCCGTCTGGGTCGATCTCTGCTCGAATTAAGTGGAAATAATGCGATTATCGTGGATGAAACCGTTGATTTGAAACTGGCAATTCCCGCCATTGTTTTTGGTGCCGTGGGAACAGCCGGTCAACGTTGCACAACGACGCGTCGTTTGTTTGTGCATGAATCGATTTACACGAAATTAGTTGCCGCACTCGCTCATGCCTATCCCAAAATTACGATCGGTGATCCATTGGATGAAAAAAATCTGATGGGCCCGCTGATTGATCAAACGGCCGTGGATCTTTACCAAACAACGATTGCGGATATTAAAAAAGCCGGGGGGAAAATTTTGTTTGGTGGTCATGTCTTGGATCGTCCTGGATTTTTTGTTGAACCGACGTTGGTCGAAGCGCAGAATGACTGGGATGTCGTGCAGCGTGAAACGTTTGCACCGATTTTATATATCATGAAATATAAAACACTCGATGACGCGATTGCCATGCAAAATCATTCGCCGCATGGTTTGTCTTCTGCGTTATTCACGCTGAATCTTAAACATGCAGAAGCATTTTTATCAGCACGCGGGAGTGATTGTGGTATTGCCAATATTAATATTGGCACATCGGGCGCTGAAATTGGCGGCGCATTCGGTGGTGAAAAAGACACTGGCGGTGGGCGTGAAGCGGGTTCAGATTCGTGGAAAGCGTATATGCGGCGGCAAACGAATACGATTAACTGGGGTGATGCTTTGCCGTTGGCACAGGGGATTCGATTTGAGATTGGGTGAACGCCCTCATTCCAGGAACCTTATGTCATCCTGAGCGCAGCGAAGGATCGCTAAATTATAATAAGGCGATCCTTCGCTGCGCTCAGGATGACATAAAGTTCTGATGATGAGGGACAACCGTATTTCAAATTCCAAAAATCTATTGTAGAGTAACCTCTATGCTCCCAAGAATAACTCCCGACAATCTCATCGAAAAAAATTATCTTAGCTATCTTACTCGCCTAAAATCTAGCGCCTTCTCCGGCGAAATTAAAACGGATTACGCAACGCGTTTATCCGTTGCGACGGATAACAGTATTTATCAAGTCATCCCTCAAGCGGTCGTTTATCCTCGCAGCACAGCTGATATAGCCATCGCGTTAACATTGAGTAATGAACCCGAATTCACAACAATTCGTTTTGCCCCGCGCGGTGGCGGTACCGCAACCAATGGACAATCGCTTTCGGCAGGCATTATTCTTGATTGCTCCAAATATTTAAATGCGATTCTCGCAATCAATTTGCAAGAAAAATGGGTGCGCGTCCAACCGGGTGTCGTGCTCGATCAATTGAATCAATACTTACGCCCTTATGGTATGCATTTTGCGCCTGATATTTCTCCCAGTAATCGCGCAACGTTGGGTGGCATGTTAAACACCGATGCTTGCGGCAATGGCTCCAAAATTATTGGCCGCACGAGTGACCATATAAAAGACATCACTTGTGTACTGAGTAACGGTCAAGTGATCCACACTCAGCAATTGAATCCGAAAGATCGTTTGCAACAACAACTCACAGAAATTTTATTAAAAAATCAAACGTTAATTCAGGAAAAATTTTTTAAAGCGCCACGCACACTCAATGGTTATAACCTACAAAAAGCCTATCAAGATAAATTAAATTTAAATTATCTGATCTGCGGCTCAGAAGGTACGCTTGCCGTTGTCAGTGAATGCACATTAAAATTAACACCACTCCCTCCATTTCAAAAATTACTTGTCATAAAATATCGCCATTTTGAAGACGCCTTACGCGCTACAGAAATCACTGCAAACATAAAACCCCTAGTGATCGAAACAATTGATGAAAAACTCATTGCTCTTGCACGCAAAGATAGTCTTTATTTTCAAATTAAAGAATTTATTGATGATGCTAATGCCATTAATTTGGTTGAATTTATCGGGGATACTGAAGAAGCACTTATTCCGCAAATCACCGAATTATGCACTAATATTAATAATAGCCCGCATGCCGTAGGTTATTATCTTGCTAAAAATGCAGAAGAAATAAAATTATTATGGGAATTACGTAAAAAATCCGTCGGTCTCATCAGTAAAAGACAAGATGGCACGCGCCGTCCGATTCCATTTATTGAAGACACCGCAGTGCCGCCAGAAAAATTAGCGGATTATATTGGTGAATTCAAAGCATTGCTCGATCGTCATCAATTAATTTATGGCATGTATGGTCATGTGGATGCAGGTTGTGTGCATGTGCGACCTGCGCTTGATACACGTCATGCAGAAGATGAAAAACTCGTACGCGAATTATCCGATGAATTAGTTGCGCTCGTTAAAAAATACGGCGGAGTCATGTGGGGAGAACATGGGAAAGGTTTCCGCAGTGAATATGGTCCCGATTTTTTTGGTGATGAACTTTATCTCGCACTACGCCAAATTAAATCTTTGTTTGATCCACACAACAAATTAAATCCCGGAAAAATCGCAACACCGCTTGATTCAAGCGAATCTGTGGTGAAATTGCTAGGGCCCCTGCGTGGTCATTATGACAAACAAATATCTGCTGCCGGAAATACCGATTATGCTGCCGCGATTGCCTGCAATGGCAATGGTGCATGTTTTAATTACGCGACACAAGATGTCATGTGCCCTTCCTTCAAAGTAACCAAAGATCGCGTGCATTCCCCCAAAGGGCGAGCCACCGTTGTGCGTGAATGGTTACGTCAACTTGCGAAAAAAAATTATGGGTTGGACAGAATATATTTTCGCAGTCATTTTTTAAAAAGATGGTGGAATAGTCTCAGCAAAAAACCCGATTTTTCCCATGAAGTTTATTCTGCACTCGCAGGTTGTTTAGCCTGTAAAGCTTGCGCTAATCAATGCCCGCTGAATGTGGACGTTCCCGATTTTAAAGCTAAATTTCTTGTGCATTACCATCAGCGTTATCCTCGTCATTTACGCGATTATTTTATTGCAAAAGGCGAATCTATTGCAAAATTACAAGCGCGGTTTCCGCGCTTTTTTAACTGGCTGGGTCAACGCAAATTACTGCGGCTGGCATTAAAATCATTTGTGAAAATAATTGATCCACCCGAAGTTAATTTATTACAACATAAGCGTGATTTGTCGGAATTCGAATTAAACAATATTCCAACGAATGTCGCTGAGTTAAAACCCAATCCGCTTATTTTATTGCAAGATGCCTTCACTTCATTTTATGAAAAAAATATTTTAATCGCCTGTTTTGATTTTTTTTCAGCGTTAGGATTTTCAGTTTATATCGCACCTTATTTTCCAAATGGCAAACCTTTACACGTAACCGGTTTTCTCGCGGAATTTAAACAACAAGTGGAAAGCAATATTGCTTATCTTCGGAAATTAGGCGCGCTTTCTATTCCTCTACTTGGAATTGACCCGAGTATCACACTGACTTATCGGGATGAGTATCAAAAAATGGTGGGCAAAGAAAAATTAGGTTTTCATGTGGCATTACCACAGGAATTTTTACTACACGTTATCGATAAATTGCCTAAATTATTGAATCAGGAAACCTATTATTTACTGAGTCATTGCACGGAAAAAACAGCGCAGGTTGAAACTGAAAAACAATGGACAACTATTTTTGCGGCTTTAGGCATTAACTTGATTCCACTTGCCGCAGGATGTTGCGGTATGGCAGGCGCTTATGGACATGAGCGAGAACATCAAACACATTCACGTGAATTATTTGCTATGGATTGGCAGCGTCACATCGCGCAAATTACACAGCCTGAAAAACATGTTTTAGCAACGGGTTATTCCTGTCGTAGTCAAGTCAAGCGTTTTAAAAATATTAAATTACAGCATCCGCTGGAAGCATTAATACGCATTATGAATGAAAAGGAAATAGCATGAGTTACCAAACATTATTTGAAGCACTCTGGCAAGATTACATTAAGCGTAATCCTCACGCGAATAAAGTCCATCAACTTTTTAGCAATGAAGGTGAGAAAATTATTAATGATCATGTGGCTTTTCGTACGTTTAATCATCCGCGCATTAACATCGATCAGTTAGCGAAATTTTTTATTGATTATGGTTATACAGAAAAAGGCACGTATGATTTCCCCGTCAAAAAATTATATGCCAAACATTATGAACACCAAGATCCTAAAGCGCCTAAAGTATTTATCAGTGAATTGTTAATAGAAAATTTTAGTCCCGAGTTGCAAGCCTGTGTGACTGCTTGCGTGAATCAAATTCCGATGGATGCATTGCATTCAGAAAAATTTCTGACTTCGGGCGTTTGGTGGAAACCATTGAGTTATCAAACGTATCAAAAATTACTGAAAGAATCAGAATATGCTGCGTGGATGTATGCATTCGGATTTTGTGCGAATCATTTTACGGTGAATGTCAACGCCTTCCAGCAATTTACGGAAATAACAAACGTGAATGATCATTTGCTGCAGCATGGTTTTAAATTAAATTCATCTGGCGGTTTAGTCAAAGGCAAACCGATAGACTATCTCGAACAATCCAGTACATTGGCTGAAGAAGTGGATGTTCCATTTTCTGAAGGCACGTATAAAATCCCCTCTTGTTATTATGAGTTTGCGAAACGTTATTTGTTAAAAAACGGTGAATTATATACGGGGTTTGTGGCTGCATCGGCTGATAAGATTTTTGAAAGTACGGATGTGGGGAAGCGGTAGGGCAAGGCGTAATATTTTGCACCCTCATCCCCGACCCTTCTCCCAACTACGTCGGGAGAAGGGAGCTAAAAAAATCTCCCTTCTCCCGCTAGCGGGAGAAGGGTCGGGGATGAGGGCTTAACCCATACAAAGATATTTAATCTCCACATATTCATCAATCCCATACTTTGAACCTTCACGCCCAATTCCAGATTCTTTATAGCCGCCAAACGGTGCAACTTCGGTTGAGACAATTCCTTCGTTGATTCCTACCATACCGTAATCCAGTTTTTCTGCCACACGCCAAATGCGATAAATATCTCGACTATAAAAATACGCTGCCAAACCAAATTCCGTATCGTTTGCCATCCTAAGCGCTTCTTCTTCGCTCGAAAAACGAAAAAGCGGAGCGACGGGACCAAAGGTTTCTTCACGCGCAACCCGCATCGCTTGCGTCACATCCGTTAAAATCGTTGGCTCAAAAAATAATTTTCCTGTGGAATTGGATTTACCTCCACATAAAATTTGCGCGCCTTTTTCCGTCGCATCCGCAATATGTTTTTTCACTTTTTGAATAGCATCTTCACTTATTAAGGGTCCTTGATCGACACCCTCATCCAATCCATTACCCATTTTTAATTTTTTGACAGCCGCCAATAGTTTTTGCGAAAACGAATCATACACCGCTTCTTGCACCAAAATTCGATTTGCACACACACAAGTCTGACCTGTATTACGAAACTTCGATGCCATCGCACCTTTTACTGCCGCATCCAAATCCGCATCTTCAAATACAATAAAAGGTGCATTACCACCTAACTCCAATGAAATCTTTTTTATCGTCTCTGCGCTTTGTTTCATTAATAATTTGCCAACTGCAGTTGAACCTGTGAATGAAATTTTTCGGACGATGGGATTCGATGTCAGTTCAGCACCTATTTTTTCTGCAGAACCCGTTATCACATTAATTACCCCCGGTGGAATTTCTGCTTCTTCAGCTAATACAGCTAATGCCAGCGCACAAAATGGTGTTTCACTCGCGGGTTTGATGACGACGGTGCATCCCGCAGCTAAAGCGGGTGCACATTTTCGGGTAATCATCGCAATGGGAAAATTCCAAGGCGTAATGGCGCCTACTACACCGATAGGTTGTTTGATTACTAATAAATGTTGCTTGGGTTTATTCGAAGGAATAATGTCGCCGTAAATGCGTCTGCCTTCTTCAGCAAACCATTTAATAAATGAATTGCCATAATCGATTTCGCCACGCGATTCCGTCAAAGGCTTGCCTTGTTCCAACGTCATTAAACGTGCAAGGTCTTCTTTGTTTTCATCAATTAATTCAGCCCAACGCCACATTAAATCCGCGCGTTCTTTTGCGGTTTTTTCGCGCCATTTTAAAAATGCCGCTTGTGCACTGCCTATCGCTTGACTCGTTTCAGCTGCTTCACAAAGAGGAACATGACCCATGATCTGATTATCAAATGGATTGGTGACAGAAAGTGTTTTTTTATTATTTGCATCGATCCATTTTCCATTGGAATAACATTGTTGGCGGAAAAGTGATTTGTTCTTGAGGTGCATAAAATCTCCTTTTGAAGACCCTCATCCCCTGCCCTTCTCCCGCAAACGGGAGAAGGGAGTTTAGCGCAGTTTTTCGTAGGGTGGATTAGGCGTTTTTTGCCGTAATCCACCGTAAATTTGGTGGATTACGATGCAAAAAACGCATCTAATCCACCCTACTTTTCATACCCTAGGCCACCCTTCAGAATAAAATTATGGCTTATATTTTTTTCTTGTTTGCGTAGGAATACTTGCCGGTCTTATGTAATCATCAATAATGCTAACAACATCTTCTGGAATAAAAACCTCATGGCTATTTTCATCACCGTGTTTTCTTTTCTTTGAGAAAAATTTAAAAAATGAATCTATTTCTTTTTTTCGTTCTAGGTATTGTTGTTGTTCTTTGTCGTGTTTTTCAATCTGCGATAGATAAATTTTTAAGCATGATTCACTCCGCTGTTTGTGTTTAATTTTTTCTTTGTTTGAATTGAAAATCAAGAAAAGAGACGTCTCTTTTCTTGATTTGCTCAACAAAAGAGACGTCTCTTTTGTAAAAGATAGCTTTTCCTCTACCGCTCCCCATTCTCCCTTGTCATCCTGAGTACAGTCATTTCCAGAGTGCCATTGGGGTCAGACTTCCACACATTTAAATTTTCTCTATAACAATCGCTCGAAAAACGCTTTCACACTAGGTCTTTTTTCCCAATTTTTTAAAAACCGTTTGAAATCTTTTTTGAATGCTTTCGCCGCACCCATTTTTGTTTTGTGTTCCGTCATGCCATCCAGATCAATCATCACGGGGTGATCATCGTGAATTAAAATATTTGTTACTTTCAAGTCACCATGACTCAGGCGCAATTTAGTCAAGTTAGTCAATAATGTGATAACGCGCAGCGCAATTTTTTCAAAATGCGCGTCATCTTGTTTGTATTTCGCAAAATAATCCCCTAAATGTTCGCCGGGCACATATTCCATGACAAAATAAGATTTGTTTCGAAACCCAAAGAAACGTTTTTCAATAAATGCGATGGGTTTCGGCGTGGGCACACCAAATAAGCGCAGTAAATTGGCTAAGCGCCAGGATTTTGCCGCACGCGTGGTTCGCAGGCTGCGGCGCAACCAATGCCAAGCGCCTTTCACATTGTAACGTTTCACGACTAACACTTTGCCATCGATGTTCGCTTTGACAACGGTTGCAGTACGACCTTTTTTTAATATTTTATTTTGTGGATCCGTAAATACCGATTCGGGATTTGCCAGAAACGCCAGGAATTTGTCGGAAAGAAAGTCTCTGTCATACATAATTAAGGCACCCGGCTTTTTGATTCGGGCAAAAGCGCTGCAATTACGCATGACTTTTTCCTGATACGTTGTCCAACGCGACTGATTCCAGCGTTTAACGGCTGCATTCAGATATTCAATATCCGCTGGTTTCACGATCCAACCACGCGCGCGCGCATAAGCTTGAAATAAAGCTTGTTGCATTTTTTCGGTGCCCACACCCAATTGCGCGAAAAACAAACCTAAATGATCTAAACTGGGTTTTTTCGCTAATGGTTCGTGATAACTTTCAATGCTGCCGCCATCCAATGTATAAATCTGATTGCCCTTCAACAAAAAATTTTTAAAATGCAAATCCGTCTGCACCACGCCTAAAACATGTTGCGTGGCTAATTCAATCGTGACTGCATGCATCAGGGGTACTTGTTCTTCGAGGCTCGTTTTTCCCTGCCATAAATCCTCTAAATTGCGTGCATCGACAATTTGCTCAAATAACAATACATGCACGCGTTTTTGATACGCAGTTCCATAAAAAAGTAAGCGAGGTGTGGGAACACCGGAAGAAAGCAGTGTTTCAATGCCATTTAATTCTGTCGCATAATGCCTTTTTGCGCCGCGCTGACCAAAAAATAATTTGGCAACGACCATTTGATCATTCCAAGTGCCGCATGCGACCAAACGTTTGCCGGGCATAATCCGCAAGATTTGCTCGCACTGCAGGGGCGCATCATGCTCGCCCAGCTTCATTTGAAAAGGCACGATGACAGTGCTGCGATTCGCATAAAGAAGATCTTTCCAGGTTGTTTCTGGTATGTTGTCAGCCTGCATGTTGTTGATATAACTTATCGCCACGTTTTTTTACCCTCTGCCAAAAGGCTACTTCCTTGGTTAGGATCAGCTTTAATGATTTATTACGATATTTTTTCATAAAACGCAATAAGTCGCGTTGTGTCAAGCCACAATCTTTGCTCGAAAAATAAAGACCTGCTATATCTTTAATAATCCAGCGCAGCGGTGTTTGCTTACGGATTTCTGCGCGATGGAAATCAATCACATACAGTACAGGTATTTTATCGTCTTTGCCCAGGGATTTTTGATCCAACAAAAAATGACAAATGTAAAAATCGCGATGATTGATACCATTTTCATGTAATACACGGGCAATGCGCGCCACTTCGCCGATTAATTGTTGTTTCAAACGAAAAGAAGGCGGAGTAGACCGCCAATTTTTGCAAAAATCTTCTAGGCTGATATGTGCAGGTAATTCGCGTGTGATGATAAAAGATTGCAATTTCGCTGGATTCATTCCGCGACAACCATACCCCATGAGGTCAGGTGTTTGGACCGGAAGCGGCTGTAAATGTTCTAACACACGCCATTCATTTTTCGCGCTTAAAACCGGCAGCCGCAGTTGAAATAAGTTTTTGAATATTTCTTTCCAACCCACGCCAAAATGTTGCTTCACAAAATAATTTTTTCCACCCAGGATGAATTGCTGTGTACGCCGATTTTCGAGTTCGCGATAAATGACACCCTGTAATGCCATGATTTGCTCAAATAACGGCAATTGCGGGGAAAACTGTTTTTTTAGTTCAGGATCGAGCTTCAGCATTCTCTAACGACTCAATAAAATCCACTGCGCGTTCTGGCATACTGTAAATATCGGCATGTTTAGCAAAGGTGATGCCATTTTGCTGCCAGAGGTTACGTTTAGGAGATAATAGCATATCGTGTAATGCAGCATTGAATTGCTCTTGCTGGTAAGGCGATGGTAATACAATACCCGCTGCCGCATCATTGACATAATGTGCGTAACCACAGATATCGGTGGTCAGCACTGGCAAACCCGATACGATAGCCTCAAGCAGTACAGTGCCGGTATTTTCGTAATAAGCGGGATGTACGAATAAATCGGCTGCTAGCATTAACTCGGGCACATCATTACGTCCACCTAAAAAACGGATGTCTGAAAGTACATTTAATCCTTTTGCTTGTCGTTTAAAACGCTCAGCGTGGTCTTCGCCCACGACAAATAATTGGGTACGTTTTCTTATCGAATCAGGTAACGCTGCTAAACCGTGTATAGCGCGATCCAACCCTTTGTTTTGAAATCCGGAACCCACCATTAATAATAAAAATTCTTCCTTTTTTAATTGAAATTTTTCTCGCGCTTGAATACGCAGTGCATCTCTGTTGGCAGGTGCCACTCGATCGCGTGCGATACCGGGTGGAAGCAAATGAAAACGAGCTGGATCGGTATGATAATAATGCATAAATACGGATTGTTCCGTTTCGGCAATCAGCAATATTTCAGTTTTTTTATCTTGTCCAAACACCGCTTTTTCATATGCGACCCAATGGCGATAACGCGGCAATAAACGAAACCAGGCTCCATGTTTGGCGCGGGCATTGGCTTGAAAACAAATATCCGCCGCGTAATAGATATCGAGCCCTGGCATTTTATTAAAACCAATGCGGAAGTCATATTTTTTTTGCGCGAAAATATCTTGCAACTTTTTCACAAAATATTGGGTTCGGGTGTGATTTTGCCAACCTTTGGGCACTATGAGATTAATGGGTAAAACAGGATCCATTTCCCCTTCCCATTGAGTGGTATACACATCAACGGTATGTCCGCGTCGCACGCATTCTTTTGCGATACGCAGAAAATCCCGTTGTAATCCACCGAAAGGGAAATAATTAAAAAGACAAAATGCGAGGTTCATCTAGGGTATTTTACTCGTCTTGGGGGGAAGTACCAACTTAAATTCCCATTGACCCAATAAACACACCTCTGTTATATTTTTGTCCACTTACGATTTGTATTAAAAAGGTAACACCGATGAAAAAACTAACCGGCATTTTAATCTTAACGCTTTTATTTTCAGGTTATAGCTTCGCTGATGAGGCCCCTGTATTCGACATTGCACAAGCGTCTTCTCCCTCTGGCACGGCCACCATCAACCCAACTGCAAATCAACCGAATGCCACGACTGCCACATCGGCACCCACAAGTGATGAAAAGAAAACAGCAGAAACGGTGACGCTCGATAAGGGTCTTGAAATCGTGCCTACCAAAAAACATGAAGAAGATCTAACACTACCGTACATTATTAACGTAAGTTACCCGCAAATTTCCGGCGAAAATTTATCTGCTCATGCAAAAGCTTTCAACCAATTAGTCAGTGACACTGTCACGAAAAGCGTGCAGCAATTTAAAAATTATGTCAAAGCCGATATGCCGCATATGCAAACGTTACCCGAATCCATGAAACATAATACGCTTAGCATTGATTATGATGTAAGCGCACTTAAACCAGCTAATCAAATCATCCTCAGTGTGCGTTTATCCATAGAAGGCATGCAGGCAGGTCGAGCACATCCTTATCATCAACATCAAGTGATTAATTTTGATTTAAGCAAAGGGAAAACATTAGCCTTGCGTGATATTTTCAAACCCGGCGCAAATTATTTAAGTGTTTTTGCAAAATACGCTAGCCAAAAACTGAATGCGCAATTGAAGGATACCTGGATGATTAAAGAGGGTACTGCGCCGATTGCGAAAAATTATCAACTCTGGAATTTGCAAGGGGATTCTATTTTAATTACGTTTGATGAATACCAAGTTGCGCCTTATGTTTACGGACCGCAAGAGGTTGAAATTCCTTATAGCCAATTGAAAAATATCATTGCGCCTAAGTCACCGATTGCCGTGTGTGCTGAGGGTAAAGAAAGTTGTGTGATGGAGTGATGGTGGTTACCTCATAGGCGTCAAGCTAAGCGAAAAAGTTAGTTAGAACGTCATCCCGCGACGCTTTTCAAGCGGGATCCAGCGCCTTTTATTAAATATTTTTCCAAAAAAGGCGCTGGATCCCGCTTAAAAAGCGTCGCGGGATGACGTTCTAAACTGTATTTTTGCTTAGCTTGACGCCTATGGGGGTCCAATTTCCTTCACCTTCCCCTCAATCCAATTTTTCACTTCCGCCAACACTTCTTCCGATTTCCTACCTTTGGTTTCAATCAAAGGACCAATCACCACCTGAATCGTCCCGGGATATTTCAACAATCCTCTTTTAGACCAATAGCGCCCGGCATTATGTGCAACAGGGATCACAGGATATCCCGTTGCAACCGCAAGTCGAGTGCCACCAGCGCGATAGGTGCCGACTTTTCCATAAGGAATACGTGTGCCTTCCGGAAACATAATAATCCAACGCCCTTCCTCTAAACATTTGCGGCCTTTAGCAATGATTTGTTCCATCGCACTGGTTTTATCTCTGCGATTAATCGCAATTGGATCAACCAAACGCAAACCCCAGCCAAAAAATGGCACCCATAATAATTCACGCTTTAAAATAATCGCCGAATGATGAAAAAGTCGGGGTAACAAAAAAGTTTCCCAGGCCGATTGATGCTTACTTAACACAATTCCCACGCGATCTTTTGGAATATTTTCCAGACCTTCAATTTTATAATTTACACCACAAATTACTTTCAAAAGCCAAATCATGGCACCCGTGAAAGCCATAATAATCGCATAACGATAACGAAACGGAAAAGGATACGCTAAGATGCAAAAGAAACTATAAAACAGCACTGTCAAAGCCATAATAATTGAAAATAGCAACGAACGAAGGTATAAATTCATTCGATAGAAAATAGATTTTGATTTCATTAAACCACCTATTAGTTTGTCATTTACCCTCATTCCTTTTCCCTTTATCATGAAGATCCGTGGAAATGTAGTATAACTTTATGAGAAAAATTAAGGGAATATTTTTTCTTTTGTGCCTGGCACCTCTCCATGTTCTAGCTATCTCACCCGAACCCGTAGCCGCAAAACAGGGCATGGTTGTCAGCGAACAACAGCTTGCCTCAGAGGTAGGGGCGAGTATGTTGCGTTCAGGCGGCAATGCAATTGACGCTGCGGTTGCCGTTGGCTATGCCCTGGCTGTCGTCACCCCCTGTTGCGGAAACATTGGCGGTGGCGGCTTTATGACAATTCATCTTGCCAATGGGAAAAATATTTTTCTGAACTTTCGGGAAAAAGCCCCTCTCGCTGCGAAACCCGACTTATTTCTTGATGCGAAAGGCAATATCATACCGGGTAAAAGTACACTGGGTTATTTAGCGGTAGGCGTGCCTGGCACGGTGTTGGGTTTGGATACCGCTTTAGAAAAATATGGCACGCTCAAACGTCAAGTCGTCATGGCACCTGCGATTCGTCTTGCAGAACAAGGCTACATTTTAACAAGCTATGATGTCAAACTCATCAAAGAATCGATGCAGGATTTTAAAAAACAACCCAATGTTTCCGCCATTTTTTTAAAGAATGGACAGCCATACCAAGTAGGCGATAAATTCGTGCAAACTGATTTAGCGAATACGTTAAAATTGATTGCAGAAAAAGGCCCAAACGTTTTTTATAAAGGATCCATCGCTGAAACGATCGTAAAAGCCAGCCAAGTGCACGGCGGTATTTTAAGTATGCAAGATTTTAAGCAATATACCGTGAGTGAAATGACGCCGATTCAGTGCAATTATCGTGGTTACACCATTATTTCTGCACCGCCGCCGAGTTCGGGTGGGATTACTTTATGCGAAACAGCGAATATTCTCGAATATTATCCATTAAATCAATTAGGTTATCACTCCGCGCAAAGTGTGCATTATATTACTGAAGCATTCCGGCATGCTTTTGCTGATCGAAATAGTAAATTAGGCGATCCGAATTTTATTTATAATCCGACTGAAGAACTCATTTCAAAAAAATACGCTGATCAAATTCACAAGAAAATTCAAAATTTTCGCGCGACGTCATCATTTGAAATCAATTCTCATACCAAAGCTAAAGAAAGTACGCATACAACGCACTATTCTGTGGTCGACAAAAATGGCAATGCGGTTTCCGTCACTTATACGTTAAATAGTTATTTTGGTGCAAAAGTGATTGCAGGCAACACGGGATTTTTTCTCAATAATGAAATGGATGATTTTGCGATAAAAAGTGGTGCTGCCAATCAATTTGGTTTAGTGCAAAGTCATGCGAATGAAATTAAAGCCGGTAAACAACCCTTGAGTTCAATGACGCCGACTATCGTTTTGAAAAAAGGTCACTTGTTTATGGTGCTAGGCAGTCCCGGTGGACCGCGTATTATCACAGCCACGTTGCAAACGTTATTAAATGTCATCGATTACAAAATGAATATTCAACAAGCCGTCGATGCACCGCGTTTTCATCATCAATGGCAACCGGATGTGATTGAGACAGAGCCACACACGCTTTCTGCTGATACGATCAAGAATCTGGAAACGATGGGATATCCTATTAAAACGCGTGCTGAAACCTGGGGAGCGGTGGAAGCGATTTTAATTGATCCAGTGGATGGAACTTTGTATGGAGGAAGTGATGCTAGGCGGACGGCGGGGAAAGCGGTAGGGTATTAATGAAAGAGTAACGGGGTCAAATATCAAATTGCTATAGGTTATTACTTCAAATTTGGATATATTCAAGTCCTCAGTAAACGACAAAAAACAAAACCGTCGTCCCGGCGTGTTGTGTGGTTGAAATAAATTTTTGTCATGTACTAAGATTCAAGTCTTAGATTATATTGATAGGATAATTGTATGTACACTAGAAAAATTATTTCGTTTGCTGCATTAAAAAATAATCGTTTCGTTAAAATATACAGGGACCAGGATAAAAAAATAATAGTAATCATCGAGGATAAATCAACCATTTCAATTGAAATGACAATCCCACCTTTAGTTCTATTGGGACGAATAGAAATTATCTCGCTCCAAGATGAAAAAATGATTTTATTATTTATCCCGAAGCGAGATAGCCCTGTTAAGGATCCTATACTTGCTCTATTAAATATTAATAAAGCACAGTGCGTGTTCCAAAAATTTATTGAATTTGGATCACATTCTGCTTGTCTATTACCGAATAATACTTTACTCATCAGACAAAACAATCATCCGGATATCTACAGTTATGAAAATGACATCTTAAAGCATGAAAAAAATAGTCATTTACCTCATTACATAAAAAACTGTATTACTTTTTCCAATACAATATTATATTCTAGCGGCTCTGAACTCATACTTGCGGATAATTTTTTTAAGACGAAGGTAAGTCAAAAAGTCTCCGACGAAGCCTGGTGTACTGTCGAAGATATTGAATTTTTTGGGAATGGTGATATTGTTTGTTCGGCAACGCATCCAGACTCGTTTTTTAAACATCATCAACTTCATTTTTTTGATGCCAATTTGGTCCGTCGTACTTCTGTTTCATTAGGATATCATTGGTATCATGCTATGTTTATACTAGAGGGCGAATATGTTGCCCTCCTGACAATGGTGGAAGCAGACACGGCATTATATGTTGAAGTTTATAATAACAAGGGTGTAAACGTAAAAAATATTTGGATTTCCAATCTGAGCAAACAATTTTTCGACGTTACCCCTGAAGGAAAATTAGTATCTTGTAGTCAGCTGGGAGATATTACTGTTCATAATCTCAGGCTTCCCAGCAAATTTAATGAAGCATTTTTTGCAGTGAACTCAAGTTTGAAATCGAGCGATTCTGCGGGATTAGTATGCGAATATCTGGGTTTCTTCCGTAAAAAAATACCCAATACGCAAGAAACTATTTATCCAGAAAATTGTAAACATGTTGTCTCGCCATTACACACATAATCTTGGACCGATCGGTTGTTCTTCAAATGGATCAGGTCCTACAAGTAACGGGGTCAAATATCAAATTGCTATAGGTTATTGCTCTCTAACATTTATCAATTTGATACCCTGTATATCTAGAAGATGTAGCAATTAAAAATAAATTATTATTAGCAAATACATTGCAGCAATCTAACGTTGATAATGAGCCTGCCGTAAATAATCGATTAAAACGCTGAGTATTAAACCTATAGGTTGGGCTTATAACTCAACCCTATATTTAATAATTCATATGAAATATACTTAGAAACTTGGTGGATTACGATGCAAAAAACGCATCTAATCCACCCTACTGCTGCTGATTAAAATTAGTTTTTCGTAGGGTGGATTAGGCGTTTTTTGCCGTAATCCACCGGACTTATTCAGAGCATAATTAAAAATAAATGGAGATAATAATGTTTTTTAGAAAAACAGCAAAAAATTTAAAAGATAAATTAGTATCTAGCGATACATCTCAAATAATTACATTATTTATATGTGCCAATTCAGCAGGCAATTGCTTAGCTATGATTCTTAATTCAAATGATAGGTATAGAATGCAAGAGGAAGAAGCAAGAGAGGAACAGAAATATAATTCGTATTGGATGCAAAATAACTTAACAAAATTTTCTAGACCAATAACACATGAGAAACTCAAGGGACAACATCAATTTTTGCTTGAACTAAAAAAAGAAATGGACGAAAACAATCCTCACAAAACAACTCATAGATATAGGCCCTAGATAAGTGGCAGGGTGGATTAGGCGTTTTTTGCCGTAATCCACCGGAAATTGCGTGGATTACGATGCAAAAAACGCATCTAATCCACCCTACCTTTTACGAGAGGGGATGAGGGTGTAGCAACAACATATCGCACCGCTTCCGCCAAACTAACAAAACACGGCACTCCCTCCAATTCCTCATTTTCACGATTTATTTTGGAATGCGCCGTCAACACCAGCAAAGGTTTACATCCCGCCGTTTTCGCCGCTTGCACATCCGATAATTTATCGCCAATAAAAAAAACATCTGCCAAATTGATTTGATACTTATCTCGCAATTGATACAACAAACCAGGTTTCGGTTTACGACAATCACAATTATCGGTTGGCAAATGCGGGCAGAAAAATATTTCGTCAATATAGCCGCCTACTTTTGCCAATTCATCTAACATTTTTTCATGGATCCTATCCAATGTGATGACATCATAATAACGACGACCAATACCCGATTGATTTGTTGCAACAAGAACTTGATAACCTGCACGATTTAATTGTGCAATGGCTTCAAGACTCCCTGGAATCGCATGCCATTCTTCCGGTGCTTTGATGTACTCAACCGATTCATAATTAATAATGCCATCACGATCTAAAATAATTATTTTCTTCATTGGAGTAACGCAATATCAGCGACATGTAAAAAAAGTTCACGCAATTGTTTTAACATTAACAAGCGATTTTCTCTGCGCGATTTATCTTCCGCCATCACCATGACATGATCAAAAAAATTATCGACCGGTTCACGCAAACCCGCTAATTGCGCTAATATTTCCGCATAATTCGCATTTTCTGAAAATGAAAGTACCATATCCCGCTTCGCTGCCAACGTCTTGCCTAGAACACATTCGGCATCATTTTCAAAGAGTTTCTCATCAATTCGTTCTGCTGAAATATGACTGGCGGATTTGGCAAGAATATTACTGACACGCTTATTTGCGATACTTAATGATGCGGCTTCCGGCATGCGCTTAAAATCTTGCACAGCTTGAATGCGCAAATGAATATCATACGGCCGCGAAATATTTAACGCGAAAACAGCCGCAATCACATCGAATGAAATTCCCTGATCTTGATACCAAGGTTTCAAACGTTCCAAAATAAATGCGAGAACTTGTGTGACCACTTCTTTGTTCGCTAACTTTTCTGCATAGTGTTGCGCGGCAAATTCAAGCAAATCGCGCAAATCCAAATTCAATTTTTTCTCGATTAAAATACGCAACAAACCCAATGCCGCACGACGCAAAGCAAAGGGATCTTTATCGCCCGTGGGTGCTTGATTTATTCCAAATATGCCAACCAGCGTGTCAATTCGATCTGCCAAGGCAAGTGCACATCCGATTGCAGAAGAAGGCAAATCATCACCGGAAAAACGCGGCATATACTGTTCATTTAACGCATTCGCAACAGCTTCATTTTCGCCATTATGCAATGCATAGTAATATCCCATCTTGCCTTGCAATTCTGGAAATTCACCGACCATGGCTGTCGTCAAATCCGTTTTTGCTAACATTCCAGCACGTTCTGCTTGCTTGGTATCAATATGCATTTTACTCGCGATAAAAGCAGTCAGCGCTGCCACACGTTGAGTTTTATCATATAACGTGCCTAATTTTGCCTGAAATATCATGTGTTTTAAAATGTCGACACGTTCAATCAAAGGTTGTTTTTTATCGGTTGCAAAAAAGAAAGCGGCATCGGATAAACGCGCGCGTAACACGCGCTCATTACCTGCAATAACTCGTGTCATATCGCGACTCTGAATATTTGCAATTGTAATGAAAAAAGGTAGCAATTTATTTTTTTCATCAACGACTGGAAAATAGCGCTGATGATCTTTCATTGCAGCAATCAAAACTTCGGAAGGTACGGATAAAAATGCAGAATCAAAGCTACCGCAAATGGCAACGGGCCATTCAACTAAACCAGTCACCTCATCAAGAAGATCATTATCAATCACAACTTCTGCGCCACTGATTAAAGACACGGCACGGCGTGCTTCTGTACTGATAAATTCTCTGCGTTTGGCAAAATCAGCGATAACATACTTTCGTTCTAAACTTTTTGCATAACGCGCGGGATTTGCGATTGAAACAACATTTTTGCTATGAAAACGATGACCACGCGTCAAACGTCCTGTGCGGCAACCCAAAATCTCAGCAGCAATGACTTCATTGCCATACAACATAATAACGGACTGCACTGGACGCACAAATTCAACGGAACCACTACCCCAGCGCATCCGTTTTGGAATAGGTAATGCGGATAAAGCTTGTTGTACAATGTCCGGCAAAATTTCTTGTACCGATTTACCGACGATCGTTTGCTGAAAACCGACCCAAGCACCTTGCGCATTTTTAAGCGTAATTAATTGATCCGGTGTTACACCACACGAACGCGCGAAACCCGTGCACGCGGGCGTAGGATTGCCGTCTTTATCAAAAGCCGCTTCCAAGGCTGGACCTTTGCGTTCTATGGAAGAATCCGCTTGTTTGGCCGCGAGTTTTTTTACAAGTACCGCCAAACGGCGTGGTGTTGCAAAAAATTGTGCGTCGCGATAACGCAAGTCCAACTTAGCAAGGCGCATTGTTATTTCCGTTAAAAAACTTTCCGCCAAGCGATAGAGCGCCTTGGGCGGCAATTCTTCCGTCTGAATTTCCACTAAAAAATCTTGATTAGTCTGTTTGACGACTTGTTGCATTGTTCTTATCCTGCAATAAAGGAAAACCTAACGCGAGACGCGCATTATAATAACTTTCCGCAACCAACTTAGTTAAGCGGCGAATTTTTAAAATATAGTGTTGCCGCTCCGTCACAGAAATCGCACGCCGCGCATCCAGCAAATTAAAGGTATGCGATGCTTTGAGTGCCATTTCATAAGCGGCGAGCGGCAAACCCGCTTCAATTAAACGTACGCTTTCTTGTTCAAGCATATGGAATTGTTTAAACAGTTCATCTACATTGGCAAATTCAAAATTATATTTTGACATTTCGACTTCATTTTGATGAAACACATCACCATACGTCACAACGCCATTCAGAGTTTTACACCAGACTAAATCATAGATGTTATCAATTCCTTGCAAAGGCATCGCCAGGCGTTCAAGACCATAGGAAATTTCACCCGTGACCGGCTTGCATTCTAAGCCGCCGACTTGCTGAAAATAAGTGAATTGCGTCACTTCCATCCCATTCAACCAAACTTCCCAACCCAATCCCCAAGCGCCGAGTGTCGGAGATTCCCAGTTATCTTCGACAAAACGAATATCATCCAGCATCGGATCCACGCCTAATGCGCGCAGTGAATCGAGATAAATTTCTTGAATATTGGCCGGGGAGGGCTTCAATACGACTTGGAATTGATAATAGTGTTGAACGCGATTCGGATTTTCGCCATAGCGACCATCTGACGGACGACGACTCGGCTGCACATACGCAGCTCGCCAAGGTTCAGGCCCAATAGCACGTAAAAATGTCGCTGGATGAAACGTTCCAGCACCGACTTCTAAATCAAATGGCTGCACAATCACACAACCTTGCTCTGCCCAAAAAGCTTGTAATGCCGCAATCATGCCTTGTAATGTTTTGACGTCATGAATATTTTTTTTCATGGGTATCCTGCTGTAAATGAATGAGGAATTATATACTAGGATGCCCTCATCCCCAACCCTTCTCCTTGGCTTGTCATCCTGAGCGCAGCGAAGGATCACTAAATTATAATAAGGCGATCCTTCGC
>CAYRUP010000018.1:492-22216 GCA_964427485.1 uncultured Coxiellaceae bacterium | reverse complement strand
AAAGCGTCGCGGGACGACGTTCTAAACTGTATTTTTGCTTAGCTTGACGCGTATGGGGATGAGGGCAAGCCCAATCCACTACCCCATCTTCGCCGTCTTCAAAAGCTCCCCCGTCATATCCTGCACAGTCGCTTTCCCCGCAATAGCCATTTTCACGCGCGGTGCATTTTCGGCAAAATTCAATTTTGCTAAAGGCACAGCGTGTAAAGACATATCCGTGTAAGTACGATAATAAAGTATCTTATGCGTCAAATCTTTAAATACCACCCATTGCGTTGTTTCATTTGTAGGATTGCCATTACCAGGTTCTCGCGCAAGACCCAGCGGGATATCCACATTATTGATAACATGTTCTGCGAGATTAATAGCACCCGCAGCATCGTTTGCTGGAATTGCAACATGCATGAGTGTGGCTACTTTGACAAAACGCGAAGGTGGACTAATATCACCAGGCAATCCTACCATGCCATAGCCTTGGCCATTGGCAATAAACGTGATTCCACCACTCACAACCGAAGGTGGATTGGTCGGCGCTAAATGCAGATAATTTTGTAAATTAGTGAGGTGCCAAGGATAAGTCGGCGAATTGGTCAAAACACCTAAATGATCATAAATGTTTACCTTACCATCAACATATTCCACTACAATGCCTTTTCCAGTTGCATCAAAAATAGAAAAATGCAGCGGGAAAATCATGTCACCCATTCCCGGAACGGTTTGAGCGAAAACAGTTATTAGAGGAATGGCGTTACGTACTTCATCCACCGTTTTAAAGTTACTTAAAACCCAATCACCAAAATGAAGATAAGGTAAAGCTTGATTATCTTGGCCTGCTTGCACCGTTTGGTATTGTGCTAAATTCGGCAAGTAAAGATCTTCTACACTTAAACCTTCTTCATTCATGCCATCCGTTGCAACATCTTGCTGCATAGCATCAAAATAAACATAACCATATTTTGCTTTCCAGGAAAGTCCTGGTTTGCCATCCGGCGCCACCATAGCAAATGATCGATTGCGTGTCGATGTGCGTACATTGGATTGCATATCAGCACCAAATTCCATGCTGCGCGCAATCAAAATAGTTCCATCTTTCGCAGTGACACGAATGTCAGTACACGCAAACGTCTTGAGATTAACGACAGATAAACAGAGCAGTGTTGAAAGTAAAAAAAGTTTTAATTTTTGCATATGAGATCCTTCTCTAATTAGCAATTATACTAACACGGTTCAATTTGACCGCATGGATATTCCACACTCCCAGTTTCAACTTGAATCGTCGCATGGTCAATACGAAATTGATGTTTCAAGTCCGTATTAATATTTTGATAATCTTGATCACTCAACACGCGATTCGGCATGATAAGATGAACCGTCAGTGCGACTTCTTTGGTACTCAAACCCCAAATATGCAAATCATGCACGGCCGAGACACCGGGTAATTTTTGTAAATAGTCTTCAATTCCCAAATGATCGATGTGACGCGGAATGGCATCCAAAATCAGGCTGATGGAATCCCGTAATAATCCCCAGGTGCCGATTAAAATAATCATGACAATCACAATTCCCATGAGGGGATCAATCCACACTTGTTTGGTAAAGAGCACGAGGATAGCTGACACAACAACGCCAATGGAAATTAGGGCATCTCCCATTAAATGTAAAAATGCCCCTTTGATATTCAAATCATCATGCGCGCCTTTCATAAATAACATGGCAGTGCTGCCATTAATCACAATACCAATGAGTGCAACGACAATCACAATATGTTCATTCACAGCCGTCATATTTAGCAACTTATGAATGGATTCATATGTGATAAGCGCAGAACCTGCGACGAGAATTAATGCATTAGATAAAGCAGCAATAATTGTAGTGCGTTTAAATCCATAACTGTAACGTTTGCGTGAAGGTAAAGTTAACAACCAATTGGCGCCCCATGCTAAAACAAGACCAAATACATCACCAAAATTATGCGCCGCATCCGCAAGCAAACTCATGGAACCCGCAAGGATTGCATAAGTCGCTTGAAAAATAGTGAAGCCAAAATTCAAAAGGACAGCAATACCAAATGCAAAATTAAACGATTGCGGCGGCGCATGGTGATGGCCACTATGGTCATGTGCATGGTCATGCTGATCGTGATCGTGTTTCTTCATGTTATTCTTCCCGTAATGATACTAGAGTCGCATTGCCACCCGCTGCCGTCGTGTTAATCGATATTGAACGTTCGAGACATAAACGTGGTAAATAATGCGGTCCACCTGCTTTGGGTCCGGTGCCTGAAAGTCCTTCCCCACCAAATGGCTGCACGCCTACCACAGCGCCTATCATATTACGATTTACATACATATTACCAACTGGCATGCGGCTTTCAATGTGTTTGATGGTGGCATCAATTCGACTGTGCACGCCTAATGTTAACCCATAGCCGGTATTAATAATTTGATCCAATACCCGATCCAATTCACTTCCTTTATAACGAATGACATGTAAAATCGGACCAAATACTTCGCGTTTTAAAATGCTAAGATCGTTTAATTCAAAAACGGCCGGTGCAAAAAAGTAACCGTTGGGTAAGTCGCCTGTCGGCACTTGATAAATTAATTTAGCTTCTCGTTGCATCTTGGCAAAATGAGTATTGAGCATGTTAAGCGCATCTTTGTCGATGACGGGTCCAACGTCTGTTGATAATAAACTGGGTTCTCCTAAAGTCATTTCTCGCATGGCGCCTTTTAACATGTGTAAAGTACGTTCTGCGATATCTTCTTGCAGAAATAATACCCGCAAAGCAGAACAACGTTGTCCCGCACTGTTGAATGCAGAGCTCACGACATCAGCAACGACTTGCTCAGGTAATGCGGAAGAATCCACTATCATGGCATTTTGCCCACCGGTTTCTGCAATCAGTGGCACAATAGGGCCAGGTCGATCAGTCAATGATTGTTGAATTAATTTGGCGGTTTCAGTTGAGCCAGTAAACATGACACCCGCCGTACGCGTATCGGCTACCGCTTTCGCACCCACAATTTTGCCTTTACCCGGTAGATAGTGTAATGCATCGCCTGGAATCCCCGCTTCATGTAATAAACGCACGACTTCAGCAGCAATCAGTGGTGTTTGTTCAGCGGGTTTAGCAAGGACGGTATTCCCTGTGACGAGTGCCGCTACAATCTGTCCAGTAAAAATAGCCATGGGGAAATTCCAAGGACTGATGCACACAAAGACGCCGCGTGGATGCAAGGAAAGTTGATTGAATTCGCCAGTCGGCCCTGTCAATTTAATGGGTAATAAATCTTTTCGTGCGCGCGCTGCGTAATAACGACAGAAATCAACCGCTTCCCGAATTTCAGAAATACAATCATTAATGTGTTTGCCACCTTCGCGTGTTAACAAGGTCATCAAACAGGGTGTATTTTTTTCAAATAAATCAGCAGCGCGTTCTAAACAATTCGCTCGTTCGTCGACGGCTGTATTTGCCCAACGGGTGGTGGCTTGATGGGCTTTATCAAGCGCATTTTCAACATCGTTCGGTGTTGCTTGATGCACAAAACCGACGATACGCTGTAGATTGCTGGGTGATAAAACGGGTCGCTCTTCTGACGTTGTTAGCATTTTCCCAGCAATAATAGGGCCTACTCGCCATTGTTGTTCATCCATTTTTTCCATTGCTTTTTTTAACTCTGCTAGTGTGTGCATATTTGAAAGATCGACTCCTGATGAATTTAAGCGTTCCTCACCAAAAATATGTTTAGGTAAAGGTATGTAAGGATGCGGTTTCTGTGTGAGACTCGCTACTCTTGCAACGGGATCTGCAATAATTTTTTCAATCGGTGTTTTATCATCAGCAATTCGATTGATGAATGAAGAATTAGCGCCATTTTCTAATAAGCGTCTTACTAAATAACCGAGTAAATCTTTATGTGTGCCGACTGGCGCATAAATACGACAAGGGATTTTAGCTACGAGTTGATCGTAGACAGGTTGTCCCATCCCGTGCAGACATTGAAATTCAAAATGACGTTCGCTGCCCGCCATTTCTAAAATTGCCGCAATTGAATAGGCATTGTGTGTGCCGAACTGCGCGTAAAAACATTCAGGCTGAGCTAATATTTTTTTTGCGCAGGCAATGAATGAAACATCGGTTGAGTTTTTGCGTGAGAATACAGGATAACCTTCCAATCCTAACACTTGGCTTAATTTAATTTCTGCATCCCAGTACGCACCTTTGATCAAACGAACCATTAAGCGACGTTGATAACGTTTAGAAAGATCGGCTAACCAATCCAGCACGAAAGGCGCGCGTTTTTGATAAGACTGTACAGCGAGTCCAAAACCTTCCCAGCCGTTCAATACTGGATTGCTAAATACACGTTCTATTATTTCAAGTGAAAGCTCCAGGCGTTCTGCTTCTTCAGCATCGACGGTTAAACCAATGTTTTGTGCTTTGGCGGCTTCTGCCAAGGATAATAATTTGGGTACCAACTCATTGAGTACACGTTCATATTTCGCCACTTCATAACGCGGATGCAGTGCGGAAAGTTTGATAGAAATGCCGGGACCGGTGATTGGAGTTAAGTTTTTTGACGCCTTGCCAATGGCCTGAATGGCATTTTGATAGGCTATAAAATAATGCTGGGCATCTTCCTCAGTTCTGGCCGCTTCGCCTAACATGTCATAAGAATAACGATAACCTAATTTTTCAAACGATTTTGCGCGTTTTAAAGCCGCTTCTATCGTAGTGCCCATGACATATTGTTTGCCGATGATTTTCATGCCTTGCAGGATAATAGGACGAATTGCGGTGCTACCTGTTCGGCTGATAAAACGTTGTAATGCGGAACTTAACGTTTTTTGTTGATTCAGCATGGGCGCATAAATTTTGCCGGTTAACATTAAAGACCAAGTTGCTGCATTAACAAATAAAGAACCACTGGCGCCGGCATGTTTTGCCCAATTGGCCGTGGAGATTTTGTCACTAATCAAAAGATCGACGGTGGCACTATCTGGAATTCTTAGTAAGGCTTCAGCGAGACACATGAGTGCGATGCCTTCTTCGCTGGAAAGGTCATATTGATGTAAAAATGCATCTAATCCGCCTTGTTTTTTGCGATGTTGACGCGTGCCCGCGACGAGGCTTGCTGCTGTTTTATCGATCCGTTGTAATGCATCTTTTGAAAAAGTTGCTTCTGACAATAAGCTTTCAACGCAAAGGGTTTCATCTCTGCGATAAGCGCTGGTTATTGCATCTTGCAATGGGGTTTGTTTCGTTATGGGACTTGCAAAAATCATATTCTTATTCCAGTTTAGCCTAAATGCTGGGCACTATCAGGATAATTTTGTTAATATGTGCCAACAATACAATAATGTTTGGGAATTATACGTTTGTCGATTAAACAAAAAAAGTTGAATATTGCAAATCGGTTTCGTGGCTTGCTTCCAGTTGTAGTGGACGTTGAAACATCGGGTCTTAATCCTTTAACAGATGGGTTGTTAGAAATAGCTGCGGTGACGCTGACGATGGATGCGAATGGTATGTTGCATCCCTATGAAACGCATTTTTATGCGGTGGAACCTTTTATTGGGGCGCGATTGGATACTGATGCATTGGCGATTACGGGGATTGATCCTGTTTTCCCGTTACGCTATGCCATTACTGAACAGCAGGCTTTACATAATATTTTTATTAAAATTAATCAGTTACTTCTTCAAACAAATTGTCAACGCGCTGTGTTGGTTGGCCATAATGCTTGGTTTGATCTGGCATTCATTCAGGCAGCCATTAAACGTTGTAATTTTCGTTCAGCGCCTTTTCATTCATTTACGACATTAGATACTGCAACATTAGCGGCTGTTGCATTGGGTGAAACGGTATTAGCAAGAGCGCTTAAATCTGCAAAAATTCCATTTAATCTCGATGAAGCCCATTCGGCGTCTTATGATGCGGAGAAAACGGCGGAGTTATTTTGTTATATTGTGAATCGATTGAGGATGGGGTAGAAGTGTAGACCCTCATCCCCAACCCTTCTCCCAGCTAGCTGGGAGAAGGGCAGGGGATGAGGGTGCTGCATAAACAAAAAAGCCCGCCGAAGCGGGCTTTTTTTACACTTACGATTAACCAAACTTAACAGCAGCGCGGAAGCTAACCAGGTTACTTGTGTTACCTGTGCCACCTTGGCTTGTGCTGTAATCAGTATCATGATCCAGTTCAAGACCTAAGTTGGTGTTCTTCCACATATCGATGTTGTAACCCGCTACCCAACGATTCTTAGGTAAGAAGATTGCAACTGCATCGCCAGAAGCTTGATAACCTAAATAAACGTTCTGGTTTTTGGCCCAATAGTTGAAGTTATAACCCGCTTGGATGTTACCAGCCCATGGCTTAGCACCACTGCCTGTTCCAGCAGGTACAACGGTCTGACCTTTGCTGCCTAAATCGTTATTGCTGAAGTTGTTCACAGCAGAAACGTAGTCACCTACCAATGAGAATGGACCCGTGCCGATGTAAGCATCAATAGCGCCTGCACCTACACGATTTCTGTAACTACCACCATTGGTGAAGAGGTTTAAGCTCTGATATTGTGAAATAGCTTGTGCAATGTCATTAACGCCAACCATATTGTAGATATAGCTAACATTCACGCCAAAACTGAACGCGTCGCTCATATGGTCGTAACCTAATGCAGCTACATAGTCAGTTGTTTTATGACCTTGAATGGATGTTAATGGATAGGAACCACGACCGAGCAATGGTGTATCAAATGCAGCAACATCACCATGGAAGCCCATGCCTGTCAGAAAACCAATTTGTGCTGCAGTTTGTAATGATTCGGTCAGCACTTGGGTTGTGGTACGTGTGATTGGATGGATCATGTAACGACCATTGTCTTGGAAGAATTTACCTAATTTCAAGAACATTGGGGATTGGTCGAAGTTTCCAATTAGCGCGTAACCTTGTTCTAAGGTCAACGTTCCAGTTGGATAAACATTGCTGTATTGACCCGCTTTCTGAGCAAATACGCCACCTGGTATCACACCTTCTACATCGCTTGCATTGTTATAGCTAATGCTTGCAAATGCTTTAACCCATTCATTCACATTACCATATAAATTGAGGTAAGCATCGTTCAGAGAAACTCTCTGGGTGTTTTCGCCCTGATAACCCATGGAACGATTGCCCCATTTAGCATCAAAGTTAACGCCACCAGCCATAGAAAGAAGTTTATGACAGCCCTCGTTTGGTTTAGCACGACCCATGTTTTGGCCCATTGCATCTAACATAGATATGTATGGGTCAGACAGTGGGCAAACTTCAACAGGAACCATGTCTTTATAATCTTTATAATCGGTTTGAGTGACAACGGGATGATGCTTTTTAACGTGATGCTTGTGTTGAGAGTTTGTCGCTGCAAAAGTTGGGCAGCTTATCAAACCTAACACGCTCATTGATACAACAACGAGTTTTAATTTCATGCTTCTGTATCTCCTTGATTTTTTGATTTGATCCGGGGATTTTAAAAACTACATATAAATATGCCATATTGCAAGCAAAATTTAGACTAAAAATGATGTGGTGTACATATTTTTAGTTGTTACGCTGGCAATTAGTAAACCAGATCATGATAAAATGGTTAGCTTTTATTGCTTTGCGTTTTAAATATACTATTAATGCAAATCTTGCTAAACCATTTCGCAGCGCAATTCTAATTAAAGAATTAATTAATTAAAAGTAAAAAATATAAAAAACATAAAATATTTTTTATAATAAAAAAACCCGCAGATCAGCGGGTTTTTTTAAGTTACATCATTTCACTATAATTCAGTTGCATTTTCAGCTAAGAAATTTGCAATGCCTTCTGCAGTTGGTTTAATTCCAGTTTCACCTTTTATCCAACCTGCTTGACAAACTTCGCCATGTTTCTCATGAAATTGCAGTGCGTCAACTAAGCGAATTAATTCATCGATGTTACGACCGAGCGGTAGATCGTTGATAATTTGTGAACGAACATGGCCTTGTTTATCAATCAAGAATGCGCCGCGTAAAGCAACATGTGCGGTCGGATGTTCAACGCCGTAAGCTTGACAAATTTGATGATTCACATCAGCAATCAATGGATAACGCACGGGGCCAATTCCACCTTCGCTAATGGGTGTCTTGCGCCATGCACTGTGAGTAAATTGTGAATCGATTGATACACCCAAAACGAGCGTATTACGAGCTGTGAATTCTTCAATGCGATTATCCAACGCAATTAATTCAGAAGGGCAGACGAAAGTGAAATCGAGCGGATAGAAAAAAACGATTGCATATTTATCTTTGATTGCTTCCGCCAAATTGAAATGATTGTTAATTTCTCCATTCGCAAGTACTGCGGATGTTGTAAAGTCAGGCGCTTTTCTGCCAACGAGTATACTCATATTAATGTGTCTCCAAAAATGATAGGCCGGGCTGGATTATATACCTAAATAGTATAATCCAGCCATAGTTTGCGGTATCATCGCATCCTCTAGATTTTAAAGGTGCACTCATGAGCGATGAATTTTTACCTTTCTCACGTCCCTCTATCAATCAGGAAGCGATCGATGAAGTGGTAGCGTGTCTTAAATCGGGCTGGATTACAACGGGGCCGCGCGTTATGCAATTTACTGAAAAATTGCAACAATATCTAAATGCGCCTCATGTGCTTCCCTTAGCTTCAGCCACGGCGGGCTTACACATTGCATTATTGGCGATGGATCTACAACCAGGTGATGAAGTCATTACTACGCCATTAACATTTGCCGCCACATTGAATGTCATTGTGCTGGCCGGAGCGAAACCCGTTTTAGTCGATATTGATCCTGAAACTTATAATATGGATCTTAATCGCTTAGAAGATGCAATTACGGATAAAACACGTGTCATCATGCCGGTGCATTTTGCCGGTTTACCTCTCGATTTAGATTATTTATATCAAATTGCAAAAAACTACAATTTGCGTGTATTGGAAGATGCCGCGCATGCGATTGGTGCAGAATACAAAGGCAAAAAAATCGGTAGTTTTGGTGATACACAAGTTTTTAGTTTTCACCCCAATAAGAATATGACCACAGGCGAAGGGGGGTGCATTACCACACATGATCCTTTGCTTGCAAAAAAAATGGGATTGTTACGTTTTCATGGCATGGATAGAGAAGCTTGGAATCGTTTTGGTAAAAGTGGTGTGCAAGATTATGAAATTGTGTTACCCGGTTTCAAATACAATATGATGGATATTCAAGCTGCATTAGGGTTGCATCAACTGAAAGCGTTAGATGAATTTATTGAACGACGCACGGAACTTGTCAATCGTTATCAAGAAGTATTAGCGGATTGGCCGCAATGGACGTTGCCGGTTGAACCGATTTATTCTCATCGTCATGCTTGGCATCTTTACACGCCACTCATTAATGAAGAAATGACGGGCATAGATCGTGATGAATTCATGCGGCGCATGAAAGAAAAAAATATCGGTACGGGTTTACATTATCGCGCGGTACATTTATATCCGTATTATCGGGATGAATTTGGTTTTGAGCCCGGTGATTTTCCACAGGCAGAAAATGTATGCTCACGCATTATCAGTTTGCCTTTATTTCCAGGCATGAGCGATGCAGAACATGATCGTGTTATTGATGTTATGTATAGTGTGTTTCATGAGGTAGTGTAATGAATGTTTTGATTTTAGGTGCAAACGGGTTTATCGGTAGTCATTTAAGTGAAGCCATTTTGCGTCACACAGATTGGCAAATATCCGCGATGGATATGGCGCAAGACAAATTGGAAACATGCTTGCAGCAAAAAAAATTCCACTTCACTGCAGGTGATATTACTAAGCAAAAAGATTGGATCAAAGAACAGATTAAAAAATCTGATGTTGTGTTGCCTCTGGTTGCGATTGCGACCCCCGCGGTTTATGTGCAAGAACCGCTACGGGTATTTGAGTTGGATTTTGAAGCGAATCTTGCCATCGTGCGTCATTGCGTTGAATTTGGTAAACGTATTATTTTTCCTTCCACTTCTGAAGTGTATGGCATGTGTCCTGACCGTACTTTTGATGAAGAAAACAGTAATCTTGTCACGGGTCCTATCCATAAAGAACGTTGGATTTATTCTACTTCCAAGCAATTATTAGATCGTGTGATTTACGCGTACGGCAAGCATCATGGCTTATCCTATACTTTGTTCAGACCTTTTAATTGGTATGGACCTAAATTAGATAATATTTTAAATCCCAAACCCGGTGGATCACGTGTTTTAACGCAGTTTGTCGGAAATATTTTGCGTGGTGAAGATATTATGTTAGTCGATGGCGGTGCTCAACAACGTTGTTTCATGTATATTGATGACGGTGTGAATGCTTTGATTTCCATGATTGAAAATAAAAATGATTCTTCACGTAATCAAATTTTTAATATTGGTAATCCAGTTGAAAATATTTCAATCCGCAAGTTAGCTGAATTACTAGTCCAATATATTAAGCAATATCCAAAATATGCTGAAGCAGCCAGCAAAACGAAATTGATTGATGTGGATGCAATGAAATATTATGGTGCGGGTTATCAAGATGTTTCTCTGCGTGTTCCAGCGATTAATCGCGCGGAAGAAAAGTTAGGATGGAAACCTCTTGTTAATCTGGAAACAGGGTTGAAAAAAACATTAGATTTTTATTTAAAGGAGCAAGAAAATGGCAAAAAGTAAGGCGCTGAAAAATCAGAAAGAAGAAGAACTTGATTTTTTTTCCGATATGATGGATCCCTCCTATGATGATGAAGAGGGAATGATGAGTGAAGTATTAAGCGGGTTAATCGAGATCGGCAGAAATCAGGTTATGTTAGCAATCGAACTTACCAAATTAGTTGTTGAAAAAAATTCAGCAAAAGAAATGAATGAAGATGATGTATTTGCGATATTTAAAAAAGCATCTGGCGTGATTGCGGAGAGTCTTCCATTCAAAACGATGTTAGAGAAGTTGCCGACAAATAATTAATTCTACACCCTTATACCCGACGGGCACGGCAATGCCGCTCCCAATGACGTACCTGTAAGTTATTGTTTTTACAGGTACGTCATTTTTGATGTTTACCTATTTTGGGGTTGGGGTGCTTAGAAAGCCTTCCCCTGCTGGCTACCCTGCACACACATCTTTGTTTTTAAATTGACCTTAATCTTTGCGTCATCCCGCGTATGCTTCTGGCGCGGGACCCAGCGACTTTCTGAATTTTAAGAATTAATAAGGAACTTAATTTTATGAAGATGTCTTATGTGTATATTCTCTCAAGTGGCCGCAATGGAACACTCTATATCGGCGTCACCAATAATTTAGTGAAGAGAGTTTGGGAGCATAAAACAAAACTTGTATATGGATTTACCTCACAACATAAAGTGAATAAACTAGTTTATTATGAAGAATACCAAGACATTACTGTGGCGATTCAACGAGAAAAACGTCTAAAAGAATGGCAGAGAAAGTGGAAGATAAGATTAATTGAAAAAAATAATCCTTATTGGCAAGATTTGTTTGATCAATTATCTACATAAAAGTCGCTGGGTCCCGCGCCAGAAGCATGCGCGGGATGACGCAAAGATTAAGGTCAATTTAAAAACGAAGATGTGTGTGCAGGGTAGCCCTGCTGGGAAGGCTTTCTAAGCAGCATTGCCGTGCCCGTCGGAGATGAGGGTGCAGAAAATTTGCAACACGCGCTATCTTTTAAAAGTGGGTTTTATAGGATTTTCTTTTTCTTGTTGATTCACAGTTTCCCACAATATCTTTTTGTCATCACCCACAGCTTGATTGACAAGACGTTTTACTTCGTGTGCTCTGCCAAAAGAAAATGACTGATGGTCAAAGCCTGGATTGGCATGAATGACAGATGCTAAATTCTTAAGATCTCTATTTACCACATATTCTTGAGTGGCGACTAATATGGCTATTTGGCTTGCTCCAAGCGGACTATTTTTTTGCTGTATATCATCTATTTTTTTAGCGATTTGCATGATTAAATCCAAATCTTTTGCAGGACAGTGTTTGTTAATCGCATCGAAATAAAGATCAATTTTTTTCAGATAAGTAACGATCATCGGAAAATCATTTTCTTTTACAAAGCGTAACAATGTATTTAATTGCAATCTTAATTCCTTTAACTGATTTTTGTAGGGTTTCATTTTTTGAACATCTCTCATTTGCACTTGTAATTCTTGAAGTAATCCGGGTGTTCGAGAATATAAGTTATCTGTCATCACCAAATTGACTTTTTGTGCGTCTGCAATAAATGCTTTCCTAGAATCAACAATTTTTTCCTTTTTAATTTCTGGTTTTTTCTGATGGGCAAAAATTCCTATTTGGCTAACAGAGATTTTTTCTTTTTTTGGTAATGGAGAAGGTGGAATTGTAACCTCTTCCTTCTTTACATCAGAAGCAGTGGATGCAACATCCAGTTTCGGAAGAACGGCTGGATTGTCATTTCGTAATTTTGGAACGTCTGCCAAAAAGATTTCAGGTAATTTGTCATAATAGTTATGATTGACAAAAATATAATTAGCAACACGGGGCCAATGCTCTAGCATTTTTTCTAAATTCAATTCTTTATATTTTTCTAATAATTGTTTTTGATATAGGATTGCAAATTCTTTTGTTGGTTTTTGCTTGAGCGGTAATCTTTGAGTAGCATATGGATTATCATATCTAATTTCATCTTCATATTCATTTAGTAATGTTGCTAATAATTTTTCAGGCTCCATATGCAGTTTGTGTAAGGTTTTAAAATAAAATAGATAATCATCTCTAACATCTTTCGGAAGTTCGACACGCGGAATAATGTTTTCTGCTAAACCCAATAAAGTCGGTTTGGCTCCATAATTAGTTGAGAGATAATAGGGGAATGCTTTTTGAGTGGATATTGCCATTTCGAAAGTATTATCACCTGAAACACCCACCAGCGAAGCTTGTCTATATAATTTTTCATACAAATTATTTTCTAAATTAAATCCAGAATAAATTCGAACAACTTGTGTTCCACTCGAATTACAATCTATGATCTTATCTTCTTGACCCGGTTTTATAATGACAATTTGTTGGATATTGGTATTTTGTAGAGCTTTTAAATCCGATTCTTTTATTTCACAACCAGAAAAATATATCGATGGATTTTTTGCAACATTAGGATGCATGGCAAGCAAATGAAGAAATCCTACAAATGATCCAATTTTATTAAAATAAGCTGGAATTAACGTGTTATCTTGTTTGAATGTCTCTATCGTTATCCCAGCCCCAGAATGATTTAATAATGCATTCAAGAATGTTGAATTAGCTTTCTGCATAGCGGCTAATACTTCCTCTGTAGCGAGTGCAGAAAAATTTTCTTTGAATTTGATGCCTCGCGACGTAGCAAGAAATAATCCCATACTGTAGGATTCCCACCCATTTCTATTTAAATAATCTTGAAGAGCAAGATTTGGCAATGCAAAATTTTGTAATTCTTTTTTTTTCAACCCGGTCACTCCTTTTTTTTCGAGTTCAATATCATTGTATAAAGGTTCTTCATGCTCGCCGAATATTTTGAGTGGCGCAGCATAATTCATTTGTTTTTCAAAGTCGGCAAGACAAGGAAACCAAGAATGTGATATGAGTACGACCTGTTGTGCCTCTCTTAAATCTTTTTTGAGCTCTGCATCTTCCAAAACTTGTTTTGCTTCTGTGAAATCCTCTTTTCTTGGATGAGTAGTAACAGTTTTTGATTCATATATTTCATCTTGATATTTAAAAAAATAATGTTTCGGTTTTTTAAATTCCTCAATTAATGCATCAAGTTGAGGTTTGATTTTGGGAAGTTGCTCAATAGCACAGGCAATGACCGGAATGAATTCATAACTTTCATCTTTTTCCTTCTTAAACTTTCGATAAAAGTCGACAAAATGCGTAAAATCTCCCGTACCATCTTTGTATACATCAACAAATAGCATCACTTTCGGTTTTTCGGATTTTTCTTCGGGTTGTTTCGGTTGCTGAGATAAAGCTTCCGTTGCATTATTGTTAAGTGCCTGGCATCTATTCAGAATGGATTCTATTTGTTCCACTTTTTTAGATTCTTCCTTCACGTTTATTAAATAGGTTTCACGAGCATGCTGCTCATTAGGAATGACACCAAATGGTATCCAGCGCGGTACTGAATATTCAACTATTTTATATCGAGATAGTGGGGATACAGAAACGGCAGGGAGGCTATCTATTTCCTGAATACCTTTTCTTGATACGCTTGGTTGAGATGCATGAGATTGAAGTTTTTGCATTTCCTCAAATGTCAGTGAATCCGCTAAATAAAATGTGCCATTTTTATCGACTATTCCGACGAGTTTACTTTTATCTCCTACTTCGGATAAAAGGGAACGCACATCTTTTTCTACTCCCGCTAAGTCTTTAGTTAATTCTAAAGGACCTACAAAATGCCTTGGCATGGAATTCCCCAAAAATGACTTTGTCTAATAAGTATACTATTTTTTAGCTATAAGTAGGGTGGATTAGATGCGTTTTTGCATCGTAATCCACCAAATTTCCGGTGGGATTTTTGGCTGTAGAAATAGAGATTTAACCGCAGGCTACTTTGTTATCTATCACGGAATCATAATTTAAAACATCAATCGTAATCGTATTGATAAACGTTGCGCTGGAAATAATAGCTTGTGCGATATCGGCTTTCGTTAAATTGGCATTGTTGAAATTGGCGCAAGTGAAATTAGCGCTGGTTAAATTACTTTGTTGTAAGCTTGCGCCAGTCAGAGAGGAGTAAGGTAATTGAGCGTTAGAAAGATTCGCTTCATTTAATGTCGCGTTATTTAAATCGGCATGTTGCAGATTGGTATTCGAGAGGTTCGCATTCGTTAAGTTTGCGTTTTCTAAATTGGCATAACTCAAATCAGCGTTGCTCAAATCCATTTTTTCCAAATTAACGTGAGAGAGATTAGCATGTGACAAATTGGCATTGCGCAGATCGATTTTATCTGGCGTGAATTGGTAGTTGCGCAAATCGGCGTTGGATAAATCCAATCCCTTAGAAGCAGCAGGATTCATTAATTTAGAAAGTTTTGCGATGTCATTTTGATTGGCAGCCTCTGCAGAAAGACTCAATAAACAAAATAAAATCGCAATTCTCATTACCATTAATTTGACACCCGTTGAATGCGCGCACCTAACTGAGATAATTTTTCTTCTATGCATTCATAACCACGATCAATATGATAAATGCGATCAATCGTTGTTTCACCGACTGCCGCAAGTCCTGCGAGAACTAAACTGGCGGAAGCGCGCAAGTCAGTTGCCATTGTTTGAGCGCCTTGCAAACAGCCCACGCCAGTACAAATCGCAGAATTGCCCTTCAAAGAAATTTGTGCACCCATGCGCAATAATTCTTGCACGTGCATAAAGCGATTTTCAAACACGGTTTCGGTAATGATCCCCGTACCTTCTGCAATCGTATTCATTGCCATAAATTGCGCTTGCATATCGGTTGGAAATGCAGGATAGGGTGCCGTGCTCACATCAATTGCGCGCGGACGATTGCCTTTCATATCCAAACTAATCCATTCCGGCCCCATTTCAATATAGGCACCCGTTTCAGATAATTTTCTTAGAATGGCCTCAAGAAATTCGGGGCGCGTGTTTTTTAATTTGACTTTACCGCGCGTAATCGCTGCGGCAGTTAAATAGGTTCCTGTTTCGATACGGTCTGGCATGACTTGATAGCTGCCGCCAGATAATTCATCCACACCATCAATGACAATAGTCGATGTACCGGCACCGGTGATTTTAGCACCGAGCGTATTTAAAAAATTGGCCAAGTCTTCCACTTCAGGCTCGCGTGCAGCATTCAAAATGGTCGTTTGACCTTCGGCTAATACAGCAGCCATCATGATATTTTCAGTACCCGTGACGGTCACTAAATCCATCGCAATCGTAGCACCTTGCAGACGGCGTTTGGTTTTTGCTTTGATATAACCGCCTTCTACACGAATTTCAGCGCCCATGGCCTGCATACCTTTTAAATGCTGGTCAACAGGACGTGTACCAATGGCGCAACCACCTGGCAGGGAAACATCGGCTTGTCCAAAGCGGCTTAACAACGGTCCCAGCACCAATACCGAGGCACGCATGGTGCGAACCAATTCATAGGGTGCGTGGTAGGAATGCACGTTACTTGCATCCACTTCGACGTTTGAGCGCTCATCCAAAGTGAGATGCACACCCATTTGTCCTAAAAGACTCATGGTGGTGGTAACATCATGCAAATGAGGAATATTACAAATGCGGACCGGCGCTGCCGTTAATAACGCTGCCGTTAAAATGGGTAATGCGGCATTTTTTGCGCCTGAGATACGAATTTCGCCATTGAGAGGTACATTGCCACGAATGATTAATTTATCCATATTTTCGGCCTATTTTTTCCATTATTTAATATTGATATTCTGCCATTCTTCGGGAGTAAAAGTTTTGATTGAGAGAGCGTGGATGGTGCCATCATGGATTCGATTTCCGAGTGTCGCATAAACCAGTTGTTGTTTTTGAATGCGGTTTTTTCCAGAAAAATCAGGCGTTACGACGGTTGCATTAAAGTGTACACCATCTTGACCTTCAACGATAGCAAGGCAATTTGTCAAACCCGCTTCAATTAATTGTTGGATTTCTTTGGCGTGCATTTTTTCCCCTCTCAAGGTTGCCAAGGTTAACGTATGCGCAGATATTCGTCAAATAAAAAACGCCAGACATTCCATGCCATATTAGGATAAAATTTACCATTCAAATCCAAACGAGATCTCGCATGAAGATTGATTTACCTGATGGTTTATTAAAACCGGCTCATTATCTGCCGTCGCCGCATTGTGATGATCGTCCACAAAATACTGCCATTGATATGTTAGTGGTCCATGGCATCAGTTTGCCCCCTGCACAATTCGGTATAGGATTTGTCGAAAAATTCTTTTGTGGGGAATTAGATTTTTCTTTACACCCTTATTTTGCGACCATCGCAACTTTAAAAGTTTCTGCGCATTTATTTATTAAGCGCAGTGGGGAGATTTTTCAGTTTGTACCTTTTGCCAAGCGGGCTTGGCATGCTGGCCAATCTTATTTTCAAGGACGCGAGGGCTGCAATGATTTTTCGATTGGAATTGAGCTCGAAGGCACAGATGAATTGCCCTATGAAAAAATTCAATATGAAAAACTGGCGCAAGTTACCAAAGTAATCATGCAAATCTATCCCGCAGTGACCCGTGAACGGATCGTAGGACACTCCGATATTGCGCCTGGCAGAAAGACCGATCCCGGCCCATTTTTTAATTGGAATTATTTGGATTGTCTGTTGGCAGGTTAGAAGCTAAAATTTCTTATATTATTTAAGGGTAGTTATCATGACGTTTATTATTACGTTAATTTCACTGGTCATTGAACGGTTTTTTCATTGGCGGCAGCTGCGCTCTTGGCGCTGGTTTTTGAACTATCAGCGTTGGTTAAGTCATTCGCGTCTGGGAAATTGGCCGGCATTTTTATTGTTAATCTTGGGTATTTTGCCGCTGATCTTGGTGGTTGGAGTGGTGAATTATCTTTTGGGCGGCTGGTTGTATGGCATTTTTCAATTGATATTCGGAGTGCTCGTGCTGATGTATTGCATGGGCCCTGCGAATTTATGGGTACAAGTTTATGCTTGTATTAACGAATTAAACCAAGGCGATCCAGCCACCGCGATTGAGCGTGTCAATGTGGCGTTTAATATTGGGCATCCGGAAACGTCGCAAGCATTTCATCAAGCATTTACCCGAGGCATTTTTCTTGCTGCAAACAAACGCGTATTTGCTGTGGTTTTTTGGTTTGTTTTATTAGGACCTCTTGGCGCAGTACTTTATCGGTCGATTGCATTGATGAGTACTGAATCGCCACTCGGTTCCTTACCGCTCGCAGTTAAATTTTTACTTTGGCTGGATTGGTTGCCAGTACGCGTGTTTACTTTCTTTTTTGCATTGATGGGACATTTCACCGATGTACTCCTCCATTGGAAAAAATATATATTAAAAGGGCCTGAAACGAATGATACGTTATTAGTCGAATGCGGCGTGGCTTCCCTTGCCATACTGGAAAACAAAGTGCTGCCTGAAGATGGTACTGCGGAAAAAGAAACGATCACCTTGCTCGATCGCGTTTTTGTGATGGGGTTAGTTATTTTGGCAATAGTGGTTTTATTAATTTAAGCGGTGAGGAATGATAAAACTAGACGAAAAGAGAAAAACCTTAATCCGTTGGTGTGGTTGGTTTTTCACTGGCAATATCGTGTTGTATTGGCTTTTGGGATTGAAATATATCCATTCCATTAGTTGGATAAATACCAGTTATGTGAATACGCACGATAAAATTGCATTGATTGGATTTCTCACGGTAAGTTATTTAGGGCAATTTGCGATTCTTGCTTTACTCCCTTCGGTTTTGATCATTTTGTTAAGTTTAGCTTTTCCAAAGCGTCAATTTATTCTGATACTTTCTGCTGTGATTGCAACGATAGGTGCAATGACCTTGCTCTGCGATTCGCTGCTCTATAGTTTGTTCCGTTATCATATTAACGGCATTATTCTTAATATGGTTTTAAACTCAGCACATGAAGAATTTTTTGATTTTTCTGAATATGAATTGATTTCCATTACCGTCGCAGCGCTGGGTTTTTTGTTGCTGGAATTTATCTTTGGTTATTGGTTGTGGTATCGACTTGCCAAACGACCTTTTTTAGTTGGCATGAGTAAATGGGTTGCTGTTGTCGTAGGTCTTAGCATTTACTCTTCTTATTCAATTCTGATTTATAAAGCGGGCAGCAACCTTGGGCGCCTATTTATTGAATCCGTTCGGGTATTACCTCTTTATGAAGAATTTTTAGGTGCGATGTTGCCGGTACGGAATGGCAAATTTGCATTGGAGCGTGCTTTCGAAAAGTATTTAGTGCAACCGGATCAAGCTTTTGCCCAAATGCATTATCCTTTGCAGCCCTTGCAATTTAAAACGCCCAAGCATCATTTGAATGTGGTCATCATAGGGATTGATACGTGGCGTTTTGATATGTTAACCCCATTGTATACACCCAATATATTTGAATTTTCCAAACAGGCCTGGGTTTATAAACAACATTTTAGTGGTGGCAATGCAACGGGTCCGGGTGTTTTTTCGCTTTTTTATGGCTTGCCCGCAACTTACTGGACAGCGACCAAAGTTGCAAAAAAAGGTCCAATCCTGCTAGATGAATTGATAAAACACGGCTATCAAATGAATATCTTGGCGAGTGCTGGAACGACTTTACCGCCATTTAATCGCACTGTTTTTCAATCCGTCACCAATTTGCAATTGAAATTTCCGGGAAAAAATCCTTATGTGCGCGATCTTCAAGTGACAAAGGAATTCAAACAATTCATTGATAAAACAGCGAAAAGCCATAAACCTTTTTTTAGTTTTCTTTTTTATGATTCTGCGCATAGTTATTGTTCGATTTCAAACAATCAAAAACCATTTACACCCACCATCAAGAAATGTGATCGCTTAAATCTGACCGCGAGCTCAGATCCCGCACCTTATTTCAATCGCTATAAAAATTCATTGCGTTTGGTGGATACCCAGGTTGGCGAAGTTCTCGCTTATCTTAAATCCCACAATATGCTGGAAAATACGGTGATTATTATCACGGGAGATCACGGTGAAGAATTTAATGATAACCACATTGGTTATTGGGGACATGCCAGCAATTTTACGTATTATCAAATACAAACACCGCTCATTATTTTTTGGCCGGATCAAAAGCCAAAAACAATAACCCAGCTAACGAGGCATTTTGATATTGCTCCCACTTTGATGGAAAAAGTGCTGGGCTGTAAAACAGATCCCAGTACCTACAGCCTAGGGCATTCCCTTTTAAATGAAAAACCTTCTCCTTATATGATTGTGGGCAGTTATATCGGGTTTGGGATTGTAGAGCCTAGTCGTATTACGACGGTATTTCCAACGGGGGGATTTATGGTAACCGAGTTAAATGGCCAGACTTCGCCAGGCCTTAAGCTCAATGCGCCTTTAATGCAATCTGCTTTCCAGGAAATGCGACGGTTTTATCAGCGTTAGTTACGACCCTGCCCAAATTTGCAACTTCAGCTTTTAATCTATTCAGGTTAAAATAGAGGTTGGTTTTACATTAAAAAAAATGAGATAGGAAAGAATAACATGACAAAAACGCGGAATGATATTGACCCAATTGAAACGCAGGAGTGGTTAGATGCGTATGCCTCACTCATCAAGCACGAAGGCAAAGAACGTGCGAGTTTTATCATTCAACAATTATTAGTAGCGGCCGGTCAAACAGGCGCAGTGGGCGGTGCATTACGCACGCCTTATGTTAATACCATTGCTCCAAAAGACCAGCCAGCTTATCCAGGTAATCTCGAGCTTGAACAAAAAATTGATGCAATCAATCGCTGGAATGCCATTGTCATGGTGTTGCGAGCAAAAAAAGAAGCCGGCGGCGTGGGTGGCCATTTATCTTCTTATGCATCGATTGCGACATTGTATGAAGTGGGTTTGAATCATTTTTTCCAAGGCGCAGCGGATGGCAAACCAGGCGATTTGATTTATTTTCAAGGTCATTCTTCGGAAGGCAATTATGCGCGGGCATTTTTGGAAGGCCGATTGTCTGAAGAACATTTAAAAAATTTCCGTCAGGAAATTGCCGGCAAAGGACTTTCATCTTACCCCCATCCTTGGTTAATGCCGGATTTCTGGCAATTTGCAACGGTGTCATTGGGGCTGGGTCCACTACAAGCTATTTATCAAGCGCGCTTTTTAAAGTATCTTCAAAATCGCAAATTGATTGCAGCCAATGAACGAAAAGTGTGGGTATTTTGCGGTGACGGCGAAATGGACGAAGTCGATTCCATTGGCGCTTTGACAGTGGCCGCGCGCGAAGAATTAGATAATATCATTTATGTAGTGAATTGCAATTTACAGCGTCTAGATGGATTGGTTCGCGGCAATGGCAATATTGTGCAAGAACTGGAAGGGGTTTTTCGCGGCGCTGGCTGGAATGTCATTAAAGTATTGTGGGATAGTCATTGGGATAAGTTATTTGCTAAAGACAAAAAAGGTTTATTATTAAAACGCCTGAGTAACGTAGTTGATGGTGAGTTACAACATGCTTATGTGCAAGGCGGCGCTTATATGCGCGAATTTTTATGTGGTGCAGACGAAGATTTAAAAAAATTGCTAGAAGAATTTTCCGATGAAGAACTCACAGAATTGCATCGTGCCGGACATGACCCTATCAAAGTTTATGCGGCTTATGCGACGGCGGCTCAACACAAAGGCCAGCCTACCGCCATCTTAGCATTAGGCGTCAAAGGCTATGGATTAGGCACAAAGAATGCAGAAGGCCGCAATATTGCGCATAACCAATTAGAAATGCATGGAGAAGAATTGAAAGTATTCTCTGATCGTTTCAAATTGTCTTTAACAGAAGAACAGTTAAATAATTTAAGTTTTTATAAACCGGATGACGCAGCGCCGGAAATGCAATATTTACATGCGCAAAGAAAAAAATTAAATGGCTATCTACCCGCGCGCCTTGCTCCTAAACAACCATTAACAATCCCCTCTTTATCTGCATTCGATGCAGTATTAAAAGGCACGGGTGATCGTACCATGTC
>CAYRUP010000018.1:0-482 GCA_964427485.1 uncultured Coxiellaceae bacterium | reverse complement strand
TTTAGGCCGTATTTTTAATGTATTGTTAAAAGATGAAAATATCGGTTCACGCATCGTCCCTATTTTTTCGGATGAAGTGCGTACTTTTGGTTTGGAAGCTTTATTTCGGCAAATTGGAATTTATTCGCATGTAGGCCAGTTGTATACGCCAGAAGATAAAGAACAATTGCTTTATTATCGCGAAACTGAAGAAGGTCAATTACTGGAAGAAGGCATCACAGAAGCCGGTTGTATGGCTTCTTGGATCGCTGCGGCGACATCGTATTCCACGCATCAAATTCCCATGATTCCATTCTTTACTTATTATTCCATGTTTGGCTTCCAGCGCGTGGGGGATTTAATTTGGGCGGCAAGCGATATGCGTGCGCGTGGTTTTTTGATTGGAGCGACGGCAGGAAGAACCACATTGGAAGGCGAAGGTTTGCAGCATCAAGATGGACGAAGTTTGCTGACAGCCTCCACTGTGCCAACCTGTCGTGCGT
>CAYRUP010000017.1:0-22699 GCA_964427485.1 uncultured Coxiellaceae bacterium | reverse complement strand
CCAAAAAAGGCACTGGATCCCGCTTGAAAAGCGTCGCGGGACGACGTTCTAAACTATATTTTTGCTTAGCTTGACGCCTATGCCGTTTACGGGAGAAGGGATTCCCGCTTCATCTCAACCTTATTTTCAATTAACCCACTTCGCTTACGTCGGCACATTCCAAACATTCCATTTTTACTCAGCAATGGCGCACTTTTTTCTTCAGGTATTTCAGGCATTATTTCAGCACGAATTAAATCACGTTGTGCGCCATATCGATTAAACAGTGATTCCAAAACAACAGCAAACATGCCTAAAAAAATAAGCATCGTTGTCAGATTAGTCGACTCATTCGATTGAAAATAATTATAGAAGGCACTCACAGCAGCAACTGCCAAAGATCCAATCATACAAACGAGCGGCATATAAGATACAGTCAAATTGTTTTTATCCATGGGTAATTCTGTGTTTTTCTTAATGATAAAATAAGCAATAATGAACCATAGCGTATCAAATAAAGCACCCATCTCATGTTGATATGGCATTACAATCACATTTGATACTCCCATCGCACTGGCAGCTTCAAAACCTATTTTGCTGCATTTTAACAACATAGCAATGCTCGATTTTTCTTGTGACACTGCCAAAGGTGAAAATGTTTCAAGAAATTTGCTTCGCAAGAGGTGTACATCAAACAATTCATAAAAAGATTTTGATGATTGAAATAATTTCTGTAATTGTTTTTCACTCAAATCAGAACATTCCTTAACACCTTTAGCAAAGGTACCATTCTCGGCAGGATGTGTAATTGCTAAATGCGAATAAAGCATCATCTCAACATCGTTTGTACCGTCACCATTGGTGATAACAAAATAACCCTGCTTTTTAAAATGTTTAGCCAATATCCCTTTTCCTACCGGAGACATTTCGGAAAAAATAATAACTGGCCGGTCTTGAAAATCCAACCGCATCAAACTATCTACTTCTTCTAAAATAGGATCATTAATGCCAACAAATATAATAGTGCAATCACTAAAATTGCCTTCTTTTAATTGTTTTATATCTTCAAGTGTTTGAATCGTTATAATATTTTTTGCGTTTTCCGGACACAATACTTTGGTCATGTTTTTCGCGGCGGAAGGATTATCACCCGTGGCCATAAACAGGGGTAAATTGATTTTTCGACAATTAGCAATAAATTCCTTCACGCCTTCTTTTAAAGGATTATCAATGATGAATGTACCGATATGAATAAATTCTGCAAGAATGGCAGGGTTATCGCTAATGAATTTTTCAATTTCACCTTCGTTATTACTCAGAAACATTTTTTTAATTGTGTCAAACAACGCTTCAGAAATTATTATTTTAGCAATACACCAATCACGCGATAAAATTCCGGTACGTACTTGCATGCGTGAATAGTCTTCAAATAGTTGCATACTTTTAAATTTATCAGCTTTCGGTATACCACAAAAAACTAAATATTTATTTTTATCATCATCGACCAAAGTTAAACGACCACCTAATGAGCGACATAGACCAAGATGCATTGTTTCAACTGTTTTTTGTATTTTTGCAGTCGAAAGTGTTTTTCTGAAATGATTATTGCCAATTTCTTCAATGGTCAAACAATCATTTTGAGAAAACTTTTCTTTAACTAATTGTAATATAGAAAATTCTTCAGGTTCTTCTCCCTTGCTATTATTGGTATAAGCATACGAAAAAAATTCAAAAACCTCATCCAATATTATTTCTCTTAATCCTTTTTCTTCATTTAAAATTCTTTGCACATCTGGCCGCATGTCCCGCGTCCAAATACCATGTACTTCCATTTTTGGCGTTGTCAACGTTCCTGTTTTGTCAGAAAGAAATACGGCTCCGCGCGGACATTGTTTTTTATAATAATCACCTCCCAGTATGTTACAAAGGTCAACAATACGCATTGCTTCTGCATTTTCGATTGGACAATCTAATAAGTTCTGATTGATTTCCTTCATTAGACTGCTATTGATCATTTCTCGCAAAAAACTTTCAGAAAATGCAATCATCATTTGTGCAACGTTAAATAATAATCGTAATGTCAATACTGGCATCGAATTTAAATTATTACTAATAAAATAAGCTGTCACGATGGATGATAATATTGCGAATGCAACCGTATTTCTTTTATGCTCGCCAATGATTTGATTTATTATCGCTGTCTTTTCTTTATTATTATCTGCTGCACGATCTTTTTCTTCTTTTATTCGAATGAAAAAATTAGTTTGACCACGCAAATTGAGTTTGGTTCCTGCTAATACACCGGGTTGTCTTCTTCTATGCACCTCTTTTAAATCCACTTGTTTAAATTCATCAGACCATTTACTTTGCGTGCTTAATTTAATCCAGTTAGGTTCACCATTTTTACTCGCAAGATTGGTACTAAATTCTTGTTCTATTAATTGTGGCGTAAATTCACCATTTTCTTTCTGGACAAATGCATACATTTCACCTGATATAGGTGCGGAATTCACATCAAATTTATCATCACACCACACTAAATATCCCGTTCGCAATTCACTTCTTGGCACATTAGCAAAAGTATAACCGTTTAATGTGAATTTTATGACAGGATGCTTTGTCGTATTTTTTTCATAATCTTCATCAATTTTTTTCTTTTGTTTAATTAATTTTTTAATTGTGGGTGGAAAAATATCGATTAAAAAAGCAGGTACGTTACGAAATTGTTGTAATGCGGTTTTCGCATTTAAAATATTATCTGAAATTAAACCCAGTTGGAATATTCGAGAAAAGCTTGAAATTTCAGGCAATAAATAATAATTTGTTTGAAAGTAGGTATTGGCAAATGGTGTCCGTCCACTTGAGATGGTAGCGTTAACAGACAATTGTGCGCCCTCTGCATACAACTTTTTTGTCGATTTTTCTTGATATTGTTTTACTAAAAAAGAAAATACACCTGGAATTAACATGGTACTTGTTGCTAAACTCAAAATTAATGAATAATTTTCATCTGTAAAATATGCATCTAAAAACTTTCGACTACCCTGATAAGTCGAACTATACAGATAAACAATCGCTAATATTTCACTGATAACAGCTTTTTGGTACTCTGCAGCCGATTTAATTCTTTTTTCTGTAATCCGATGTAATGCTGAATAAGTGAGTATCGCGGTGCCGATCATGAATTTAAATGCAAAATCGTATTCTTCGCTATCACTCGCATAACGACTCATCTGTTTTGTGACGGATTCACCAATAATATAGGCGGCACCTGAATACATTAATGGAGTTAATACTCTTTTAAAATCATAATAACTAAGATGGTCTAGCGAAAAAGTGGCTGCGAGTGAATAATATGCCTCTTTCGTTGTTTGCAAACATGTTTTAACAATTTTTTTGATAAAATAAAATGAATCAGGCTTACTTTCTTGAATTAATCGGAGTGTGATTGGCGCTTTATTTTGCTTAGAATTTCCTGAATGCCGTTCTATCATATTCAATTCCTTATGAATGTTCTAAACCGCAAATAAATAATATGCACTGAATATTAAGGAAATATTAAAGGATTGACCGAAATACTAATCCGAGCTAGGCTCTACCCTTTTTAACTATTTCAAGTTTAGAGTATCTTTATGCAACTCCCTCAATTACGTCTTAAAAAAAATGAAGACCGCCGTTTACGTGCAGGTCATGTCTGGATTTATAGTAATGAAATTGATATCAAATCCACACCCTTAAAAAATTTTAAGCCCGGTGATGAAGTGCAAGTCATTGGCTATGATGAGACCCATCTTGGGGTTGCTTATGTCAATCCACACTCTTTGATTTCTGGGCGTGTCTTCAGTCGACTGCCCAATGCGCGATTAAATCAAGATTTTTTTCGTGAGAAAATTCAAAATGCCTTGGCACTCCGTCAGCATCTGTTTGCTAAACCTTATTATCGACTTGTGTTTGGTGAAAGCGATGGACTGCCGGGACTTGTTATCGATCGATTTGACAAAACAGCTGTACTGCAAATGACTACGGCGGGTATGGAACTTAAAAAAGATCTCATTATTGACTCACTACGAGAGACCTTACCTGAAATCGAATCCGTTTTATTACGCAATGACAGTCAAGCACGCAAATATGAAGGATTAGAAAGTTATGTCAGCCAAGGTTTTGGCGAACCGACAAAGGTTATCACGCTGGAAGAAAATGGGCTCACTTTTACGGCACCCCTTTGGGAAGGCCAGAAAACAGGTTGGTTTTTCGACCATCGGCTAAACCGGTCTCGGTTAAAGGAGTATGTCTTAGGACAACGGGTTTTAGATGTGTTTAGTTATCTTGGCGCATGGGGAATTTCAGCTGCAAAATGGGGTGCAACTGCAGTCACCTGTGTTGACTCTTCTCCTCTTTCCACAAACTGGATCAATGAAAATGCCAAACTCAATGAAGTGAGCGACAAAGTTCATGTCATTTGTGATGATGCATTTGATGCTTTAAAAAATCTCTACCAGGCAAAGGAAAAATTCGATCTCATCGTACTGGATCCGCCTGCTTTTGTAAAAAAACAAAAAGATAAAAAAGAAGGTTTTATTGCGTATCAAAGAATAAATGAAGCTGCGCTCAAACTGCTAAAAACAAATGGTATTCTGATTTCTTGCTCTTGCTCAATGCACATGGAATATCATGATTTAATCCAATCTATTCGTCGTGCGAGCTTGCGTGCCCATTGTGAAGTACAGATTCTGGAAAGAGGACACCAAGCACCGGATCATCCTGTGCACATCGCAATTCCTGAAACAGATTATCTTAAGATGGTGACTCTAAGGAAAGGCTGATAAAAACAGGGAAGGTACGTGAAGCACCTCCCCCGCTTTAAGAAAACTACTTCTTCTTTGTTTTTTTCGTGCTGGATTTTTTCTTGGTAGCCATGGTGTCTTCTCCTTAAAAAAGTTTAAGTAGATAGTCCGATTAATTGGACAGTTTTATTATATACCTTTATTTTAATTTGTGAACAGTTTGCGCTATTTCATTTGCAATCGTTGTTGTATTTTAAAATTATCTAAGCAAATATCATTATTAAAATAAGGGTTTTCCCTTATGTTTCGTCATAAATTTAAATATCCATCACGACCAACAACTCATGCTGTGGCTTTAATGTCTTAAATTCTCGCCATGCTTGACGGCTTTTTTCAGGTAAATCTTCAATAAATTGTTCGATAGTCAGTATGTTACTCATTAAATCGGGCAGCATTTTTAAGGCAAATTGTCGCAATAAGGCTTTCATTTGCGGTGATTGCATCACTGTTTCTGGTGTGTATTTGTGACGTTGCAATTTTAACAGAGTGCGAATAGAGTCTGCCGCATAATCGCGAAAATCTTCGATAAAATGCGAATATTCCAACGGATCCAGTTGTTGCATAGTTTGGTCAATGATTTGTTCACGATAGGATAAATACGCTTTGCGAATTTTCTTCACCAGGGTTTCCAATTTTTTCAAATCATTGGCTTCCTGCAAAGTCACTCTTCGTTGCTCATGACTGGTTTTCGGTGGCTGGTAGTTATTCTTAAGTGCGCTTAAAAAGTAAGCTGTTACATTCTGCACCTTGCCCTGCTGATAATTATTGGAAAGTTCAATAAGCGCTATTTTTTCCTGAATGAAGCTACTATCATATTCTGCAATAACCTGACGTGCCTGTTCTGGTTGCAAACCGTAATCACGCGTCATTTTCGTCAGTAAATTCTCATCTTGGCTTGCGTCTCTGTTGCCTAAGCGAACCTTTTTCGCGCGCTCTTTTATGCTGAAACGAACTTTAACCACTTGTTTACCGTCGCGAAAGACTTCAGGTTCGACAAACAAATCAGAATACGTATTCACTTCTTCTACTGATTTATCCAGCACGCGACGCTTAAAATCGCGAAAAACCGTGTAGATGCCGGATGGGACTCCCATTAATTTGCGGAAGGTTTCCATATCAAACCATTTGGTAAATCCCAGCCCACGATAACGAATGCAATTTTCATAAAGCGCTAAACCGTAGCTTGACTTGAAACGCGATTGAATAAATAAATTGATCTTGCCAAACATCGTGGGCGAATGGAGCAATTGTTTCATACGGGGTGAATAGGCAAAAAGACAGATAGGGCCTCTTAAGCTAACACTCGCAAGAATGGAGCTCGCAGTCCAATCTTCAGCGCCTGTGACATCATTGACGACATTCCATTCAATCACAGTTGACAGCAGTCCTTTCAGGGCATCTTTTATCGCAGAGTGATTATTGCCGTTATAAGCAATTAATTTGCATAATTCTTTGATGGTAATTTCATGTTCTTCTTTGAGTAAAAGTTCTTTATAAGCATGATAAAGGAGTGCATTACTAATTTTGCGCTGCAATAAACTCAATGTATTAGAGCAATGTATGGTTGCAGCATGTTTTTTTAATTCATGCCCAATCTCTTTTTTTTCCAATCCCATATCCGTCACAGTTAATCCCATATCCGTCACGTTTTATCCCAAGAACGTCACAAGTTATCCCATAGACGTCACCAAAATTCCCATAAATGTCACATTTTTTAGGTAAAATCCATTATTTTACAAAGATTTATGGACTCCTAAACAAAAGCTAAACCAAAGATAAACAAAAACACAACATCTTAGCGCTGTTTTTCTTTCATTAACTTATATATCATGACGTTAGTTGGATGATATATTAAGATACGAGGTAATACAACTTAAGGAGAAGTACATGAAAGTAATTGCCTTTTTAAATAATAAAGGTGGCGTTGGCAAGACCACTTGCAGCCGCACAATGGCTGAGTATTTAAGTAAAGTTCGCAAAGTTCCCACCTTGGCAATTGATTTTGATCCACAGTGCAATTTCTCACATCAATACCTCAAAATGGAAATCGATCCTGTCGCCCCAGAGGGATTAATGCCACCGATACACCCCGATTACAATAGCCATGACCCTGATGACGCGGATTGGGATGGCAGAAGCAGTATTGCTGAAATTTTCTATGGGCAAGGTGTTGTACCCTATCCAACCTACATTGAGCATTTAGATATTGCACCTGGTCATGCTGAAAAATTGCTTGCCGCAGAATCAGTCAGAAAATCAGAAGTAGTCGAAAAAGTACACAAGCAGCTTACTAATTTTCTCTTATCTCCTGATGTTCAAGCAACTTATGAATCCATTGTGATTGATACAGCGCCTTCCAAGGGTCCGTTAACGGTGAGTGTGATTAAAGCTGCGACACATATTGTGATTCCTTCTGTGATGGAAGAACAACCGGTACAGGGTATTTATGGAATGTTGCAATTGTGGATGCAAGAATCGCTAGCGCGTGAACGTAATCGTCCTTTGAAATTAATTGGCATTTTACCCAATATGTTCAAACAAACCCGCTTGCATAAAGACATTTTACGCAGTCTGCAAGATAATGCAGCGATTGGAAAATATATCATGCCAGTGAAATTGAGCCAGCGTATTGTATTTGCTGAAATTGATTCTGAGGATGCGAATCCACATTCCATTTTTGATTATCAAGAATCGCATGTTGCCAAAGATGAAGCATTGGAAGTTTGTGAATACATTGATGAGAGGATCTTTGCATGACTAAAAAGAAACGTTTTGGTGTATCACAAGCATTGACTCGCGGATTAAGCGAGACTATCCACGTTGTTGAAAATAATGCCGGTATTTTTCGGAATGTCATCATACCATTGTCACGCATTGAACTTGATCCAGAAAACCCACGAAAACTCGCTACCTCTTTGGCAGATGTCCAAAATGGTTTAGACAAGAACGACGTGGCTTATGAACGGAAATCGCTGGAGTTAGAAAAATTACGTGAACTTGCCAATACTATAGAAAGCAGTGGCATCATCAATCCAATTGTAGTTTATAAGTTGGGTGAATTCTATCGCGTAGTAGCAGGTGAAAGACGTTGTCTCGCTTCCGTTTTGGCGGGGCGTAATGAAATTGATGCGCGGGTTTTTAATGAGAAACCCAAAGGATTTGAATTAAAGCTAATCCAATGGATTGAAAACACGGCGCGAGAAGATCTGACATTGGAAGAACGTATTGGAAATATTCAGGACATCATTCATGAATATCAACTGCAGCATAATACACATGATCTATCCGCAACGTTGTTGAAAACGGTGACTGGACTTTCTCTTTCCCAAGCCAGTTATTACATGGCGGTTTTGAATGCGCCACAGGATTTAAAACGCGCCATTGCAGAAGGTAAAATTGGCAGTTTGGATAAGGCAGCCATTATTGCAGGCATTGGCTCGGATGCATTACGAAATAAGGCATTACAAGCGTGCGTTGAGGGCTGTAGTCTGAAAGAGTTACGTCAGATTATTACCAAAGAAAAACAAGCCCAAAAACAACAAGCCGTTATGCAAACGACGGTAAAGCGAGGCCGTGTGACAACCCGAGTCAATATGGGCTTTACGTTAAATACGACCGTTGTATACACCATTGTTGAAGCGGTTTTGATGCAGCCTGACTTTAAAAAATATGCTGATATATTTTCGAGAGTGCATTGGGATCAATATGATCAAGCAGCACGGGCTTTTCAGAAATTAATTGAAATATTGGAACATGAGACAGTGAGATAAATTTGTGATGAATAAAAAGATAATGACATCAATAAAACTACAAAAATTGCTGCACTATAAAATGCAGCAAAGAATCGTAGGTGACGGATATGGGATGCGGGGCAAAAGCAAATGGATCATTGAAGCGATTGAAAATTTTTTGCAGTTACCTGATTATCCGTCTCTTGTCGATATTGCAGATGAAATGGAACAACTATCTGAAATTGTAAGTATCCGTCTTAATGAAGAATTAATGACGAAATTGGACGAGGCGATTATTAAAGTCCGCAGACAGTATCCAGCGATGGAAGGTGTAAAAAGCAATCTTATTCGCGCAAGCATTATGCAAAGATTAATTCGCATATCAACTTCGGTGCCCGAATATTAACTTAACTTGTTGAAAATTAATGAGATTAATTGATTTTAAATAGGTGAGTACCCTCATCCCCAACCCTTCTCCCAACGAAGTTGGGAGAAGGGAGCTTTTTTTATAACTCCCTTCTCCCGGTACGGGAGAAGGGCTGGGGATGAGGGTACTAAAAAACCAAAGACTATATGTGACATCTATGGGATGCCCTCCCATTTTCTCAATACCAACTGTGACATCTATGGGATAGAAAAAAACCGCTGTAACCATGCGCAAATGTTCCACATAGAACAATGGGTATGCTACTGTAATAGCTGGGTAATGTGCATAATAAAGGGAAGGTGAAATGAAAATACGGTTCTTATTGGGGTTAGTGGGCTTCTTATTTTTAGCCACATTCAATGCAAGTACTTATGCTGATCTCACAGCAGCCAATACAGAAAAATTCATTAGCGTCGCTGACATTCATTTTAACCCTTTTGCTGAATGCAAGCTTTCACCAAAGCCCTGTGATTTAATCAATAAACTCCGCCTGGCCGATTATCGTGGATGGGATGCAATTTTTGCTAAAGAAGGGCCTGCTTCTTTTGCAAAAATCGGTAATGATACAAATTATCCTTTATTTAAATCAGCATTAGCAAAACTGCATGATATCAGAGAGAAAGAACAGGCGCGCTTTGTACTCGTTTTAGGGGACTCGCTTGCACATCAATTTCATAGCCAATACGTTATGTATTCTCACGATACTTCAACTGCAGGTTATCAGACATTTATTAAAAAGACCCTGCAATTTATGACGTATCAACTTCATGAAGCATTACCAAACATTGATATTTATCCATTGGTTGGCAATAATGATTCATACAGCGGAGATTATAATTCAGTACCCAATGGCAGCTTTTATCGCGATACGGCGCAAATTTGGGCGACGACTATTTTTGATCAAGCAAATAAAAATAATTTATTAAACACTTTTCCGACTGGCGGTTATTATTCAATATCACTCCCCGGCAATCATCATCGTATTCTTATGTTAAACAGCGTACTTTTTTCAACGAATAGCAAAGGACAAAACATCGATAAAGCAGCAAAACAAGAATTGTCCTGGTTACATGCTGAGCTTATCCGTGCGAAAAAAGAAAACGCTCGCGTGATTATAGCATTTCATATTCCAGTCGGGATCGATGTGTATAAAACCTTAAAAAGCGGATTAACCACTATCTCTGAATTCTGGAAGCCTCAATATAGTGATACCTTTAAACGGGAATTAAAGACTTTTTCTCCCATCATCGCAGAAATATTGCCTGCTCATATTCATATGGATGCCTTTCAATTTATTACCGTAAATGACGACACAGCACTTCCGATTAATTTCACACCTGCAATTAGTCCAATTTATGGCAATAATCCTGGGTTTAAAGTGTTTAGTTATAACGCAGAAAGTTTGAAATTCAACGATTATAGTACATATTATTTGCCGCTCTCTGAAAAAAAAAATAATACATGGCTGAAAGAGTACAGCTTCAATCAAATTTACCAACCGAATTGTAAAAACTGTGATTTGCTAACAGGTATGTTGCAATTAGCAAAAAACAATTCAGAAGCAAATTATTACAAGCAATTTTATGCGGTGAGTAATAATACTCAGTCAATTTCGTTTAATAATGCTTGGATACCGTATTATTGGTGTAACTTACGTGAAATTACCTTGGCAGGTTACAAGTCGTGCATTGAACACGCATAAGTCGTATAGTCATCCTCGTTAAGAATAGGGTCAACAGACCCTATCATTTATTTAGTTTTTTGTTTTTCATTTAGCTCTTTTTCAAGAAAAGAAATCCATTCTTCCGTCTCTTTTGACGTATTATCTAATGATAAAGCATGCTTGAAATTCACAAGCGCTTTTTCATTCTGATTCAAATGATGTTGGCAAAGAGCTAAGTTATAAGATAAACCAAATTGATCGCCTACATAAGGATGAGCCAATAAGTAATATTTTTCTGCCTCATCATAACGCTTGATAGCATGAAAAAACACGGCAATTTCAAATAGGATACATTCTGTTTTTGGCATGTGATAATAGTTGGCTGCCATTTTTGCCATATTCTGTGCGATGAATTGAATCGTATCGCTGTCTGATTGTGGGATGAGTGAAGTGACACGCGCTGTTAATTTCAAGTAAATATGTGGATCCCAACCCGCTAATTGCATGTGCGAGGCAATGGTTTCTAATGCACATTCTTGGAAAGAATCACTCATTCGTCTGTGTAAAGTGAAATAATCACTTGGGCTAAATCCTTCAACCCATTCATCAATAGCAAGCGTCGTTTCTGGCATTTCACTAAAGGTAAAACCACTTGCAAATACCGAGGTTTTGATCCCTTTACGTGGTGTTTGCAGGAATGCATCACCACCCGAATTTTTAAAATAATTTGCTATGGCATGAAAATTTACCATCATAGAAAAACTGCCATGGAAGGAAATCGATGGATGACCTAAGTGATCAAGTGATTCTATGGTGCTGTAACCTTTATCTGTCGAGACAATAAATAATTTATTATTAGATAATTTTTTCAAGAATTTTATTGCATTAAAGGAGCCTATTGGAAATAAAAAACTGGATTCTGTAAGAGATTTTTTATATTCATCTAAAATGCTATCTAAGTGTGGATCACCATAATAAGCACTCTTAATTTCATGCACACCATAATCAACCGCAATTTTTTCCATATTGACTGGGCGGTTGTTTTCCATATTTTTTTCATCTGTCGAAAGGCTGAGAAGTAACTCATACAGTTTGCCTTCATGCACAGCAAATGAATCGTGAGAAATGGTATCAAAAATATAATTAGCAAATAAGGTAAGAGGATTGACTAACACCTCAGGACTTAAGCGAATGTTTTGCTTGACCAGAGTAATTGGACGCTCTGCCTCCATGTCATACATAGCAAAATCAATCAAACCATTTTCTATAAAAGGTTTTAAAGCAGAATGTTCTTCCCAATATTGCATATTATGTTTGGTGAAATCGCTCATGATATAACATATTTTAATGTGAGAGAGATTGAGACCCTGTAGTAACGCATGCAATGTTTTAACAAAATAATAACTGAAACGACCTGAACCCGTTCCGAGTTCCATAATATAGAATGGGTGATTTTTTGCGTCGGGATGTTTAACTAACCAATCACGAATAAAAGCTAGCACTAACTGCGCATAACTATTTGCAATAAAAGGGTTGCTGGTAATATAAAAAGGAACTTGGTTGACCCATGCATTGATACCTTCTTTATCAAAGTATTCGCGTTGCATGCGCCATAAGGCTGACTGGGAGAAACGCTTGTGTTGTTCTATAACGACTTTTCTATCGGCTTGTTCGGGTTTCACGGAAATACCTCTTAATCATTTTAATTTATGCTCTAACAGGCTCTAAAACTTTAGAGTAAGTATTATAATACAGTATAACAATAACGTCTCTCTTCGATTACATGTTATAGTTCATTCATAACCAGGGTAGGTATTCAGACCATAAAAGCGATAAGGAGTAGGATGATGGGTGATTCGCCCCTACGAATAGTGCAAATCAGTGATATTCATCTATTTGGCGGCAAAGAGAAGACTTTACTCGGCGTTAATACCCAAGAGAGTTTTCAAGCAGTGGTCGATTTGCTGCAGGCTGATGAGAAAAAACCCGATTTAATCCTGTTAAGCGGCGATTTATCGCAAGATGGATCTGAATCTTCCTATCTCCGCCTAGCAGAAATTCTGAAAGATTTTATGCTGCCCATTTATTATGTGCCAGGAAATCATGACGATGGCAAAATGCTCTCATTGGTCTATCCATTAGGAAACATCACGCATCATCGCCATATTGTATTAAAACATTGGCATATCATTTTATTAGATTCACATCAACCCAATTTGGTAGAAGGATTTTTGGATCATGCGCAATTAAGCTTTTTGCAGCATTGCTTGCAAATGTACCCAGAAAATCACGCGATTATCGTATTTCACCATCCACCTGTTCCCGTAGGCTGTTCTTGGTTAGATAAAATAGGTTTAACCAATGCGGCTACCTTGTGGGATATTCTTACTCATTTTCCCAAAATGCATACTATTTTGTTTGGTCACGTTCATCAGGATATTGCGGGACAGAAAAATGGTATTCAATATTTTTCTGCACCTTCGACTTGTTTCCAGTTCAAAAAAAACAGCAAAGAATTTTCTTTGGAAAATTTAGCACCGGGATATCGTTTGCTTGAGTTATATCCGGATGGAAATTTAAAGACCTGTGTGAAACGTTTGCCACATTATGTGGGTGAGTTCATCGTGGATGTAAAAAGTTACTAATATTTCCTTAAGCTTAAATTGCTACATTCAAAGTTAGCATATGTGCTTAGTACAAGGAGGTATTATATGTTTCAAAGGAATTACACAACGGCAACAATTGTCGGTTCGAGTGCAGAGGAATTAACAAGTCAGATAACGGATTCGTTAATCAATTCACTGGACAACTTACATCAAGCTTTAGAGATCGCATTAGCCGGTCATGCAATTTTACCTCTCTATCAATGGTTGTATAAAGAAACTTTGCCCTATATACGTAAAGCCGCATGTGCTATTGATGCAAATCAACATATTGGACTTTATATTACTACCAAAGCAATGGAACTGGGTGACAAATGGCTTGAACCTGCCTATAAAAATGTTGCATCAGGGAAAAAAGATTTATTAGATCAGTTGGTTGAATTGTATAAAGCGATTATGCAACTTTGCGTTCGTGCAGGAACAAATTTAATGACTGCGAATGATCAAATCAGTTCTGATGCAATTGTTTCGGTCAGTAACCAACTTGAAGAGATACAATTGCTCATCTCCGAAGAAGAACAAACAATCGCTGATGATCAAGTCAGAATACAAAATCGTTTAAATTTTTTAACGGCAACAAAATTTATAGAAGATCATCCGGATTTAAAAAATTATAAAAGAGCCTTAGAAACGCAATTAATTCAGCTAACCCAAACATTTACGCCAAATTTATTTGATTTTAATGAAACGGATGATCCAGGTGAGTTGCTCAAGGTAGTGAAGACCGAAATTGCACAGGTTAAAGCGCTCGCTATTGAAGAAGTAAAAGTAGATACCGATGATCTTTTAACACATTCTCCAGCTAAATTGAACATGGAGCGTTTATTTGAAATTCTAAAAAACGGTGAAGTTGAACTTACCAGTTTACTTACAGAAGATAAAGAAGAAGCTCTTACATTAAAAAATAGTATTGCCAAAGCAGAAAATTTAAAAACAGAGTTAGCAAGACAAATACATGTTATTAATACGCTTATCAGTGATGAAAAGGATGAGCAAAATGTCGAATTAACAATGAAAATGGATGATGAATTAACACAAGAAATTGATGCAGTTGCAAAAATAGCGAAAGAACAAGGGAACAGATGGTCGCAATGGCACTCGAATGATAAGAAGGGTGTGCAAGGAGCGCTAACTGATTTAAATTTAAGTCTCATCTATATTCAATCCATGGCAGTTGTTGATCGACATGCATTGAAAATGAGGCAAGAAGAACTTCAAGAAGAAATTAATACTATCAACAAGAAAATTCTGGAATTAAAACAAGCGGAAATGGCTGCAAAAAGAAGTCGCGAGGAAACAGTTAAGTTGCGACGCTTATTTGAAAATAAAAAAAATCAAATAACAGACTTGTTGCCAGCCGCATTTCTGAAACAACAAGCTATTGAAAAGCGTTTGGTTGAAAGAAATTTAAATCAAGCAAAGTCAGCTTATCTTTTACGGTTAGAAACACAAAAAAATCGCTTAATGCAAAAAATTAATTTTTCTCTGCCTTCGCCGAAACCTTTAGCATTTTTTGCCGGTGTGAGTAGCTTATCTAGTTTAGGCGTATTGGGAGTTGCAGTTGCGGCGTTTACTTTTAAAGTAGCTGCATTTGCATTTATAGTAAGTAATCCGATTGGCTGGATGACGGGCATTGCTTTAAGCGCAATTGCATTGATTAGTACAGCTTCGGTAATGGGGACGAAGGCTTATAATCGCAATGTAAAAAATAAATTGTTGCAGCAATATGATAAAGATATTCAACAAGATTTGTTTAAAGAAAATGAGACACTGAAGAAAGAAAAAAATTTTTCGAGTCGGAAAATGCGGCATTTAAAGATGAAACATGCTGTTAAAATAAAAGCGGAAATCCCTGCGGAGGATGGAAATATCGCGTGTCAGGTTCTTGGCCAAGAGAGTAAACAAATACCGCTGTATTGGAATGTAGGAACAAAGCAACTGTTATTTAAAGCGTTTAATCAAACGGTTCCAGTTGCGGCGGATACGAATGAATTTGCGGCGCAAATTAAACGGTATAGTGCGGCACCTGCTGCATAATTTGGACCCTCATCCCCAGCCCTTCTCCCGCAAGCGGGAGAAGGGAGCTAAAAAATGTATACTCCCTTCTCCCGTTTACAGAAGAAGGAAGCTAAAAAATGTATACTCTCTTCTCCCGTTTACAGAAGAAGGAAGCTAAAAAACGCATACTCCCTTCTCCCGTTTACGGGAGAAGGGTAGGGGATGAGGGTATGTAATTTTATTTTTTCGGCGCAGCAGTCTCAGTATTTTTTGCAGGTGCAACCACAGGTTTAACGATCGGAACAAATATTCCTGAATCATTATAGATATCTTGCATCAACTGTTGCATGCTATTTTGAATAATGATTTGCTGTTCTTCGATTTGTCTTCTAATTCTTTGTGACTGCTCCGGTGTCAATTCCGGTGAAGTAGCAATTTGCATAAGAAAAGATTCTGGTTTTTTGCCATCATTGGTGAGTTGCTGACTGATACTAAATCCAGTGGATATCGTTCCTGAATTTAAAAGATCATTGGATTTGACCCAACCCACATTGCCATTGCGTGGATCGCCTATTTTTACCCATTCACTTTGCTTAGGTGTATAAATGGGCACGATACCCGCAGCAGGATCGATAACACCTACAATTTTTGCATCTGCCTTGGGCTGTTCATAAAGATTAATATTTTTTGCGAAACCAGTAGATGCTGTGAGTAAAGCGGCTAAAAGCACGCTGATAGAAAACATTTTGCTTAACATGGTAATTTACCTCCCTATATAAAGTTTATGGGCATTTTAGATAATTTCAAGTAATGTCTAACCTATTGAATTTATATATATAAAATTCTCTCAAAGAAAGCTTGATATAATATGGAGCGAATATTACAGTTAAATAAAGCAAAAAGATTTAGCTACTGGAGTCATTTATGCAAAGGATCACTTTATCTTTCATTGCGGGCATATTGGCTGTCTTATTAGGGTCAATGGTAATGTTTGGGTGGTATGCGAAGATCGCAGCTGTTATCACACTATTTCCAGGCTATAAAACGATTGTTTTTAACTCCGCTTTAGGTTTTTTTCTAGCGGGCATTGCATTACTGATGCCAAATTCAAAAGCAATATTGCAAAGAAAAGCTTATCTTACTGTGGGATTTCTTTTAACCTTACTCGCGATGTTTACACTGGCGCAAAATATATTTGGCCAATCGCTCGGTATTGATCAATTATTTATGTCAAATTGGCTTGACAATCAAAATCCTCACCCAGGCCGAATGGCAGACAATAGTGCGCTGGCATTTTTGTTTTCTGGGTTATCGTTAATTTTACTTCCCTTCACACATAAAAAAACCGCAGCTGCATTTGCGCAAGTTTTTATTTTCAGTACACTCATTTTAGGATTTTCAGCATTAACTGGCTATCTTATCAATTACGAAAATTTATATAATTGGAGTCCGTATGCGCATATGTCACTGCCTACTTCGATTGGTGATACTATCGTAGGCTTAGGATTATGGTCTCTTTGGAACAGAAAAGTAAACTATGAAGAATTGTCGCCAGAAAAAGAAGAAAAAAGAATTATTTCCCTCAGTTCAACCATTGCGTTTTGTGTCGCATTATTAATTGGTGCAATTTTATTAAGAGTTTTTCCGCAAGTAGACGAAAGGTTGCACGCCATTCATAACGAAGTCGAACCTGCAATTTTAATTGCTGTTTTGGTAGGTATGAGCGTGTTACTTTGGCAATTATTTCCCTTTGTGCGACAAATTCTTCGTTCGGAAAAAAAATTAATCGCTGCCAATGTGTTAATTAAAGAAAGTGAAAACCGTTTTCGATCTGCATTCGATCATGCCGCGATTGGAATGGCGCTGATTTCTTGTCAAGGTAAATTTATCAGAGTCAATCAATCGTTGTGTAACATTTTAGGTTATACCGAGAAAGAATTGTTGACGGTAAGTACCGAGCAGATCATGCATTTGGATGATTTAAAGAATAATAAAATAACGATCCGCGAAATGTTGGAAGGCAAAATTAAAATTTATAAATCGGAACAACGTTATTATCATAAAAGTGGTGAAATCGTTTGGATATCGATCAGTATGTCACTTGTCTTAGATACGAAAAATGAACCACTTTATTTTATTACCCAGTTACAAAATATTACCACAGAAAAAAAAGCAGAAGAAAAATTACGTCACTTAGCTTATCACGATGCCCTGACGGGATTATTTAATCGTCATAGTTTAGAACAAAAAATGCAAGAAATGTTATTCCTAGCGCGCCGAAATGAAAATGGTTTTTCTGTTATTTTTCTCGATTTAGATCGCTTTAAAAATATTAACGACACCATTGGTCATGATGCAGGTGATATGCTATTGCAAATCGTGAGCCAACGTTTGAAGAATACTGTGCGTTCCACCGATTCGATCGCACGCGTGGGCGGAGATGAATTCGTTATTGTGTTAAGTGAGTTAAATAAAGTCGATTTAATCACGAATATTGTGCGAAAAATTATTTCTAATTTACAACAAAGAATTGTGATCAAAGGCCATGAACTTTATATCACAACCAGTATCGGTATCAGTGTGTATCCTTATGATGGTACGGATGTTCAAGCGCTCATGAAAAATTCGGATCTTGCTTTGTACCGTGCGAAGGAATTGGGCCGTAACAATTATCAATTCTGCACACCCGAAATGACTTCGAAAGCGCAACAAAAAATGGCGCGTCAAAATGCCATTATTCAAGCGATGTTGAAGAATGAATTTGAACTTTATTATCAACCAAAATTGGATTTTTCAACGCAAACTATCTCAGGTGTTGAAGCTTTGTTGCGTTGGCATAATCCAGAATACAGTAATGTTAATGCAATCGAAATTATTCATCTGGCAGAAGAAACAGGATTCATTATTGCGTTGAATGAATGGGTATTGAAAACAGCATGCGAGCAGGTTTCTGGGTGGCATGAAATTGGATTTGCACGCTTATCTCTTTCAGTTAATTTGTCAGCGCGTCAATTCAAACAAGCGAATTTTATTGAAAGCCTAATGAAAACATTAAAACAAACGGCTTATCCACCGGAATGTCTGGAGCTTGAAATTACTGAAACATTGATTATGCAAGACCCAGAATATATTTTACATATGTTGCATCATTTGAAGGATAAAGGCGTTTGCATTTCAATTGATGATTTTGGCACAGGTTATTCTTCTCTGGATTATTTGCGTCGTTTTGCCGTGGATAAAATTAAAATCGATCGAAAATTTATTCAAACGATTTCAACAGATGCAGCAAGCACATCGGTTGTGAGTGCAATGATTGCAATGGCGAATAAATTAGGAATTGATACGGTGGCAGAAGGTGTTGAAACACGCGAACAATATGAATTTTTATTACGAGAAAAATGCACGGAAATGCAAGGTTATTATCTAAGCCCGCCTATGAATGCAGATTTAATGATTAAATTCTTACAAAATCCAATGATGCAATCGTTTTTAATGAGAACGTCGGAGAATGGGAATTCTTCTTCCACTTAATTCGTTGAAAATACTGGAAAGTATATATTATTTAACCATATGACTCTTTTTTTAAGCTATAATTAAATAGTTGTACAAAGAAAGAGGTATGATTATGCCATTAACAGATGAACAATTGCATCAAATGCTTCTTGATTTACAAAAACATTATCAAAAAGTCCATGCAGTAAAACATGCATTTCGATTTGTTGGAAGAGTAAAAGAAGATATAAATGCAAAAACACTTTCTAGGTTTGTTCAATGGTCTGCTGATCTTATAGCGGCAAAGAATGAATTAATTACGGCTAAGAATGAGGCTAAAAACGCTGAGCCTGCGATTATAACGGCTAAACTGAATTTTGATCGCGCAACTGAGGCTGATGAAGCTGCTATACGGCGCTGTGAAAATGATAATAGTCGTGAAGCTTTCAATCAGATGGGTCTTGCTGGTCTTGCTAAAATTAAAGCTGAAAATGAGCTCAAAGGGCTTCAAATGCATGCGATTCGGGTCGCAGAGGCTGATAAGAAATGCCAAGCATTGTTGTCACCATCACTTATTAATGCCTTAGAGGCTGAGTTTATAAGAAAGTCACTAAAGCATTTTCCAAATAAAGGACCTGAGGGCGTCCGTCTGTTCATTGCTACATTAAATTCAAATCTAGAAGAAGAAAAAAGAAAATTTCATTTACATCGAGGAATTGGAATTATATTACAAAGACATTATGCAACAGAAAGGAATCCAACTCATGACTATAGCAAGATAATAGATCCAACAGCACCTCTATCACCTGAATTGAAAAAGAGTAAGGGTAAATAGTTTATTCACGGAGATCTGCTTTTGTCCTGATACTGCTTTCTCAAAACCCGCCGCATAATTTTATTCGATGCGGTTTTTGGTAATTCACGAATAAAAATCACATCATGAATTTTAAAAAGTGGATTCAGAAATTCATTGATTTTAAGTTGCAGCAGTTTTTTAATTTTTTCTTTATCCAAATCGGTTTTAGTTGCAGCGTAAATGACGAGATGGCTCGGCCCATATTGATCTAATGTCACTCCAATTGCAGCCGTTTCAATAATATTTTCCGTGCCAACCAGCACGCGTTCAATTTCTGCAGAACTGACTTTAATCGCACCCAAATTCATCGTGTCATCCACGCGTCCTAACACAAAATATCGCTGATCACTAAACCGCTGTATCTGATCGCCATGCCGCCGTATTATGCGTCCATCTGCGAGTTTAGGCATATCAGTAAAATAGGTTTTATGATGATCCGCATTCAATAATTCATTCGAAAGACCGATGGAAGGTGGAATTAAAGCGACTTCGCCATTCTCAGTCAGCTCGCCATTTTCATCAATGAGCACAAAATCCAGACCCATGGCGGGTGTTGTAAAAATAGAAGGATAATTATTTTCAAGCATTGTACTGGAAATATAGGCGCCGCCAATCTCTGTTCCGCCGCAATATTCAATAATCGGTTTATAACCCGCGAGTGACATGAGATAAAGCATATCTTCTGGATTTGAACATTCGCCTGTTGAACTAAAACGCTTGATGTGTTGCCAATTCAATCCTTGCATACATTGCGTTTGCCGCCAATTGGCCACTTGTGTTGGAACAACACCTAACATAGTGACTTTCGCATTTTGAATAAATAAACCAAATTCGCGATTGCGCGGTGCATCATCAAAAAGTGCAATCGTCGCATCGTTAATCATGGCTGCAAAGATTAACCAAGGCCCCATCATCCAGCCAAGATTGGTTGGCCATGCCAAAATATCATTTGTGTGAATATCTTGATGCAAATAAGCATCACTGGCGGCTTTAATAGGCGTTGCATGCGTCCAGGGAATGGCTTTGGGATCGCCTGTTGTTCCAGAAGAAAATAAAATATTACACGGTGTCTTTGCATCACATAAATGCGCTTCAAAATGATCATCGGCGACTAAGAAATTTTGCCAACTAATATCTTCTTTTCTGAGTGAAGTATGCAATTCATTTTCACAGGGTAATACAATTGCGATCGGCGCATTGGCAGCAATGACTTTTTCATATAACGGAATTTTTTTATTGTCACGCAAAATAATATCTTGGGTAAAAATCATTTTCGTTTTTGCAATACGTAAACGCACAGCAATTTCTTCTGGGGAAAAACTATCTGCGATTGAAACAACAACACCACCCATTTTTATAATACCAAAATAAATCGCAACCGCATTCATGTGCATGGGCATATCGATGGCAATCGCGTCGCCTGGTTTAGCGCCTTGCCTTAGTAAACTATTTGCAATGCGATTTGAAAGTTGATTCAGTTCAGCATAAGTAAAATGTTCAATGGGACCGGATTTTTTTTGTTGGATGACGGCGATTTTTTTAGGATTGGCTTTGAAACAACTGTCACTCATATTAAATTGAGCACCAGGCAACCAGTTTGGTTTTTCTACGCCATTGCTAAGATCAACTATTTTTTGAGGCGGTATAGAAAATCGGATATCCAATTTTTTTAGCATCAGTTGCCAGAAATCTGCGGAATGTTTAACACTAAAAGCATGAAAATCAGCGCGAGAAGCTATTTTCATTTCCGTCATCATTTGAAAAAGATGCGTGGTAAGAATGGAGTCTTCATCGGGTATCCACGCAGCAGCTAAGTTTGGATATTCACGCCATGTTGGATAACAAAGTGCAAAAAGACGTAAATGCAGTTTGAACGGGGTTTGTGGCGTTAAAATTTCATGGGAGATTTTTTTCCAAGCTTCTTCGGGTGTCAGTGTTTGTAGCAACGTATTGATGTGTGCAGCGACAGTCGCATCAATATCAAATTCATGCAACTCTTCTTCTTGAATTAAATTCACCATGGATTATTCTTCCGTTAAATATACCCAAGAAGCGAACTATCTTGTTCCAATGCGGAAAAGTCAATCATTATTTTTTTTGTTTTTATTGGTAAAACGCTGAGTATTTATTATAATGAAAATGAGCAGGAAGTGAATCGAAGCCCAACGATTAACTAAAAGGAAGTCAGCGGCTAGATGAGGTGTGCATGCCTTTATTAAATAAAGGAAGCCTAAATCATCTCCAAGACCTCCACTTGAAGACACAGGCTCTTCGGTCATTCCTGCTCTTTTTATTTATAAGAGCAATCCTCTATGCAAAAGAAAGCAGTCATATTATTTTCGGGTGGTTTAGATTCTACAACTTGTTTGGCGTTAGCTAAATCAGAAGGTTACGCTTGCTATGCCTTAAGTTTTGACTATGGGCAAAAACATAAGGTCGAATTGGATGTAGCGCTATCGCTCGCAAAACGTATGGGTGTTAAAGAACATAAAATTGTGTCGTTAGATTTAGGCACGCTTAATTCTGCATTAACTGACGATAAGCTAAAAGTACCTGATTATAAAGATGATAATGAAATACCAACGACTTATGTACCCGCCCGTAATACGGTATTTTTATCCATTGCACTGGGTTGGGCGGAAGTATTAGAGGCATTTGATATTTTTATTGGCGCCAATGCCATTGATTATTCGGGTTATCCTGATTGCAGACCAGCCTACTTAGAAACGTTTGAAAAACTCGCCAATTTAGCCACCAAAGCCGGCGTACAGGGTGCGCGCTACACTATTCATGCGCCTTTAGTACACTTGACTAAAGGTGAGATTATAGAGCAGGGTATCCGTCTTAGGATTGATTATAGTCAGACGCTCTCGTGTTATCGAGCAGATGCAGAAGGGCGAGCCTGTGGAAAATGCGATAGCTGTACTTACCGTAAAAAAGGATTTACGGAAGCAGGGATTGTTGACCCTACCCGATATTTTTAGGCCCGTACCTTAGTACACGACAAAAATTTATTTCAACCCCACAACACGTCGTCCCGGCGTGC
>CAYRUP010000016.1:0-23337 GCA_964427485.1 uncultured Coxiellaceae bacterium | reverse complement strand
ACAAAATAGAAACATTAAATGCTGTTAGGAATTATATCAAAGAGTCAACAAGTCAGGCATGACCCTGTTTTTGTTTTCTGTTTCTTTCGACAAAATCATGGTGTCGTTCTCCTGTCGAGTGTTCGATCGCCCATAATTCTGCTGCGCTGATGTAATTGCTGATAACAGTTTTGAAAGCAGCGACGTCATTCTCCAGCGAGCCCACCCACGAGCCGCCTAGCGGCGCGCACGCCGCGCGACCAGTGGCACAAAAATAAAACGATCGGCCTAACTCGCCATTATTCTTTACATAGTAAAAAGCATCGCGAACATCCAAAGTACGATCAATATTTTTTCCATAATAAATACCTGTCTCCAATTCCTTCCTCAGCTTAAATGGTAAGAATCTCTGTACAATTCCAATCAGAAAACAATATTGATCGGCTTGTTTTCCATACAAACCACCTTTTAAGTCTTTAGCTCGTAGGGTGAGTAAATCGAAAGCCTCAAGAATCATCCGAAGCACGCCTGAAAAAAATCGGTTATCAGTGATCTTTTCAGGTTTTGTGCTTATTATATAATCTCTTATTATTTTAGCCGCCGCGTCGAAATTGTTTGCTTTGATCTGTTCTAATGCAGCATTCAAGATTGTTGACCGTTCAGCTTTTCTGCTTGCTTCTTCAGGATCGAAGGGAGCCGCATCACGGGCCTGCTCTTCAGCCTCAAATATCCTGTGATGCATGTGTTTCTTGATTAATTCCATTAGCATTTCTGCTTGACCTTGATCGGTCCATTGTAAAGTACAATATTTGGCAGCGTGTCTTGATTGATCAAGAAACATAATAGCTAATTGCAAAGGGCTGCCTACAAAGGTTAAATCCACTCCGTCCAGTTTCATTGTTATTTCAATTGGCAGCAATACCAAGGTTAGATTTTTTTTCACTTCAGCTTCAAGTACATCGAGCGGGTCTGCGGTCCAGACATGATTGCGAGCAATGGCCTCTGCTTGCTTACATTCAGCAAGATACTGCTGATCAGGGTTCAATTTAAATAAACCAAGAGATGTTGCCAAAGCAGAAGAAACGAGTAAATCATAACGGAGCATATTGTAAAAATTAGCATATTCAAAAATTAACACGGTAAGAGGAGGAGCTACCCCGACATCGAGTAAAAAATTCATATTGATTGCGTGCAAACGCAAGCGATTATTCGCACGCGCCATAATGAGGTCAGTACAAGGTTTTGTTTTAATAGCATGTGAATTCTTTGTTGACGTAGATGTTTGGTTAGATTTGGAATTGGGTTGGCCCATTGAATAATCCTCGTGATTTAATAGTACTGCAGGGAAGAAGAATAACTCGATGAAGATGAGCTTGAGCTTGAACTCGGGCTTGAACTCGAAGAAGAAAATGGAAAAAATCGACTAGCAGATGCTTCATATTGATTTACATAATAAGCTTTAATCGGTTTCAAATTTTCCAATAATCTCATCACTTCAACTTGACCCGCTTCTTTTGCTACTTGATAAGGAGTTTGGCCCACCTCATTTTTAACAAATGCGCCTCCTGGATCTTTTTTTAATAAACGTTCTAGTGCCTCCGCATCTCCCTCTTTTGCAGCCAAATGAAATGCCGTCATTCCTTCCTCATCACGAGCATACAATAAAACACCTAACTGTTTATGTAAGTAATCATAGAGATATGCTCTTTCATCTTGATAAAAACTCAGCACCAATTTCGGGCAATGTGGATTCAGTCGAGATGTAATTTTAGTGTGACCATCAGGTAAAACTTGAAAGCTTAAAATTTCCATATGATTTTTATATTCGGCTTCAAGTTTTTCAGGAAGATTTAAAAATACTGTTTCGGGATGTTTACTTGTTCTCTCAATAAATTCTGCCGCACCATCTTCACCCATTTTTCTTAATTTTTCTTTATAAATTTTCTGTTCCACGAGTTCAAAATCCAACATATTAATGCCTTGAACATCAATATAAACTGTCCTAAATGCATTACCTGTCAAAATATTATTGCTTTCTTGATATTTGTCCTTCAACTTAAGCAGTGTTCCCGTGATCCAACCACTTAAGGTGAGTTCTTGTAAAGCAGCTGATTCCTCTGGTAGCGTTTTGGGGTGTGTCAAACGTAAACCTAACGTTGATTCATTAATCGTTGCATGATTTCGATCAAAATGCCCTTCTTGATTAAGTGCATAATCAAATAAACCAAGGGGAAAATTAAGTACAACGCCACCGTCAATATATAAGTCTTTGCTAATTTTTAACTGTCCCTCTTTATTTTTTGTAACAGAATGAACAGGTTTAAAAATCATAGGGATAGACATCGATATTCTAACTGCGTTTGCAACCAACATATAGGGCGTTAATTCATGAGAAAAAAATTCAACTAATCCGGTGCGTGTATTCACACCGACAAAACTTAAATCCTTAAAACCCGCTGCTTTTAATTCTTTAAAAGTAACAGGTGTGATTATTTCACTGATATCTTTTCCTAAAGCTTTTGCATATTGTTTGCGAATTAAGAGATCGCTTAAGTCATACAATTTTTTACCATGGCATAAACCGAAATGCTTATATAAAGATTTGATGCTGGAAGAATAGTTTTGTTCAATTTTATTTTTGAACGCTTTGGCTTGCGCTATCGTTCCATTTAAATAAGCAGAAGTGGCACTCCAGGGACCATCTATCTTTATTAATTTTTCAAATAACTCGCTAACCTCTTGTTTTTCTTTATTCCAGTCTTTATTTTTTGCAGCCAGTAAAGTAGCGCTGTGCTCTCCATCCAATAATTCCGTAAATTTAATTTGTGGAAGATCAGATCCAGGTAATGTTTTTAAATTGCAAAGATGTTCTATCTCATCCCAGCTAAATCCTAAACCGACTAGTAATGCTGTAATTGCACCGGCTGAGGTGCCTCCGACCCGTTCAATATCTTTTAGACAAATCACTTTTTCTTCTTCTAAACGGCGTAGAGCACTCGCATAAGCTAAACCTTTTACACCGCCACCCTCGAATACTAAATTTTTCCATTTGCTTCTTTCAATTGAAAATTCAGTGTTTTTGACTGAGTTGGCATGATTGAGTAAAACGGCAATTGGACTATCGGGAGCTGTGTAATCAAGCGGTAATTTACCCCGATGGTCTTGAGCATGAACGAATGCACCATTCGCCAATAAAAATCTTACTATGACTAATTGATTGGTTTTCACTGCCAAATGTAACGCAGTTGATCCTTCATCATCTATAGCATAAATATCAATATGATGTTCAATAAATAATTTAAGTAATTTAACATGTTGCGCGATGAGTTGCTCATCGGATGGGTTGATTAAAATCGCACGCATAAAAGCATTTTGTCCCATCTCATTTACTTTTTGTACGGGCAATTCCGGAAATCTTTCTAATAAGAGGATGAGCAAAGGTAACCTTTCTCTGCTAGCCAACAAATGTAAAATAGTATCGCCACTTGCAGTTTGAGTTTCTATTTCTCGCTTATTGTTTTCAAGCGCTTTAATTAACAATGAAATTCGCCCCGCAAGCGCTGCGCTATGCAAAGGATTTTCACCGTTTGAATTAAAAGGCCAGGGAAAAGTCTCTGATTGACTTTCCGATTTACTTTCTGCAAGCAGCATTTTGTTTTTTAGGGCGTTGAAAAATTCAATGTGTCCTAAATGTGCTGCGATATGCAACGCCGAGTTACCCTGTTCGTCGCGAATGTCAGGATTAATATGAGTTAAAAAAGTATCTAACCAAGGCTTTCCATTTCCAGAGCGTGCTAATTTATGCAAGAGAGGCTCTGAAATAGTAGAAGATGGAAAGACCCTGCAATATCCAGTTTCTGATGAATATGGATCAGAACCGGCAATATCGGCAATAATCTTTAAACATCCCATTACTAATTCAGTCTCCTCATTAGGGATGTCTTTATAATAATGTTGCGCAGCTATCTTGTCTTCATCATGTCGCCTGAAAAACTCTGCATAATATCGATCACGTCGAGCTCCTTCTGGATGCCCCAAATGGGTGTGAATTTCTGCGCGACAATGATAAGCTTCATTATTTAGCTTATCTAAACGGATGGATTCATTGCAATAAATTAAAGCCTTAATTAAATTTCCATTTTCTTTTCTTACCTCTTTTTTTGAGTAAGAAAGATATTTGGATGCATCAATTGGATTTCGTATATAACATCCGCTTTTTAATTCTCTTGCATTTGCAATATCAACATTGGCTAAAGCATACTCTCCTATAATGCTATAGAGCAGGCCTCGATCGTTAAGAGCCTGATTATCATTAGGATTTATTTCAAGCGCTTTGTTAAAATCAGCAAATGCTAGTTTATTATTGTCTAATACACTGTACACCCAGCCGCGATTTATCAAAGAACATGTATTATTCGGATCACTTGCGAGACTTAAATTCAAATTCTTTAAAGCACTTTCATAATTTCCTGAACGAGTTTGACCTATCGCGCGATTGCATAATGCAATTGCATGATTTGGGTTTAAACGAATCACTTCTGTCGTAGCATTGATGGCAGATGGGTTATCTCCAATACATAAAAAATTGAAACTCTTATCTAGAAATAATTTGATCGCTCGATTTCTATCATTTAATTCTGATTGTGATTTTGAACTCGCGCCATCCATCATTAAGCTCATCCTCGATTATAGATTTTATGGGCTTATTGTATGCGAGGGGTTTTTTAAAGACAAGGCAAAGTCGTTAGATGCCTCAGGGCTTAACCTGCTTACCTTTCAACGCTCCCAGCAAGGCACTTCCCAGCGTCGTTTCCAAAGGTGCTGTTTTTGCTGAAGCATTTTTTAGAGGTTCTGAGCGTGGGCTGGCAGGCGAGGGCGTTTCTGTTAAGCGCATGCTTAATTGAATTCGTCGACGCGGCAAGTCGACTTCAAGCACTTTCACTTTTACTATATCACCCACTTTCACGACTTCATTCGGATCTTTTATAAAACGATCCGCTAATACCGAAATATGGACCAACCCATCTTGATGTACGCCAATATCCACAAATGCACCGAAATTTGCAACATTCGTCACAACACCTTCCAAAATCATGCCTGTGCGTAAATCTTTTAAATCTTCTATCCCTTCTTTAAATTCTGCCGTCTTAAATTCCGGACGTGGATCACGGCCCGGTTTTTCTAACTCATGTACAATATCAGTGACCGTTGGAATACCAAAATGCGCATCCGTAAATTCCGCTGCATTAATGCTTTTTAATAAACGCGAATTTCCCATCATTTCTTTAATTGATTTTTGTTGTTTTTTTAAAATGCGCTCAACTACCGTATAAGCTTCTGGATGAACCGCCGATGCATCCAGCGGATTTTCGCCATTGATAATTCGTAAAAAACCGGCCGCTTGTTCGAAGGCTTTATCGCCTAAACGCGGAACTTTTTTCAATTGATGACGATTTTTAAATTGCCCATGTTCATTACGATAACTCACAATATTTTTAGCGACTGTGTCATTCAATCCTGCCACACAAGATAAAAGGGGTGCGGATGCCGTATTGACATCCACTCCGACCGCATTCACGCAATCTTCCATGACCGCGTGGAGCATACGCGACAAACGAATTTGATTTACGTCATGTTGATATTGACCGACACCAATTGCTTTTGGTTCTATTTTTACAAGTTCTGCAAGCGGATCTTGCAAGCGGCGCGCAATCGACACAGCACCGCGATAGGAAACATCCAATGAAGGAAACTCAGTCGCTGCTAATTCGGAAGCAGAATAAACCGAGGCACCTGCTTCCGATACCACAATACTGGTGAGCTTCAATTCCGGATGACGCTTTTTTAATTCCAGTACGAGTTTATCTGTTTCACGCGATGCTGTGCCATTACCAATACTCACCAATTCAACTTGTAATTGTTTGCAGAGTTTGGCTAAAATCGCAATGGATGCATCCCAATCATTGCGTGGTGCATGAGGAAAAATGCTTGTATGTATTAATAATTTTCCTGTGCCATCAATGACAACGACTTTAACACCCGTTCGTAAACCAGGATCCAAACCTAATGTCACACGCGATCCAGCCGGTGCCGCCATCAATAAATGTTTTAAATTGTTCGCAAATACTTTAATCGCTTCTTCTTCGGAAGATTCACGTATTCGCATCATCAGTTCAATTTCTAATTTTAAAAATAATTTTATGCGCCAAGTCCAAGCAACGGTTTCCATTAACCAAGCATCTGCAGGACGTTTTTGCGCGCGAACATTAAATTGCGCGGCGATTTTTTGCTGACACAGCTGTTCTTCATCTTCTTTTAAAGTTAAATTCACCCGCAGAATTTCTTCACGTTGACCACGGAATACGGCAAGTGCGCGATGTGAAGGAATTTTTTTGATAGCTTCTTCGTAATCAAAATAATCCGCAAATTTATTGCCATCTTGTTCTTTACCTTTAATCACTTCACTTTTTAAAATGCCATGTTCCCACACATAATCACGCAATTCCCCAATCAGTCCTGCCTGTTCGGCAAATAATTCCATTAAAATTTGGCGAGCGCCATCGAGTGCTTCCGCCGTTGTTGTTATTTTTTTTTCAGCATCAATAAATTGTTCAGCTAATTTTTCGGGAATTTGCGTAGGGTCTTCTAATAATTGCATTGCTAAAGGTAGCAGGCCGGCTTCTCTGGCAATTTGTGCTTTGGTGCGGCGCTTTGGTTTATACGGCAAATATAAATCTTCCAACGTCGCTTTGCTATCTGTTGCTAAAATACTTTTTGCAAGCTCAGGCGTTAATTTATTTTGTTCAGTGATACTTTTTAAAATGGTCTGACGACGATCTTCCAATTCACGTAAATAATGCAAACGCTCTTCTAGATGCCGTAATTGCGTATCATCCAAACTGCCCGTTGCTTCTTTACGATAACGAGAAATAAAAGGAACGGTTGCACCACCGTCTAATAATTCGACTGCAGAACTCACTTGTTCTACTTTTACATTCAGTTCAGTTGCAATTTTGCTACGGATATCCATCGCGCCCTCTAATTAAAGTGACACAGACTAAATATATTTTAAGTGATCGGCAAGCAAATTATACATGCGTGGGGATAACTAATTGATCGCCTTCTTCTAACGTATTACTCGCTAATAAATTAGTCAATCTGACGGCGGCAGGCGTGGTATGGAATCGGCTAGCGATTTTTTCAATCGTGTCACCGCGTCTCACCATATATATCGTATCACCCGGTGTTAATTGATATTTTTGTACATCATCTTGTTCGGTACGATGCGTTGGAACAATTATTTTTTGTCCTAAATGCAGCGTTTGATAGCGATTTATTTGATTGATCATCGCTAATTTTTGCGGAGGCAAATGAAAATGTTTTGCAATCGTATCAATGTCATCACCTCGTCTCACGAGATAGATCGTATCACCTGGTTGCATCGTATAATTATCACTAGACTCTGCAAATGCATTTGTCACACTGGGTGTGCTAATCAGGCTCGCTTCATTGGATTCGATTTGTCGATTCTCCGCAAAAGTTGCATGGTGTAGGGATTTAAATGATTTACCGCGTTTTGCGAGGGTAGTGATTTCATCATCCGGTCTGCTTTTATATTTCGTCCCACTCGTGCGTTCTGCAAATGCAGAACTCGCAAGATTTTCTGTGAATTGTTCCACACTTTCAATGGGGAGAATTATTTTAAATGGTCCATTCGGATCTGTTGCTGAACGGCTATAGCCGGGATTCAAACGTTTCAAATCTTTTAGACTCAGTCCTGCGAGATAAGCTGCTTCTTTTAAATCAATTTGCGCACCAATATCGACTTGAGCGAGATAGGGCGCATTGTGCACAGGCGGAAACTCAATCGGATATTGATCTGGATGGCTTATAATCGTTGCCAGTGCGAGTAAGCGCGGCACGTAATCTTGTGTTTCTAATGCGACGGGTAACGACCAAAAATCCGTATTTTGGCCGTTGCTAATATTTTTTCGAATCGCCGAAAGAACGTTACCTTCACCCGTATCATACGCCGCGATAGCTAACAACCAATTGCCTTCAAAAAAACTTTGCAAATAGGCAAGATGATTAAGCGCAGCTTGAGTCGATGCCACGACATCCCGCCGGCCATCGTACCACCAATTTTGGCGAATACCATAACCCGATGCAGTACCTGGCATCATTTGCCAAATTCCCGCAGCGCCGGAGGAGGCATTTTGAGCAAAAGGATTATAGGCACTTTCAATAATCGGCAACAAAGCCAATTCAGCAGGCAAGTGCCGTTTTTTAACTTGTTGATGAATAAAATAAAGATAAGGTGCGGCGCGGTTCATTGAATGGATTAAATAATCTTGATGGTTTAGAAACCATTGAATTTTATCTTGGACGATGGGACTGTCTTCATAGTGAGGGAGGCTGAAATCTCTCCGCAATGCATCCCATAAATTATCTGCATTATTATAACGATTAATATCTTCTGCCAGATTTTGTTTGCGTTCCCACGACAAATGCATATTTTTTTGATAAATCTGAATGCCTTCCGCACTTGGATAAGCGAAAGACGGGATGTTCAGTGCCAAACTGCAGAATCCTATCCAAACGCTTCTAATTATTAATGGGTACCAAAACTGCATTATTATTCCTGAGCCAGTTTACAAATCGGAGATGGGTAATAAATTTAATCTTTGCAGTAGACTCAGGTCAAGGTATATTAGGGTCTGTTGACAATTGGAATGGAATGTTTTGGTCAAAATGTATCGTACTCTACAACAGTGGGATCTTTGGCTGACGCAATTTCTCGGGCACAGTGTGCTTGAGACTGAAAAAAATTTTTTATTGAGTTGTTTAGCGACTTTTTTTGGCAAACATGGATTATTAATTGGTGTTCCGCATCAAAATGAATTACTGAAAACGAGTGTCACAGCGCATCAAGTTGTTTTAACACCCTTAATCAGTAAAACGCGGCAAATTAAAACCATAGAAAGTGATTTTGAGGAATTGCCAATCGCTTCAGGCAGCGTTGATCTCGTGTTATTACCTCATACTTTGGAATATTTACCCAATCCGCGCCAATTGGTCGCCGAAGCCTGTCGGATTGTAAAACCGGAAGGACATTTGATCATTCTCGGTTTTAACCCATTGAGTCTATGGGGCTTAAAAAGAATTTTCTCAAAAAAGAAAGCAGCGCCCTGGTCATCGCATTTTATTCAAGCGAGCAACATTAAAAAATGGTTAGAATTAGCCGATTTTGAATTAATAAAACATGAAACTTTATTATTTAGACCTCCGCTTAATCGGCATGGAATTTATCGTAGACTTAAATTTCTTGAATGGCTCGGAAAAAAATGTTACTGGCCTTTTGGCGGAGTGTATGTATTGATTGCGAAGGCAAAAGTGATACCTTTGAAGCCAATCAGATTAAGTTGGCAACAAACCTTTAATCATATTCGCGTAACCATGCCTGGCGCATCAATGTAGAAATACGAGGATTAATTTTTATGAAGCATGTCGTTATCTACACCGACGGTGCCTGTCGCGGCAATCCAGGCCCGGGCGGGTGGGGTGTGTTATTGCGTTATGGCGAACATGAAAAAAAATTTCATGGCGGAGAATTTGCTACCACCAACAACCGCATGGAATTAACAGCCGCCATCAAAGCACTGGGTCAATTACGTGAAACATGTCAAGTGGAACTCCATACCGATTCACAGTATTTGCAAAAAGGCATCACTGAATGGATGTCTTCCTGGAAAAAACGTAATTGGAAAAAAGCAGATAATAAACCCGTTAAAAATGCGGATTTATGGGTTGAATTAGATAAATTAACTCATAAACATAAAATCTCATGGCATTGGGTTAAGGCCCATAATGGGCATGTCGAAAATGAGCTTGTTGATGCCCTCGCGAATCGTGGTATCGATGAATTACTTGGGAAATAAAACATGCGTCAAATTATTTTAGATACTGAAACAACCGGTTTGAGCACGGAAGAAGGTCACCGCATTGTGGAAATGGGTTGTCTTGAAATGGTGAATCGAAAATTGACGGGTAAGCGCTATCACCAGTATATAAACCCAGAGCGAGACATTGCGGAAGGTGCGCTTGCTGTACACGGCATCACAGCCGATTTTTTACAGAGCAAACCGACTTTTAGAGAAATTGCTCGTGAATTCATGGATTTTATTTCAGGAGCTGAATTACTCATTCATAATGCGCCATTTGATGTTGGCTTCATCAATTACGAATTACATTTAACAAAACAAACTTGGAAACCATTAACAAAATATTGTCGAATTGTTGATACGCTGGTTATTGCCAGACAATTGCATATAGGTCAACGTAATAGTTTGGATGCATTATGTAAGCGCTACAATATAGACAATTCACAGCGCGATTTGCATGGCGCATTACTTGACGCTCATTTGCTCGCTCAAGTTTATCTGGCGATGACGGGCGGACAAAGCAGTCTGTTTGAAGAAACACAAGCCAATGAAACAGTTACCCAACAGGAAAAAATGATTTCTATTCAGAATACGACACAAGCCTCACGTAATTTAGCCGTGATTGCTGCCACGAGCGATGAATTAGCAGAACATGAGGCAAAATTACAAAAAATGCGTGAAAAAGGGCCATGTTTATGGATAGAATAGATTACCTATAATTAACTTTAAGGTGCAAAATGATGGGAAAAAGCAAGGCGTTATTTAATGCAGTAATGAGTGGTAATGCGACAATAATATTGCAAATGGCGGAGACGAACCCGGATGTATTTTTCAGGTCAGCATTCGGACCCATAGAAAGCAACGGCCGATCTTTTAACCCAGAAACCACCCCATTAGAGATTTTATTCTGGGCTGGCGAGCCCATATTACAAACATTATGGAAAAACAATCCTGCATTGACATTGCAATTACAGCGACATAAAGAATGCTTCTTATTAAAAGGGGGGCTTCTCACAAAAACCGAAAATAGCTCCCTAACTAAAGAAATTTCCTATGATTTTCAACCCGTCATAAATTCACTGAAAAAATGCAGGGATGAGTTTGATAGGAAAAAAGTGAAAAAATGCAATCAAAATTTATTAGAATACAATGAAGCTCTCCGTTATATGCCCGTCTGGGTGTCGCAATACATATGTAATACGAATGCTGATAATGCTGGTGAAATTCACCATTACTTGATCGGGGATCACAATAGAAAGAAACCTCAGATTGGAACAATTTTCTGGTCTGATCTTTTCGAAAAACCCAAAGACCGTAACCCAGAATATGCGGGTATAGGATGGAGCATATCATCAAGTTGGAAAGATTATCCAGAAAGAAATCCAATGATCTATGGAAAATATGACGATCGCGCATCATATTGTTATCGTTCGACAACCAGTGCATTTGAGGGTTTAAATACCCTATATCAAGCAGCACAAAAACAATTTTTGATGGTATCAACTCCTACTCAAGTAGAAAGTAAATCTGTTGCTCCTCCAACACGCAAACGCAACTTTCAATCTGCTGTCGGTTTATTTTCTATTACAGACTCATCTGCTGCGAAGAAGCAGTCTATTGCTGCGTCGTTGCCACCAGAACAAAAAAGTCCACCTTTAGACGAGTATTTATGTCCAATAACGCAGGAGCTGATGAAAGATCCTGTCATACTGACAGATGATGGTCACACTTATGAAAGGGCTGCGATTATAGATTGGTTGAAGAAGAAACCCATTTCACCTTTGACGAATGATCCAATCGATATCAGTCAAGGTATGGATAAGGTTTTGGTACCGAATAGATTGATTAAAGGCTTAATTGAAAAATATGAAAGAGAGAACCAACAACAAAGTAGTCTACGCAGCAGTGTAAGGTAAAAAATAGGGTCGAGCTAAATTTAGGGCATACCCTATACCTTTTGCTAGCTGCAAAGGTTGACAATTGATATCAATTTGATCTATATAATATATGAAATACAACTATCTTTTTGATGAACAAAAAAATTTAAAGCTCAAATAAGAGCGAGGCGTATGCTTTGACGACGTCATTGCAGCAATAGGCAGGGGGAGGGTGTTAGACATCATCCCTCACCATAATAAAAAAGAGTACCCGAATCAATTGATATTAGTTATTGAAATAAATGATTACGTTTATTTGGTTCCATATTTAGAAAAAGAAAATTTATTAGTTTTAAAGACTGTATTCCCTAGCAGGAAATTTACTAAATTGTACTTGAGAGGAAAAATGCCATGAGTACGACTAAAAAAAAGTTACATTCAACTTTGGATGAGTACGAAAGAGATATTGAAGATAATCTTGATAATAACAATGCGTTGCCAGCTAAAGAAAAATCACATGAAATGGCTAAATTAAAAGCCGCTGCAAAAGAACATCTAAAAAAGAAAAGCAAGGAAAAACGCATCAGTATTAGAGTATTTGCAAGTGATTTAGAACGACTTAAGCAAATTGCTGAAGAAGAAGGTTTACCTTATCAAACACTTGTTACCAGTATTCTGCACAAATTTTCCACAGGACGACTAGTGAGTAAAGAGAAAAAACAACATGAATAAACTAGGGGAAGATTCTTTTTCAATATATTTTTGATGATTTTTGCATGTTCCGGCGTAGTTTCCATCGCCTTACTTTGCTATTCGATTTTTTAGTTCAGCTAGCAAATCATTCGCTTCTTTTAAAAACTGAGGAATGACTGCATAGACCTCTTTTGCCTTTGTTTCATTATAGGTATGGCTAGTCGCATTCCGAGCGTGACGATAGTCTTTCCAGACATCCCAGCCATTCGATAAAAGATTTCTTTCTGCCACGGTGCGAATTAAATTCTGAAAAGACATTTTTATACTGACTGAAGAAATCAAAAAAACAAATGCTATTTACGACTCAATTTTATTGCTTCAAACTGTTCATTTATGTTTGTCTTAATCGTTTCATGCTCTGCAGTTATTTTTGCTTTAATCAATTCATATTGTGCATTTACTTCTGCTTTACATGCTTCGAGCTGCTGATTGATTTTATTTTTGCGGGCTTCACGCTCAGCGTTTTCAGCTTTGATTAAGTGACAAGTGAGTTTTATGTTATGAACAAGCCATTTTGATTTATCTGTCGAAAGACCGTTCCAATGGGTGTAAATCGATTTAACCCAGGTGCTATGTACTGTGACTCGGGGAGGACTTTTAAGATCTTTTTGCCAAAATAATGTGTTTTGCCGCTTTGATTCCGCCGATTGGCCATTAAGGAATGATGGAGATAGTGCGCGTGGAGAAGATATCATTGAAAGATCAAGAGCAGGTAAATCAGTCGATGGACGTCTTTTCACTAATTTGATTCCTTCATTGATATCGACACCTTGTTTAGGCCAAGCATTCATTTCATGATTATAATGAAATAATACGATTTGTTTTACTTTGCCTTGGCGTAGAAGGTATTGGGCTCTACCCACTTCTACAGTGTTAAAATTATTCATGGTCAAGATGGGTTCTTTTTCATTAATATTACAGGCTGACGAATAGATTGCGACAATACCGACTGCCTGCATCGCAAATAGAGCGGATATCGCTTTAAATAATTTGTCTGACCAATTTCTATCGATATCTTTTGATAAATTACCTGCTTGAGCGACAACGGCAAAGGCTGGAACATTTTCGTTGGATAATTCAGCGGAGGCACACCCATTTGCTTTTTCTTGAGCTTGAGTGCCAGACCAGAAATTAATAGGCTTGCCATTAGCAGTGTAAAAACCTGCTTTATTTAATTGTTCGACACATTCTCTAAAAGCTTTGGCTTTTGCTGTTTCGTCATTTTTTCCGATTGTTTCAATATCATCTTGATCATCGGTATTTAAACTTCGCACAGTTGAAATTAATTCATCGTAAAAAATAGCGAAAGCCGGACTGACTTCTGCGGAATCTTCTTTTTGTAGAAAAGCATCGCGTGCTTTTTTATCGGCTTCTTCTTGTTTTTTTATTTGTTGTAATCTTTCTTCTTCGCAGGCATATTTTTCTTCCGGAAGAGTCGAAGCTACACGATAATATTTTCCAACGAGGCCTTTTTTTGCATCTAAATCAGCGGCTACCTCTTTGCAATAATTATATAATGCCTTTCGAGTAGGATCGTTAGACGTGACTTTACTTCCAAATAAAGATATCAGGCTCATTGAAGGAAAAGTGAAACTAGGTCTTGAAGATAACATTATCTAATTAATCCTCGTTTTGCAAAAAAACTCTGAATAATTAATAACTTATAGAAATCTGAGAGTTTTTTGTATAATAGCTGATACTTTTCTATACTAGTCTGGATGGCTTGTCAAGTTTATTATTGATCGATTTTAAGCTCTAAATTTATTCGTTATCAACAAAATAAAAATCAAAACAGCTAAACTTATGCCTGAATAAATTGCTGTGATTTGATAATAATCGCCAATAAATAAATGCGCTGTCAAGGCTATAAAATAAAGTGCGATACCGGAAATCACTGAAATGAGGATTGCGGTAAATAATGGAATCGACGGATAATTGCCAATAGGATTGCCTAAAATTAATTTTTTTAACGAGAAATTCTCTTTAAGACTCAAAGTTTTTTGTACGCCAATAATAATTGCGACTGCAGTAACAAAAAGTAATTCCCATTCCCAGGTCAGATTATGCGGATCGGGTGGCCATGTGGCGGAAACACCTAATTCAGAAAAAGCTAATACAGCCAGTAAACCTGCAGCAAGTAATAAAACAGGACCGCGTACAAGTAATAAAGTTAAACTTATACTGAGGAATATTTCAAATACGGCGTAAAGTGGTAATATCCAATGACTGTATTTGGCGCTTAATAAAAGAAATTGACTGATCCAAGTGGCATTTGAATTCTTGGCAAAATACGTAATATTCTCGCGAAAAGTGGCATCCTCAAATACCCCAGAAAAACAATTGATATAAACTTGCAGCACTAACATAGAGCCAATAGTAACAATCATGCAGTCAAGATATTTATCGATACGATTGTGTTCATCGATTTCTAAGTTTGGTTTTTTTAGATAAAAGGGGACAAGACATAAAATAAAAAAAGTTAAAGTTGAAGTGAGCGCAACTTTATGAGCGAATTCGGGGTCATGAAATGCGATAAAAGTGACATAGTAAAGTAGGGCGCATAATACAATAACAGCGAGGAAAGTTTTTAGGGTTGAAAATCGCAATTGCAAAAAAACGGATTGCGGCGCTAAAGAAAAACTACGCATGCTAATACCGGCTAATAATGCAAAAAAAGCGGGAAATGAAAACTCAAAAGGCCACATGCCCGGATCATTCCAGCTTAATGACCATGCAACGAAAAAAGCGATCGCAACCGCAATGCAAACATAGAATCGAGCCAACAGCATTATACAAGCCAGTGCACTAATAAAAATTCCACCAGCAAATAGATAGGTACTGAATGGAGCAGTATTTTTAAGAAAAATAATCACTTCATATTTAAAAGAATTAACTTCGTTATACTGCAATAAATGATTGAGAAAATCTGCCCAACCCGCAATGGAAAAAATATTTTGAAATAAAAGATTATAGAACTGCGTCAGCAGCACCATACCTAATACTAAAATAATTAGATTCATGGCAAGAACAGTTGAGGTACTCTTTTTTTGCATTTTTAGACTCTTTATAATATGGATTAATTCTATTATATCTCAAAAAATGCGCAAATTTTATCATAGAGGCCAATCTGTTATCCATATGAATAGTAAGAAAATTGTTCTATTTTGGTTAACTATATGAATTTTAATAATTTTTTTTGTAGGGTGGATTAGGTGCGTTTTTTGCACCGTAATCCACCGTTTCTGTGTGAACGGTGGATTACGACACAAAAAACCTGTTCAAAATTTGATTTATTCAACGCGTTGCGCGTTAAATTCAGCCCTATGATATGCCTTCCCATGTAAAATAACGGTGGTAATAGCATCATAGGCTGAAATATCTTTCAGTGGATTTTTTTTCATTATAATTAAATTAGCAATTTTATCCGTTGCAATGCTGCCATATTTTTTTTCTAAATGAAAAAATTCAGCATTCCTTATTGTGGCAGCAATGAATATTTGCGATAAAGAAACACCGGCATGATACCAATTTTGCATTTCTAAAAAACCATTATAGCCAGGCGGATTGCCATAAGTTGGACTGGATGGGGTATCTGTACCAAAGAGTAAATTCCCATGATTTTTTTGCAGATAGTTAACCACGCGACTGACTTGATTTTCTTTTATTTCTAAGCGATTTTTTACAGTTTCTCTCGATAAATTATTCAGAATTAAATTAACATACCATTGACCTTGTTGGGTTCGATACCAATCTAGTAAGGATTTTGGCAGCACTTTTGTTAATTCTGGATCATTTAAAAAATTTGCATCTGTTAAAGCAATCAAACCATTAATGACTTGCATGGTTGGTTGATAACCTAAATGGTTAGTCATTATTTTATTTAAAACATTTTTAATGGGAAGTGGTAATCCTGGTGTGCCATCATAGGTTCCCCAATTCCAAAGTCCATGCGCAAAGATATCTGCTCCACTCGCTAATACAAATTTTTGCGCGTCCAACGAATTTGCATGTACGATAACAGGTAAATGATGTTGATGTGCAAGTCTGACGATTTCTCTGACGGAAGCTAATGTGGGTAAAGGTAAATTTTTTTCGTCGCCAAAACCTGGTTCATAAAATATTTTTACACAAACTGCATGCGCATCTACAATGCGTTTGATAATAGCGGTGGGAATATGTTGTTTCGGATCAATATTCGTCGGTAATTTTATCTGTTGATTGGGTTCATATAAAAAATTTGGAAATGTAGTAAAACGCTCGGACATAGGAAGAAGATTCATGGGATAACCATTTGCCAACATGATTCCTCCACCACACGTGTACAAATCAGGATGCGTTTTATTCGCATTAAAAATACGGATGGCATTTTGCGTAGCAGGTGGGTTCAAATCAATAATAGTGGTATAGCCAAAATATAAATAACTTCGCGGTAACTGCTGTTGATAATCCGCTACAAGTTTAGAATGAGTAGCGTATTCTTGATTGTTGAGACCTAAAACGGTATCAACATGGTTATGAGAATCGATTAATCCTGGAATAACAAATTGGTTTTTTGCATCAAAAACAGTAGTTTTTATTGGTGGTTTAAATTGATCATAACCTACTTTTTTAATTATCCCATTGTGAATGATGATATACCCTTTTTTAGGCGCTAATTTTTCTGTGGGATTAATAATATTTGCATTTGTAATGATTAAATCATTTGCGCCAAAGGCTTGGATGGATAAAGTTGAAAGTATCAGTAATGTGATATGTTTAATCATGGTTAAATAATCATAATGGAATTAATTTAAAAGGTATTCGATAAATTCCTGGACCTTCACCAGGACATCCAGGCTTATCTATTTTAATACTTCTTTCCCCAGAAAAACTTCCATCCTGATTCGCTGTAAAGAATTCGAATAACGTCGATTTCACTTTGCTGCCATCATTACAATTGAAAAGATGTTCTGCTTTCAATTCCCATCGATTATTGACCCAATGATATTCGATAAATTGGGGAGAGTTAGGAGGTGCATACAAATTAGGAGTTTTTGCAATACATTCTGCTGCCTCACAAACAGTGGAGAAATCTTCTTTTTGTTTTTTGGGTCGATTATTGGTATTGAGTTTGCCGTTGAATGTTTGTTTTGAGCGATCTAAGTCTCGGGTATAAGAACCGTAAAGTGGTACAGGTTCAGGCCGACTCGCGGCGATAATAGAAGATTCCATTGCGAAAAAGAGTGTGACAGTGAGAAGCGGTGTTACGCAAAATTTTATGATTCTAGGCATTATATAGCTCCTTTAACTTTGTTTGAGTATCACCTAATTGATGACACGCCTACTTTTATTGCGTTCGTAACTCAAATTTTAACACATATCAGTAAACTGTCAGGTTAATCTATAATTTTTTTACCGTTCGCCCTGAGGAGGCGCGCAGCGCCGTCTCGAAGGGCATTTTGAATACGGTAAAAAAATTTACTGATTAACTGGACAGTAGTGGAGTGAAACGAAGGATCATTCGACATTCATCAAGTGATCCTTCGAGCAAAAGGCGCTCTCAGGATGACAATGTTTTAAGCCATTTGCAAAAATGGCCAAAGTCCAGACCCAGCATGATAATTGAGTTATGAAGAATTACTCCACGCATTTATTAAATCATGTTGGGATTATCGTCTTTGCCGCTTTGCGGCAGGATTGCTATCAATCTCTACATTACCGGACAACTGCGGCGCGACTTGCATTTTGCGGGTTGAGCTCGCGGTGTAAAGTTTGGATGCTGCTGTAATTGCTCGTAATAAGTTTTCCAAATGGTGGGACAAGCTACTGGCGACGCGCGGCACTCCCGCGACCTTGCCGAATATATCATAATAAAAATTATCACCCAATGAGAGATGAGCTCCCGGGGAAGAAAAAGCCGCCGAATCAATATCAATGCGCCGTGCAACCCCTTTTATACGATTAAATACATAGGAAAGACCGACTGAAAATAATCGTTGTATCCACGGGGATCTTAGGTTTTTCTGAAGTTCTCGTCCTATTACTCCATAACAAAATTGATCGCCAAGCTTTCCATACCAGCGACCACTATCTTGCCCATCGACTTTTGGTAGCCCGCCACCCCTCTCCGCCATTTCTTTAATAGCTAGATAAATTAAGTCAATCTGATTTATAACCGTTATTGTTTTTTTGGCCCAATCCCCAAACTCTGCTATTGCAGGAATAGTGTTCTTGTCATTGGCTTTAACTGCATTAAAAACTTCAGTGATTTTTTTCTGATTGAGTTGCTCTCTGTCCTGTTTTTGTTTTTCATCCTCAATGGGTACAGCCAATCTTATTTTTTTTAATCGTTCAAGATCAGGATGAAATGTTTGATCTAATAGCAAGAGTCTATTTGCCATGCCTTCGCAAATAATGCCTTTTTTATCGCTTAAAGTCATATCCCCATTTTGGATAGCCAGGATAATAGCTTCCAGCAGCGTATCGGGTAAATGAGCTTCTTTTCTCGCATACGCTTTTCGAATACATGCTTCAACTCGGTCAAGTGGAGCAGCATAATAAACGAGAGTTAAAATTTCCCACCTCAAAGAGGGATTATTAAAAAGGGTAAATGTGTTGTTGTTTCTAAGACATTTTGATTCATCATCGTCAGATGCATATTCATGAATAATCTGTCTAACTCGAGCTAGCCAGTATCAAAAAGAGCATGATCAATTCGTTGGGTAACACCCGCACTTTCTTCTAATTCTTTAACACGTGATTCCATCATATCCTCATATTTTGATTGTAATTTAACAATTAATAAATTTTAAAGCAAACTTCAAAACTGATAAAATATAGCATATTTTGCATGATCAAAAATATGGGTCACATTTTCATAATCCAAATTACCTGCTTCTGCTAATGCTTTTTGAACAAATAGGCCGAGTGCAGTAGCCGAGGCTGAATAATTAGACGCTTTAAAACTATATTGTGCATAGAATTTTTGGTCATAAAATTGGGAAGTAATAAATGGATCAAAACCAGCGGCCATATCATTTGGCAACCAGGCATTTTCATTTAATTGTGGCGGCGTAATAGGAATATGATTTTCCAAGGCGATTTGTTTCTCAATACTGTACCCAGCAGGATGATAAGTAGATAAAAGTAGATTCACATGATAAGTTGAAATGAGTTCATTCGTTAAGGAAGCGATGTTGGCAATGTCGGATTGTGTATCAGAGTAAACAATATTAACATCATAGACCTCGCCATTAATAAATAATCCGCCTGCTTGTGTCAGGAGTAGTCGCCAATATTCATAACCACGCATCATGTCGCGTCCAGCAGCGGCATCTGTGCCAGACAAGGGTAGAGGAACACCCAACGTTAATTGTTTATGTAATTGCGCAGTAGCTGTTGTTACAAATGCAAGACCATTGGGGCCATTTTTTGTTTGAATATGGCTAGTTTCGAATGTTTGCAAATCAATTCGAGTCACATGTTTATCGGTCGCATTACTGATATAAGCATATTTTCCACTTGCATCGACTAACGCAAGAATCGGATTTAATCCAGTGACCAAACGTTTAATAATTTTTCCAGTTTCAACTTCAATAATGAGAACCTGATTATCAAACGCAGCAGGCGCGATAATATATTTCTGATCAGGCGTCATATCGGAATAAAGTATCGCACCTACACCTAATTGATTAAATTGTTTTTTAATTTCCAGCGTAATGGGATCAATTAATGTAATCTGATTAACAGCTGAAACCATTAAATAGCGATGATCAGGCGTATATTTTAATCCTCTCACCGGTGTGGATGAGGTATAAGTCCCGGTGATTTCGCCTGTATCCGCATTCATTCGAATCACGCCATCTTTTGCTGCCATCAACCAGATTATTTTGCCGTCAGGCGAAAAAAATAGATTGTGTGTATTGGGGCTGACATTAAATTTTTTAATGACAGTACGCGTTGCCAGATCGAAAACAAATAGTTTGCCGCCTTTTTCCAGATTGACAAAAAGCTGATTTTCAAAAGGAGGACGCAACTTTATACCATGCGGAGCGCCATCAATTTGCGAGTAAGCTTTATATTCGGATGGATTAAAAGTATATAAACGATATTTTTCAGTTCGATTGGGAATATCAATCACAGAGATACTCGCGCCAGGTAATCCAATACCACTGTCATAATCTTTAATTCCAAAATTAGTGACATAAGCTGTTTTACCATCTTTTGTAATCGCAATTTCATGGGGTAAAAAACCTAATTTGATACTGCCTGATTTTTTAAAACTGACGCTATCATAAAAACTGACATAACCCGCGTTTTCTTCCACAACGGCTAACCTATTTTTTGTCTCTGCATAAGCTGCAGAAACCGTCAATGATAAAATAGTCGCAGAAAAATAAAATGATTTTTTCATGTTTATTCCTTTGAAAGTTGAATTATTCATAACGAGGTTTCCAGGGACCCATACCGCTTATCTGAATTATTGCGCCTGTCGGACCCGTCCAACCGAAATGAGGAACATGTGGAGGGATAGCGACAAATGTCCCCGCTGTTGCTAATAAGCCATTTTCTTTTTTAAATATTTTTCCTTTGGCGATGTAGCAGCTACCTGAAATAATTGTGTCATATTCACCATGATCGTGATGATGTATGCGAATAGAATAATTGGGAGGAAATTTCACGCGTACAACAAATAAATCTTCTTTTTTAGGATCGCCTGCTAAAATGGCGTATCTTCCTGCGGTATTTGGCATATCCATCCATTTCAAATTCGCATCGGCTTTAAAAAGATGAATATTATTATCCGCATTGACATTGGCAGATAAAATAGATAAAGAAATGAGTAAACTTAAGCTTGTCTTTTTCATGCTATTTCCTGATTAATTATTCATTTGAGTGTTGTGATATTTTTCTGCTGTCGCAGCAGTCATTTTTGCGTTTTTGTAAGTGGGTGTTTGTGGAAAAGCTAATTCAATTTGATTAATTGCATTTATTTCGATATCAACATTTTTTGCTTTTAATTCTAATACATGGCCGGATAACTTTTTGTTATCTGCAATAAAATGAAAATGAAATTTAGGAACGGTGAGTGAGAGCAGGTATTCCGGAAAGAAAAAACCGACTAAAGTTCCTTTTACATTTTCAGTGAAATACGTTTCTTCAATCTGAACTTTCGTTTTTAATGCGGTTCGCGGCGAACGACTGCGTAAGGTTAGAAGCTGAAAAATACCCGTGATTTTAATTGCATAAGGAATATTTTGATTGTCTAATTTAGATTTTAGAAATTGTTTCAAGATGGCGTAATTATCAATTTTTTCAAAATGGATGACATTGCTGTGAGAAAATTTAACTAATTCAACAAAAGGCGTTTTCCAGTTCGGATCGATAGGAATCGTCTCTCCTTTTTGCTTGATTTGATAAAAGTGTCCGTCTAATGCAACCATTTCGCCGTCAATGTCGTTCAATGTTCCAAGTCCAAAATCTCCTTTTGATTTTAACTGACCATATGTTGTGTCGCCTTCGATGGCCCCAGAAAACAATGCGCTCGTATTTCCTAACTGAAATAATGTGACGGAAGGAATTGTTTTTGCAAAAACATTCGCACTTAATAGCAGCAAACAGAGATAGCTGGAAAAAATTTTTGAACCATAATCGCTCATTTTTTTGTACCTTTTTAGTGACAAGCCAAAGATATATTATTATCATGGTGTTAAAAATGAAAAACATCCGTGAAATCACGGAAAAATACCAGAGAATAATTTGAATAAACAGGACATTAACACATTCTTAGTTTTGCCTAATCTGGATATCAACTCATTTATTCGAGATATGCCAGGATTTGCTATCATCAAAGACCTTCAGTCTAATTACTTGAATGCGAATTTAAATACCATCCATGAATTTGGTCTTAAAAGCTCAGATAACTTGTATGGCTACTCCGATTTGACCATTCCTCATCCGCTATCCCAAAATGGACAAGTTTATAGAAATCTTGATCTTGAGGTCATAACGACAGGTGAGCCCATGAGAGGGATTTGCACCTTCCCATTTCAGGGTTCCATTCGTCCCTATCGTTTTAGAAAATCAATTTTAAAAGACATCAATGGAAATAGTATCGCAACTTATTCACATGCTGAAGAATGCAACGATCCTGTTCTTATTCAATTTATCCAAAATCTCATTGAAAATGATCCAGTGAAATTCAATCGAAAGAATATGTCAAATAGTTTTATCCTAAATAAAGAATATCGTGGAATCACATTATCGCCTTCAGAATCGAATTGTTTGTTTTATTTGATAAGACGAAAAACAAAATCTGACATTGCCAAATTATTAAATTTGCCGGTGAAAATAATTAGTGTATATATCGAAACTATTAAAAACCAATTAAACGTAGCGCATATTCGCGATATTTTGGATATTTCGATTATAAAGGGTTTCGTTAATATCGTACCGCCCGGTATTTTCACAAATCATTTCCAAGCAATAAATAGAGAAGCGATGAATGTACCGGTTAAATTGACACGCCGTGAATTTGACTGTGCCAAATTATTGATAACAGGACGCAGGATAAAAGAAATTGCGGAAATTATTCATTTGTCACCACGCACAATCGAAACACACATTAATAATCTTAAAATGAAGTTTGATTGTCGTGATAAAGTAGAGTTGATTATCAAATTAAGACATATGAATGAATTCGATAAAAAAACTCCCATCGAACGTTCGCGGGCATAGGCGTCAACTTAAGAAACAAATGTCATCCTGAGCGCAGCGAAGGATCGCTAAATTATAATAAGGCGATCCTT
>CAYRUP010000015.1:0-23492 GCA_964427485.1 uncultured Coxiellaceae bacterium | reverse complement strand
ATTAAAAATATCTTACAAATAAAGTCAAAAAAAGTCGCTGGGTCCCGCGCCAGAAACATACGCGGGATGACGCAAAGATTAAGGTCAATTTAAAAACAAAGATGTGTGTGCAGGGTAGCCCTGCTGGGAAGGCTTTCTAAGCGCATTTTTGTTAAAATTCACGGGGATATCTCAGCACGGCGTGCCCGTCATTATGCGTCGATCCCTCAGTCCCCGACCCTTCTTCCGTTGCCGGGAGAAGGGCAGGGGATGAGGGTATCAACTCTCATTCACCAACCCCCCTAATAATTTTTCTTCTGCTTTTTCCAAATCACTTAGCGTACCAAAAGCAATCAAAATATCATTCGTATTTAATTTAATATTTCCATTTGGTTTAAATTGTTTTGAATCTCCACGACGCATAGCGACAATTTCAATTCCAGATTCGCGCAGTTGCAAATCTTTGAGTCGTTGATCCACAGCATAAGAACCTTCCGTTATCAAAATAGGTCTTAATTGCTGGGCTTCAGGTTCAAGCGGTGAATCGTCACTAAAACCGCCAATAAAAACTTTTTTTAGTAAATCATAATCTTTGCTGCGAACTTCATGCATAATTTTTTCGATTTTTTCAGCCGAAATATTAATGAGTTGTAATAAATGATGTGAAAGCGTCAGACTCTCTTCAAATAATTCAGCAATGACTTGAGTCGCGCCATACTCTTTTAAAATTTTTAATTCATATTCATCATGGCAACGCACGAGAATAGGAAGTTCTGGATATCGGTGTCTCACCATACTTAAAATACGAATCGTTGAACGTGGATCATTAAAACTGATCACCAATACTTTCGCTTGATCCAAACGCGCCGCAAGTAAAATTTCCGGGTGCGTTGGATCACCATACATCACACTTTCTCCCGCCAATTGCGCCCGTTGTACCAATTCAACATCCAGATCCAATCCAATATAGGGAAAGTTAACTTTATCTAACAAACGTGCAATATGTTGCCCGACGCGCCCATAACCACAAATAATGATGTGATGTTTTAAATTATGCGCGGCTTGCGATATTTTTTGCTCGCTCACGATATCGTCTTCTTTCATCGTTTTAAAAAGTAAAAAGCGTACGATTTCTTTATTAAAACGAATGATAATGGGAGAGATAGCAATGCTCAGTAACAAAGCAGCTAGAATGACTTGACCATAATCCGGCGGCAGAATTTTTTCTTTTAAAGCGAGGGTTAATAATGCGAAACCAAATTCGCCACCTTGTGCCAAAATAAGACCCGTACGACTGGCAATCGAAATGGAATTTCCGGTTAAACGACTCACCACGCTAATAATAAACATTTTGAAAATTGTGAGGGTACAAAAAAGTAATAAAATCCAATGCCAAGTCTGATACCATTGACTGATATCGGTTAACATTCCGATCGTGATAAAAAATAACCCTAATAAAATGTCGCGAAAAGGCCGTATTTCTACGGCAATTTGATGACGAAATTCCGTTTCAGCCAACATCATGCCTGCTAAAAAAGCGCCTAACGCAAAAGATAAACCCAGCATGTTTGTAATCCAGGCTGCACTCAAGGTGACGAGCAAGACAGAAAGAGTAAATAATTCAATTGCGCGCGTTATTGCAATCGTGTGGAAAAGAGGTCTTAATAATAATCGTCCCGCAGTAAAAATGAGTACGATGGCAAATAAACCTTTCACGACTGCCCATAATAAAATGAGCGCCAAATTGTGTTGCGTGTGACTGCTTAAACCCGCAATCAAAATGATTAATGGCACCACGGCTAAATCTTGCAATAACAAAATACCCAATACATTGATGCCATGCGGCGAATATAATTCGAGTTGATCATTTAATTGTTTGACGACAATCGCAGTCGATGACATAGCGACGATACTGCCAACAACCAGCGCTGACAAAGTCGTCATACCAATGAATTTTCCGATGAGCGTGGTAATCAGTACGCAGAGTAATATTTGTGAACTCCCCGTAATGTAAACAGAGGATTTAAGTGCAAGTAATTTAGGTAAGGAAAATTCAAGACCAATGGTAAACATTAAAAACACAATACCAAATTCAGATAATTCTTTTATGCTTGACGTGTCTTGAACAATACCGAGTGCGTGTGGTCCGACAAAGGCTCCTACGAGCAAATAGCCTAAAATGACGGAAAGTTTGAGTTCTCGAAAGATAACAGTCACGAATAACGCGATTAAGAAAACAAATAATATCATTTCCAGAATATCAAAATGCATAATTTTAACCTATTGTTGTGCATTTCAGATTGTAATCATAACGAAGATTGTGCAATATTGCCACGATATTCAGGCTCAAAGGAGAATAAGAATGCGTAAGGTATTTAATTTCAGTGCAGGCCCCGCCATGTTGCCAGAAGAAGTATTACAGCAGGCACAAGCAGAAATGCTGGATTGGCATGGTACTGGAATGTCTATTATGGAGTTGGGACATCGTGGTCCAGAATTTAAAGAAGTGGCAGAACAGGCGGAAGCCGATTTACGCGAGTTGATGTCCATTCCGAAAAATTATCATGTTTTATTTCTAGCAGGCGGTGCAACGACGCAATTTGCGATGGTACCGCTGAATTTGTTTGGTGACAAACGCAATGCAGATTATGTCGATACAGGGATTTGGTCAAAGAAAGCAATCGATGAAGCCAAGCGTTATGGTCACGTCAATGTAGTCGCGCAATCGGAAGTCGTTCAAGAAAAAGTGCATATTCCTCACGAAGACAAATGGTCACTGAATCCAGAAGCTGCATATGTACATTACACGCCGAATGAAACGATTGACGGTGTTGAATTTCACTGGGTACCGAAAACAGGCCATGTGCCATTGGTCGCTGACATGACTTCCATTATTTTGGCGAAGCATATTGATGTGACGCAATATGGAATTATTTATGCCGGTGCACAAAAAAATATTGGTCAAGCGGGAATTAGTGTCGCCATTATCCGTGATGATCTGCTGCAAGAACCCTTACCCGGCACGCCGACTTTATATTCTTATAAACTTAATGCGGAAAATAAATCATTTTATAACACACCACCGACTTATGCTTGGTACATTGCGAGTTTAGTACTACGTTGGATGAAAGACAAAGGGGGTATTCTCGCATTTACGCAAATGAACCAGCGTAAAGCAGAAAAATTATATGGATTTATTGATAGCCATCATGAATTTTACACGAATAGTGTGCATCCTTCTTGTCGTTCGATTATGAATGTGCCTTTTAGTTTAACCCAATCGGATTTGACGCAATTATTTTTGGATTCAGCCAATCAAGTGGGCTTAACGAATTTGAAAGGTCATCGACTTGCCGGCGGTGTGCGCGCCAGTCTATACAATGCTATGCCAGAAGAGGGTGTGGATTTGTTAATTCAATTTATGCGGGATTTTGAGAAAAAATATGGCTAAAAGAAATCATTTGTTGATTTTATGATTGCAATATGTACACTAAAGATTCCATTAACAAAAAAAGGAAAATAATATGACAGCAATAAAAAACGATGGTCCAACGAGTGGTGGTCCCGGTGGTGGTCCTGGTGGTCCTGGTGGGCCAGGCGGTCCAGGTTGTCCGGGAGGTCATGGAAATCATGGTGGTCCAGGTTGTCCAGGTGGACATGGCAATCACGGCAATCACGGCAATCATGGCGGTCCAGGTTGTCCTGGCGGTAATGATGCTCATCATCACCATCACCATCACCATTCAGGCCCTGGCCCGGGTTCTGTATTTTTCTGTGGTCCAACCCCAGGCGGTCCGGGTGGATCAAGTCACCAGCAATCAGAACAAAAACAAAATCTTTTAGACGAAGAACAAATGAGGCAAGCACTGATTGATGCTGCTGATGGTGATATAAAAGAAGTGACAAAAATTGCTAAGATGAAAACGAAACAGGTTGAAGCCGCATATCGTGAATTGCAGAACTCAACCAATAGACTTAGCATGACAAGATAAAATAATACTTATACTCTCCAGAAAAAAAGCTGGAGAGTCTATCCGTTAGGAAGTTAGCCATCATGCTCCGTGACACAGCTAGCCCATTCACGGAAAGATTCAGTGGGCGTTACCCAAAACACAGTGATAGCGTTGTTGATCACTTTAGCAATACCAGTGAAGATGCCTATGGATTAGAAGGTGCTTTTGCTGAAATTGCAGACTCGCTTGCTCGCGCAATTGATTACATTTTCATTGCGGGTTGGATGTTTGAACCTTGGGTTCATCTGCCTTGTTATGGCGAATATTTACGTAAAGCGTTAGTATTTCATCACCAAGGTGATTTAGAAAATGCTATCGCAATCTATCAAAAAATTATCCATAAAGATATTGATAATAATGGCTATGCTGCTTTTTTTCTGGCGTGTGCTTATTACCAACAAGAAAATCGCGCTGCTGCAAAAACTATTTTAGTTGATGCTAATCAAAAACACCCTTTTCACCGCGATCTCTCTTTGTCATTGTCTCGCATCTATTTAGAACAAGGGCAATTAGAAGAAGCACTCGAATTAATTAAATTTTTAATAAAAAAACAAGATGTAGAAGCTTATGCGATTTTAGCAGAATATCATCAAAGAAATAATGATGATGAATCAGCACTGCAAATTTATGAAAACATGGTTCGCTTTGATGCATTAAGGCCCGTTGCGAAGGCACAATTTGCATATCAAGGATTAGGCAGTATTTATCTCTACCGAAAAGAGTATAAAAATGCAGAAGAAAAATTCAGACGTTGTTTATGGTTTTATCCGCAAGATATTCATTCTTTGATTGGATTGGCGCAAACACTTCAGCTTAACCCAGAGATGAAACATCATTCTATTCCGGAAATTGATGAATGTTATTCGGAAGCACTTTACTATTTACGTAAACAATTTGGTCATGAGAATACAACGTTTTTTAAAAAAATCATCAGAGAATATGCATTATGGGCGAGTGATCATGAATTTGGATCTTATATTGAATTAATATCGCGTGCGATAGAATTAAATCCGGATGATCCAATATTATTTTTGGCAAAACTTAAATTTTTATTGAAAAATGCTATTTTAGATGATGCTGTACTTTTGCTTTCACAGTGCGAAAATTATTTAAAATATTTTCCAAATAATGTTTTGCTTCATCAAGCCATGATAAAAATTGCTAATAAGAGTATTGAGTCAGAAGTCTATGCTGCACTCATTTTAAAACATTCTGCGATTGTTGAAATCTGGGGAAATTCGATTGATGCAGATTTTCCTCCACTTGCTGTCACTGTCCATTCCGCGCTGCAAGAAATTGATTTAAGAATGAATAGAATGGGTTTTCATGAGGGATTAAGGAATTATCGAGACACTTTACCTGAATTGGGTGAAACATTAATTAGAAAAGCGTTAGCCAATCCAGAGATGGTCATTGCGATTAACTTATGGCAACAATATGGTAGGCCGGGTGAAAAAAGTCGCTTTAAATTTCCGATTCAAGAGTTAAAAAAAATAGCTGAAAAATTAGGCCTACCGTTTCCAAAAAATATTTTAATTAGAACCAATCATTGTCGTGATTTTTTTAATTCACATCATCAAAAATATATTGTGATGGATGATGGGAGAGGGGATAGTACGGCCTATATTGGTTCCTGTGATTTATCGGGAAAATTTGAATGGTCAGAACATCTAATTAAAAATACAGCAGAAAATGATTGCGCGATAGATCGACATTATAGTCCGCATGATTTTGAAAACATGCGTTATTCTACTCGAAGAGTTGATGTGTCGCGACTTTCAGAACTTCCATTTCGAATTCCAAGAGGTCCGTGGCGCGAAGTGATATCGAAAGTCAGAGGTTCCGTATGCGCTGATTTTGTAAAAGAATTTCAAGCCAGATGGGCGGCAAAAGCGGGTGGGGCATTAAGCGGTTATACTGGAGAAGATGACAATGATTTAATTGCAACATTGCATGGGGGCGTTCAAGTTCGCGGTTCGCTAGATTTAGCGCTACAAGTTAAGTTAAAAAAAGAAAGTGTATTAAATAGAATAAAAATGACAAGAAATCTTTTTGCATGGAATACGTGCGTGCGAAAATATCGTCTGGATCTAGAAGAAAAAAATCAAAATCCCCTCATAAATGCGCAGGAAACGCGAAAAAAATTACAAGACTTATATCGCGAAGCTTACCAACGCTTACAATTACACAAAAAAGAATGGTTGTGTTTGAAAAAACAATATCCTAATGATGATGCTGAAATAGAAAAAATGCGTGTGGCAGTTGAAGCAGCAGAAAATCAATATAAAAGATTAATCACTCTTTATTTGCAAGTTTCTGACGATGCACAAAGACAAATTCTGGATGAAGAATTCAAAGCAGACGAGCCGGTTTTGTGCGCCACACAAATTATTTCATCAACACAAAAAAACTATTATCAAAGTAATTGGCTATTTAAGGGTGATATTGATTCTTCGATTCAAGCATCTTATGTTAAAACGATCAATAACGCTGAGCATTTTATCTATTTAGAAAACCAATATTTTGTTTGCTATCACAAAAATATTGCAACTGATCCCATCATAAAAGCACTGCTTGATAAAATTATTGCAAAAGCTTCTACCAATGAATCTTTTCATATTTATTTAAATCTTCCTTACTCACCGAATGGTGAGCCAGGTGACGGTGTGTTTGTTGATCCGGTACGCAAAACGGAATATGAAGTGATTCATTATATGATGCAAACGATCGAAGAAAAAACACAAAAACACTGGAGCCAATTTTTCTCAATTAATTTTTTTGCGCAATGGAATGGTGTTGATAGCCAAAGAGCAGCAAGATTAAGCGAACGAAATGCTATTTCCCGTATAGAATCGCAATCCATCAGTCAACGCGCGCCGATTTATAATCACGCAAAAATATTAATTGCCGATGGCACTACGATTATTAATGGTTCTGCGAATATTTCGGAAAGAAGTATGAGTGGCAAAAGTGACACGGAATTAGCGATTATGCAAACTTCGATTGATGCTCGTAGTAAAAGAAAAATGGAATATTTCATGTTAAAAATTTTACGACAGTATTATGGCGAAACGGTGGCAAGCATTGCTGAATCGCGTTTAGCGCAAGGTCTCGATTTGGGCTTAGGTGTGCCGCAAATAATTGCCATGATACAACGCAATACATGGGAAAATTTGCAATCATTTAGTTCCAATGAACCAGGTCATGCCGCAACGAAAGAGAGGGGATTTGCTGTTGCTTTTCCGTATAAAAGAGAATTTGGGTATGCTGGTGAAATTGCAGAAGGATTTGAATTTATCCCCGATGCTCCGCGAGATGCACATGGAAATCATCCCGATGCTTTTCGATGGTTACCAAAAAAAGAGTTGCCGTATTCTTTAGCATTTGCTCGTTGGACAGGGAAAACTAGTTGATAATATAGGTGTTGATTATGAAACTCGATGATTATTTAAATCCCAATAAACACATACGATTGATGAGTTTTCCGTATAATTTCGGATTAATTTATGATTTTTTTAAACCAGAAATTTATGCGAAATTAGTTGAACACTTCAAACAATGGATGGTTAATTCCGGACCCTTAGGAAAAATAGGCGATCATCAAGATCTTTTTTACAAAGCATTTTGCGCGACACCATCCTTAGGCAGTATGTTGGAATGGCCGCAGAATATATTGATTTCTGAAGCACTCCAACAGTATCTATGTGGTTTTTTCTCACCTGAATTACATGCGAATCAATATATTATTTTAGGCGCGCATCAACATAAACCGCCATCGGAAACCAGTTGGAAACATACGGATTTCAATATTGTTTCATTTCTTAAAAATAAACAACGTTATCCAGGTTATTTAGATTTATGGGAACCTACTGATTGTCGTTACACCGATGATACTGCCGATCAACAAATCAAAACGGTTAAAGTGTGTCGTTATATTGCGTGCATTTATTATCTCAACAATCCGGATTGGCAAATGGAAAACGGTGGTGAAACCGGTATTTATTCTGGCTATGCGCATGATATACCTTCCTATGCAAAAGTAGCACCGATTAATAATAGTTTGTTTTTCTTTGAAATTAATCCACTTTCCTTTCATGCAGCGCAAGGCACCACCCAGGAACGCAATTCATTAATTTGGTGGTATCACACATCGCCTGCTTATCAATATTTTAAACATCAGGCTCTCGTTGCTTATAAAGAAAAACATTTTAATTCTGAGCAATTTGAGTATTGGAGTAGCCGAGAAAAACAACGTTGGTCAATTGTAGAAGATCCTATGTATGATAAATTCGAGAAAATGTATGAAAAAAAATGCTGAAAAAAATTGTTTGATTTTAGGAGGAAGTTACTTTATTGGTAAAGCTTTCTTAGCTATGCTAAAAGGGCATAGCTCTTTCAATTTGTATGTAGCAAATCGTGGAACGCGCGAAGTTCAACTCGATTCGGCTATTCATTATTTAAAAATGGATAGAAATGAAGTAGAGTCTTGTCAAATTTTAGCGAATTATCATTTTGACATAGTCATCGATTTTTCATGTTGGTCTTTTGCAATGTTAGAAAATATCGCTGTTTATCTCAATAATCCTTATTACATTTTTATTTCGAGTGGATATGCAGAGTTAACTGATCTTAATCATCCGGATTATTATTATGGGAATCAAAAAAAATTATGTGAAGAGTACATACAACGACATTTTACTCAATCGTTAATTGTACGTCCTGGTTATGTCATGGGAGCTAATGATTATACTGAACGATTTCATAAACATCCGGATATTGATTTGTATTTTTATAAAAATACCACGGAAATTGCGATGCCCTATATTGATGTGAATGTGTTAGGCAGTAGTATTTTTAATTTAATAAAGCATGAGGAGAGGGGGTTGGTTAGGATGGGGTATGTGTAAGGTCTAGACCCTCATCCCCGACCCTTCTCCCGTTGCTGGGAGAAGGGAACTAAATATTAAACTCCCTTCTCCCAGCAACGGGAGAAGGGCAGGGGATGAGGGTTTAGACCAAAAACAACCCCTACAACTTCAACCGCGCCTTCTTCCTCAACAAAGCATTTTCATAACGCTGCTGCTGTTCAGCCGTATTATTTTTAAGTGGCGGCACTTTTGTCGGCTTACCCTTTTCATCCAACGCAACCATAGTGAAATAACAGGTATTGGTATGTCTTTGTTCTTGCGTCAATAAATTTTCTGCGATAACTTTAATGCCGACTTCAATGGAGCTCGTGCCGACATAATTCACCGATGCATAAAATGTAACGAGTTCGCCAACATGAATCGGTTCTTTAAAAATGACTTGATCCACAGAAAGAGTAACGATATATTTTCCTGAGTAGCGTGCAGCACACGCAAAAGCAACATGATCCAGTAATTTCAGTATATGCCCTCCATGCACATTTCCATGAAAATTAGCCATTTCGGGTGTCATGATTTCCGACATCACAATTGAGCGATTATCCTTACTCGGTTTTTCATCATTCATAAATTATCCCTTCTAAAACCCATCATTCTAAACAACAGTATAACACGGACATAAATGCAGCATAAAAAACAAGGTTTCAGTCTGATTGAAGTGTTAATCAGTTTACTACTTATTTCATTGATTTTGCTGGGCTTAGATGGCATGCAACTTTATTCCTGGAAATTAACCAAGACAGCTTATTTTTATAATGTTGCAACAAATCAATTAAACAATGTAATGGAGCGTTTGACAGTCGTACAAACAGCAGATGGCTTTATGCAACAAGTAAGCGCCTGGAATATTGAAAATAAAGCCGTGCTGCCCATGGGTTATGGCACAGTCACAGGCGCATTTCCAAATTACATTACAACTATTTATTGGGGCACACAAAAACACAATTGTATTAAAAATCATGTAGGAGAAGCGGGATGCTTAAGAGAAAAAATTCAATTGGTTTAACATTGATAGAATTAATACTCGCACTTACTTTAAGTCTTTTTTTAATTAGTCTGAGCATTGAAATTTATTTGCTTGCAGAAAAGAGTCAACGCGCACAAGCTGCGCTTATTTCGCTGCAAGAAAATCAACAAATATTGAGTCAAATATTGCGGCAGCATATTCGCATGGCGGGTTTTTCAGGATGCGGAAGATTCAGTAGCGATTTTCCGTTTTATAATCATTTACCTCAATATATCAGTTTAAACAACAAAATCGCTATCTATCCGCATACTGATATTAAAACAAATACGGATGGCATCACTCTTTGGCATGCAGGAATTCATCACGCAAAATTAAGCAAAAACATGCAAGGTTATGCAACGCTTTATGTCACAGCCAATCCCATTTTTGCTGTAGGTGATAATCTGATTATTTCTGACTGCAAGAGTGTAGATTTATTCAAAGTTAAGCGAGTGATTATTTTTCACGATGGGACGCAACAAATTATTGCTAAAACCCCACTTAGCAAATTGTATGCGCAAAATGCAGAAATAAGCGAATTTGAATGGGAATCGTATTTTGTGGGTGATACCGGACGACTTGATTTGCATGAGCAACCTGTTTATGCCGTATTTATGGAAACACAGGATGGACAGAAAACCGAATTAATCGAAGGTGTGGAATCTATGCAAATTGAATTAGCTAGTCTGGAGCATGACACGCTAGTCATCCATAAAATGGGTGATGTTTCTGATGCTGCGGCTGTGCTGGGCGTCTCATTCACATTTAAAAGTTTACAAAAAGAATGGCATACTTATGTTTCATTGCGCTAAAAAACAAGCTGGCATTGTTTTGATTTTAGTATTAGTTTTTATGCAACTTATTGCTATGTTGAGTTGGTGCGCGCTGGCGAATGTTTTAGTCACCCTAAAATCCACTGAAACTATTTTTGAGCGGCAGCGATTTTTCAATATTGCCTTAATCATATTACATCAGGCAGAATCTCAACTTATCACAGAGATACCCACTTGTCTTATCAATCCGAGCGAGGAAAATCAACTCGTTGCCAAACCACTTGATGGGTGGCAATCCGCTAAAACTTGTGCTGGCAATTTTCAAAAGTTAAAGTACTATTATGTAGTTGAGCCACTGGGTGATGACCCTTGTGCTAGTATTGAAAATACCCAAGCCGCAGCAGCTTATTTTCGTATGACATTTTTATTTCGTTCGAATTCAGGCAATGCAAAATTTTTTTTACAAAGCGTAGTCATCAGGCCAAGTGATTTGCGGAAACTCTGTCAAGGTCCTCAGCACTTAGTTAAGATGGGACGTCAAATCGTGTGGGAATTGGATTAATGTTAAGGATATAACAATGCAAAATTTAAAAGATAAAGTGGTTTTTATTACAGGCGCGAGTCGCGGTATAGGACGCGAAATTGCATTGCGCGTTGCTAAAGATGGCGCCAAAGTGGTGATTGCAGCAAAGTCAGATGAGCCTCATCCAAAACTGGAGGGAACCATCCATACTGTTGCGAAAGAAGTTGAAGCGGCGGGTGGAATTGCACTCCCCATTTTGTTGGATGTGCGGGATGAATCCATGGTGCAAGCGGCTGTTTTTAAGACGGTTGAAACGTTGGGTGGTATCGATATTCTGGTCAACAATGCGAGTGCCATTTCTATTTCACCCACACTTGAAACACCGATGAAACGTTTTGATCTGATGTTTTCGGTCAATGTACGTGGAACTTTTTTATGTTCGCAAGCTTGTATTCCTCACTTAAAAAAATCACAAAACCCACATATTTTAACTTTATCCCCGCCATTAAACATGGAAGCAAAATGGTTTAAAGATCATTTGGCTTATACGATGTCCAAGTATGGCATGAGTATGTGTACATTAGGCATGGCAGAAGAATTGAAATCAGCGGGTATTGCAGTCAATTCCTTATGGCCAAGAACGACTATTGCAACTGCAGCGATTGCAGTGCATTTCCCGCAAGAAATTTTACGCCGAAGTCGTAAACCCAGCATTATGGCAGATGCCGCCTATGAAATTTTCATCAGCGATAGCCGAAAAACAACAGGAAACTTCTTTATTGATGAAGATTTCCTTAAATCGCGCGGCATGACTGATTTCAGCGAGTATGCGCTCGATCCCACTGTGCCTTTGTTTACAGATTTGTTTTTAAACTAACAGGAACAAATGTTTCATCGCAATGTCCTAAACGTGCTTTTTTAAGGCTTTCGCAAGTTGTTTTAAAATTTTTATTTTCAATCGTTCCATCAAGAAAATATTTAGGCAGTTGATCATACCAATCCGTATATTCATTAAGTGCTTTTACTAAATCTTTATACGGACTTTTGCTATGCTCAGGATTTCCATAATCCATATCGGGTAATTGCATTATAGGAGGTGCAGGGGGTAGTTTCATGGGGCTAGCAATAGCAGCTATCATTGCAATCGTACCGATTACGCAACCTAAAGTGACACAACAACAAGTCGTTATTTCTCCACAGCGTTCACAAGCGCTGATATTTGCGCGATGTTGTTCATATAATTCTTCTATTTTCTCACGCAAAGCATCCATTCTATCGGATCCCTTATTTTCCTCGTATGCCTTGCGTAATAAAAGATATTCTTCCTCTTTGAGATAAGCTGAGTGGATTTTGGAATAAATAGATTTTAAATGATTTTCGAGTTCGTAATTTAATTTTATCCATTGCTCATCTTGCGATACTGATGAAAAAAAATTCCAAATTCCTCGAGGTATCGCTGTGGTTGTTTTACTATTGTTTGGATTATTTTTTTTGTTTCTTTGAGTTAACATGGTAAGTTCCTTTTAAATATGCGATAGAAAAAAATAGCATACTTCTATTAAGGAATAATTAAGTAAATCAAACCTCTGAGGTATCTCCACGAATTATAATCAAAATGCTACTAAGAAAGCCTTCCCAGCAGGGGAAGGTGCCCAACGGGCGGATGGGGGAATCGAATAAATGCAAGATAATGGTATTTTAAAAGATAAAGCGCGCTTGCTTCGCAAAAATACGACTACAGCGAAAAAAAATTATGGAATCATTGTTATTGATTCCCCCATCCGCCCGTTGGGCACCTTCCCCTGCTGGGAAGGCTTTCTAAGCACATTTTGATTAAAATTCGTGGGGATATCTCAGCATCGAGTGCAATTAAATGGTAAGGGTAGTTGTCGTCTTCCTCATCCCTTCCTTCGGCTTCAACACCATCACTGGACTATCCAATTGGGGTGCTTGAAAAAATGAACAATAAGCAGAAAAAGAAGGGTCTTTATAATTTTTTCCATCAGGGGGCGCAAAATCATCAGCTTGCCCCTCACAGTAGAAAGTACTAGAACGTTCTCTATCACAATCGAGTGCTGAAGGCGCAAAATCCTCATCTCGCCCCCAGCAGTAAACAGAATGAGTACGTGGACGTTGTTCTTCACGAGAATTTTGTTGTTCTCCTAATGGTAACGGAGGTCCTGGAATTTGTGGCGGATCAGATAGCATACGTAAAGCTTGCTCTAACTCTAAAGTATCTACATTATCTTCTGGCAAAACGGGTTCATTTTTCCGCAGTTCTTCTTCTCGCTGTTTTTCTTGTCCTTGTTTGTGTTTTAATACTGTTTCCTTTAAACCTTTTGGGAGAAAAGGAACAGCTTCTATGTTATTTAGATTTAGAGAAAATGGATCGAAAAATTTCTTTTGATGGACGCTTTTTACCGCTTCGTTAATTTGTTTATAATCACACGGGGTAGAAATCCCGCATGCGATAGGAAGTTCAGGTGAGAGGGGTTTGTACGTTTCGAGAGTTTTTTGAATCTCATCTTTCAAGCTGTCTATGGGTTTCTCATCTAGAGTTACAATCGCATGAGAAGCTTTTGAAGGAGATTTAAGATCTTCACGAATAAATGCGATCGAATTTTTTTCACACGCATCTTTATCATAAATTTTGATTTTTTCAATTTCAACTTCAGTCAAATTTGTCGCACGTAACAAATTTTTAATTTCAGCATTTTTATAACCGAATGAAAAAATAACAATATCATTTTCTGGCTTGAGTAACATGGCATGAAGAAGCGTAACAAAATCTTCATGCAATTGTTGAGAAGTAGGAGAGAGTCTACCTGTATTAATGTCAAAATATGCTTTAACGGATGGCATAATTTTCCTCGTTTATATTTTTTGAGTAGTGCAAATTCTAGCCAATTCTAAGGGTTTTGTCAAGGAGATGATGCCTCAGTGTCGTAACTTTTTAGAAATGTCCCCCTGAAAACTCAATAGAAATGTCCCCTAAAATAGGCCTTGTAGTCAAAGACTTACAAGGGAGATTAACTGCATGGGGCATTTAGTCATGAGTGAAAAAGAACGTTCACGTAAGGCTTTATGGCTCCTCACTCTGGAAAATATAATTAATAAGATCATCTAGTTTCATCAGACTTTTTGAAAAAGTCTGATGAATTGAAATACATGAAGTATTATCGACCTAGCTTATTATGTTGGACTTGCTGTGACAGATGTGGAAATAAAGGAAGGCTTTGCATTAAAGCGATGAAGTCTGTTAAACCAATTATTTTTTCGCGAGGAAGTTTTTTTGTATTGATACAATAAAAATGAATAACATTTCCATTAACTTCTTTATGGCAGATTGTATCGTCTTCATTAATGATTCCTTTCTTTTTGAAAAGCTCAATAAAAAAGTTGCTGTTAGGATTTTCTTTCACACTCTTTGGAACAAAAATTCTGTAATGCACTTCATTGATGCTTTGTTTTGAAGCGGGATTTTCTTTTATCTCAACTCCATGTTTTGTCAATAACTTATTAAGCTCTGAAAGCTCTACACTATTATCATTCTTAGCCGTCTTATTGACTGGCATGAACATAGTAGTAACATTAGTGGTAGCAAGAGTTGGTGCAGGCTTAGTCGCTTTTTCTTCAGGTACAGGCTTCATCGCTTTTTCTTGTTCTTCCATTGCTTGACTATATTTTTCAAAATGCAATAATCTGGAGTCGAGGTTCTCTTCAGTTAATATCTTCGCCAAATATGCACAATTTGAAGGTTCAAATATTAGCTTTTTTAAATGGGAAAGGGGAGTACCAAGCTCACGACCGTAATTTTCCTCCCAGCATTTTGTTCGTACGAACTCACTAGCTCCATCAATACGCCCAACAAGTTGTTCTAGTTTAATATCATATTCTTTCTGAAAAGCGTTTAGTACTAATTTCAGGCATTCTATTCTGGTTTCGAGTTCAACTATTTGATCCTTTAACTGTTTCTGCGTTTCAAGATTTTTTAATGTCATAGGTAAGTACTTTATCAAGTACACTATCCTTTTGACATCATCTGATGTTGTTTTTCCGTCACTAACTTGCGTTTGGAAGTGAGGTACTTCGTCACTATATCTCCATATAGCTCCACTTTCACCGTGCGAATAAGAAAAATAATAATGGTTTTCAGCTTGAAGTTTTTCCAAAGAAGGAAGCAAGCCTTTTAATTCTTCTAATAATTGTTCTGGTGATAATTGATCATAAGAAGATGCTTTTTTCGGACATTTTTCAATATCTGCAAATATTAAGTCAAGGGACTCTTTTGTTAGGTCCTCTGAATCATCCAGAGCTAGAGTTTGCAGACATCGAAAGCGGATCTTCAATAGAGCTCTTTCAGAAGACAAACTTTTTTTCTGATTTTCGTCGGCAACTTGATCGATTTGATCGATTTGACGCATTATTTTCTCATCATAATGATGCTCAAGAAGAGTGCGTAGTTGTTTTGCTGTTTGTAGTCGTTTTGTTGTTGTACCTAGATCAGCTTTAACTTTTTCTATATTTGAGCTTCTCATCATGTTGTTATACTCTCTGCATTAAGAAAAGCCTAATAATAATCTCATCGCGCAATTATGTCAAATATTTGATCACTGTTCCAACCCAACAACCGGCATAACCTCTGCAAAATCCCATTCACGCCAAGCAGAAAGTAAGGGAAAATATAATCCCATCTTAATTGGACGTTGATCAATTTCACGCATCGCCTGAAAATAATGCCACATTTTTTTCTGATATTTTTCTTGTTCTTTTGCCAAAAAAACTTCTAAGTCTAAATGATCTGCGGTTGATGTTTTGTAATCAATAATCCAACGTATATTGTTTTCATCGACAAATGTTCTATCGATAATGAGTTGTTGAATTTCCGCATCCACGATAGCAGTTAAACGAAACTCCGATTGGGCGTCTTGATGCGGCGCTAAAATCCAACGTCCTTTCGGATCTTGAAATGTTTTATCAATTGCGTGATTGATATTTTCAATCACAGTGGGTAAGTCCATATCAATAACGCCTAATTGCAACAAGTGATTTTTCAAGTAACTCAATTTGTGAGTTGCAGTTTGAGATAGCCACCAATCAAAACCAAAACGACTCATTTGCTGCAAAATTTGATGGATCAATATGCCAATATATTTCGGATTGTTATTGGGTAATTCGAATCCCGATTTTTTTTGGTGATAGGCTAAAGTCTCGGCGAGTCGATTTTCTTTAATTGGATTTTGCCAATCACCTATTAAACGTCTAATTGAATTGGATTGTGAAATTGTAATTACAGTATTGTTTTCTTCTGCAGTGTTTTCATTCGTAACCACTTCATTTTTAATGGAAGGCCAAAGTTTTTCGAGTAAACTGTTAGCAGGTGCTTTGTTTTCTTTTTTTAAATTAAAAAATAAATCTAAATGTTTTTTTGCGCGTGTGACTGCGACATACAATAAACGGCTGCGTTCATAATCATTTTTAATCGCATTTTGTTTTTTGATGTATTCATAAATAGCATCCGTTTCATTGCCAACAGCATGAACGGGTGCCAATATTAATGCGCTATTTTCCTCAGTGCGTTGACGCTCCATCCAAAGTAATAATTGTTTATCATCATTGGATGCTTTGCGTTCGAGATGCGGAAGAATCACAGTATCAAATTCAAGTCCTTTTGCATTATGAATTGTCATGATTTGTAAAGAATCATCCGCTTGATTATTGGGTGCTGCATAGAGTTTGCGAACATAATTATCTAACATATCAAGATTCAATAAATCACCGCCTTGATCTAATTTATCCAAGAGTTTGAAATAGGTAACAGCATTCTCTAAATCAGTTGCATGATCAAGGGACGCCGGTCCGCCGAGCAACAACCATGTGCTTTCAATCCAATACCGTAAACTATAACGACGACGTTCAAAGAGTTTGATTTTGAGTATAGGGATAATTCGTTGCAATCTTGTCTGACCATCCTCACTCAAGATGGAGATCACGTCATCGGATTGTAATCTTTCCCATAAACTTATTTTCGCGTCATTACCCGATACCAGCAGCAAATCACGGAGCGCTAAACCACACCAAGGCGCGCGCAAAATCGAAAGCCACGCGATTCGATCGGCTGGATGAAGTAAGGCGCGTGTGAGTGCCATTAAATCTTGAATAAATGGCCGTTCCGTTAAAGGATCAATATCAATTGCGCGGAAAGCTAAATTTGCTGCATTGAGCGCAGGAATGATTTCTGCTAAATGCGTGCGGGAACGTACTAAAATGGCAATCGTTCCATGTGGAATTTGTTTTTTTCTTGCTTGAATAAGGGATACTATTTCCTGAGCTTGCTCATCCTGTTCGGTAGTTTTGAATGCATGTAGTGCAACTGGCGAATTTTCTGCGAGTGTTGTTTGATTGGCAAGACTCGGACTATACGAAACAGCGCCTGTTGCTATATCATCAAATGCCGATAAAACAGTAGGAAAATGCGCGTTAACCCAATTGACGATGCCGGGTGTCGAACGAAAATTAACAGAAAGTGTCAAAGGTTCCAGTTTGATATGACCAATACCTCGTTTACGCGCGCGAATAAATATCCCTACTTCGGCTTCGCGAAAGCGATAAATCGATTGCATCGGATCACCGACAAGAAATAATGTACGTCCATCCTGTGGTTCCCATCCCGCAGTCATTTTTTTAAGTAAAATATATTGGCTGTTAGAGGTATCTTGAAATTCATCCACCAGTATATGTTTGATTTGATAATCCAGTGCTAAAGTAAGATCGGTAGGTGTTTCTTCAGTGCCAAGCGAATCGAGAGCGGCTAATGCATTTTCAATGTAATCAATTTTGCCATGTTGTTGAAATACCAATTTCAAATTGGCCGCAGCAATATGGAGTACTTGATGCAATGCTTCCAACGTTTGCCATTGCGCTTCACGATAACAAATTGCAGGCGCATAGCGAAGTTCTTCGAATGCATTTTGTAATTCAGAAAATTCAGAGAGTTTCTGAATTAATTCCAGCAAACGTTTTTTCATGTCAGTGGCTAAACGTTTTTCTTCTGAATTTTTAAAATGGGTTGCAGCAGGAAAGCCAATGTCTTTCTCACATTTTTTACGCCAGTCATCACTCTTAGTAAAAAGTAATTCACGTATACCTAACCAATATTTTAAATCAGTTATGGTGGCATGAGGTAATTCTTGTAGATCTTTACAAAAAAGAAGTGGCGAATCGGGATTTTCAGCCTGAACATTGAATGCAGCATAACGCAGCAGAAATAATAATTCTTCGACCTGTTTCTCCGGAATTATTTTCCGTAAATTATTTAAAATATCTGTCACCACAGAAGCCAATTGTTCTTCCAATGTTTTTCTGAGGAGAGGGTTATTTACTTCAGGACTAATATGTCTTAACCATTGATCGCGTTTCGAAAGTAAATTAATTAATAAAGATTCGACTTTATTTAAATCATTATCCATGTGTAACAAAATAATTGCGATGGAATGCGACCAAGCATGATCTTCTTCGAGATGAGACAAAAGTTCTTGTACTGCCTGACGATAAAGTGGCATCGCATCATCGGTAATATCCGGCGTTGCGCCAAAATGCGATAAAATAGGTAAATTTCGAGTTAAACTACTATTGAATGAGTCTATCGTTTGCAAGCGTAATCGATTGGGACTTGCTAACAAATTCCATTGCAAAGCTTCATCTTGCGCTAATACTTTTTTTGCTAAGCCCCAAGTTTTTTTGGCATGGGCTGTTTCAGGTTGAGGCTGATTCAATGCATTTTGTAATGCGTGAATAATACGCGTACGCATTTCTGCCGCAGATTTTTTGGTAAATGTAATTGCTAAAATTTCTTCAGGTTGTTTTACATGACCCAATAAAACTAAAAATCGTTGCGTTAATAATTCGGTTTTTCCAGAGCCGGCAGGTGCTTGGACAATAAAAGATTTTGTGGGGTTTAATGCATTTAAGCGTTCTTGTTCATCATGTATGTGCATGGTCATGGATCCGGCAGAAAGTGTGTAGCTTACAGGTATTACAGGTTTGAATAGGATCTTTTGGATCGACTTTCGCAACACCATCTCGAAAATCATTGCCTAATTTTTCCAGAATCGTGCGCCATTGATATAATTGTTCATCCCAGAGTGTTGCATCTCGGTGTGAAATTTCTGGCAGCGTTTTTATCGATTTAATATCGATATTTTTTTTGCAAGCGCCCATCAAAATCATGTCATCGGGATGAAGTTGTCCAAATGCAATCGCAATAGTTTGTCTATTGCCTATTATGCAATACAAAGGCAATTGTGGTTCATCAGGTCTCAATCCAAACCAATGTTTGATGTCATTATTCTTACCTGTTTTGTAATCGATAATTAAAAAATTACCGTCAGGCAATTCATCAATGCGATCCACCCGTAACGTGACGGGAATACTGCCCACAGTAACTTGAATTTCAAATTCCTGAAAAGCAACTTTAAATTCCGGGCGGCTGGTTTCCAGTGTGAGCCAATCGAATAATATTTTTTCCAAACGTACTAATTCAAGCGCAAGATAACGTGGATTCGGTATTTCAGTTTCACCCGTTGCATTAAGAATAAAATGTAACGCTTGTTCAGCACAATCATGGATGATTTGTTTGAGTTCTTGTTCGAGTAAAGTTGCAAGTTTGCTTGAGTCCTTTATTTCTTGCCAAATTAATTCGAGTGCTTTATGCACGATAATACCACGATCAATTGCGCGTAAGCCGAGTGTTGGCATTTCTAAACGACGTGCGTGCAAGCGTAATTCTGCAAACGCTTTAAATGGACAAGCAGCCTGTAATTTGAAAATATGCGTGCCGCCACGAATTTCTTCATTGGCTAAAATCGGAGGTGCAGTTTCATCCACTAATTTTTCCAGAGCTTGTGCAGCAAAAATTTTCTGTGCGGGTGATGCAAAAGAGCTAAGCTGAATTTCTTTTAACGTAATAGGTTCAATTGAATTGAGTAACGCGCTCGGACGTAAATCAACATCGCCATTTTTGAGTGGATAACTAAAAATAATTTGAGTTGCGCTTGATTTAAGTTGTCCAATCAATTTTTCGCAATAAATTAATTCGCGTTCACTTGTCGCATGCGGCATTTGCAGCATTTTTTGCAAACGCTGCGGAATCAAAGGATTGGGTTTGGGTGCAGATGGCCAAGTGGTGTCATCCAGTCCCATCACCCAAAGATATTTAAATGGAAATTCAGCTGCTTCCAAAACCCCGAGAATTTGTATGGGCGCATCGGGCGTTTTAATTTGAAATACGGTTTTTGCCGAAAGTTCTGCGAGATATTCGACAGTTTTAGCAAAAGATTGTGAACCGAGAGTGGTGTCAAATGTAGCGTACTCCGTGAGTAAATCTAGCCAACGTTGGGTAACTTGATACTCTTGGCTATTTAAACTGCGTTCACCCGGCCAGCCTAATAATTTCAATAACTCAATGAAATGTTTGATCCACTCACTGATAGGTAAACTTTTTTTAAATTCAGCAATACGTTTCAGATAGTGTTGGATGCGTTTCGCTAACAGAGGACATGCTGCAGATAAATTATATGCGGAATTTGGCTTAAGCAATTGTTGCAGTGATAGTGCGGTAATATTGGCACTTCGTAAACGACTGTCAAAATAAGCGCGTTTTAATTGTTCCTGTTCAGCATCACCTAAAAAAGGTGAACGTAATATGCTGCTGATGGTTTCGATTGGAATCGTATATTGCTGTAATTTCAATAATTCAATAGCAGTATGCACAATGGGAAATGCTTTTAAATTTTTTCCCGCTGAAATATTAAATGGCAGCAAGACATGATCGAGAGTAAACGTATTATTTTCTGCAAATATTTCAGAAAAAATTTGTAACACAGTTTCACGCAATGTTTCTAGACGTGGAATAACGCAACCAATTAGATAAGGCGGTTTATTTAGATGTTCGTCATAGATTGCTTTCGCCCAGCGTGCCATGTGATGAATTTCAGTTTCTTCGTCAGTTAAAGCGATTTTTTTTATGGATAGCGCAGTTTCCGCTGCATTGTAATGCGAAATTTTGCTGCCTAACTCTTCACATAGTTTAAGCAAGTGTTGGTGTTGTGGTGAAATCTCTGTGAAACCCACTAAAATAATATGAGCAGGTGGCGTGATTATTTTTTCCAGCAAATTTTTTTCAATGTGATCGATTATACTATTTCGGTCAATCCAATTATGCTGCCGACAGAGTTTTTGAAATTGTTTGGCCCATGTTTGAAAGACTCGGCCATCGTCGGTCAGCGTCAATGCAGGATGATTTAATTCGACTTGCCAGAGTTTTAATAATTCCCAGGCAGACATAGCGAGTTCAGCGGTTGCATTGACTTGCAATAAGGAATCACTTTCTGGCGATTTGCGTAGCAAAATTTCCCACAAAATAGCTTCTTGGTTGGCGGAAAGCAAAAGTGGATTTGCTCCGATCCGTTTTGAAGTACATTCATCCCATAAGCGTTTTATCCAACTTGGCATAGGCAAAATATCTAGGCTTTGCCAGCAGGATTTATTTTGCTTCGTTTGTAATTGACTATGCTGACGAAGTAACGCTGCTGAAAGTCTTTGATTGGGTGTAAGCAACGTTGTGTCAGGTGTGATGAGATCAAATAATTTCATTCTAAATACCGTTTTAGCTTGGAGGGGTATGTCATCCTGAGCGTAGCGAAGGATCGCCTTGTTATAATTTAGCGATCCTTCGCTGCGCTCAGGATGACAGAGGTGTGCCATGCCCCTACATATTTTTAATACTTGGAAATTCTACATCAAATTGCAAACCAATCCCATTATTCGGTACATTCAGTTTAATTGCAGCATGATGTAAATCAGCAATTTGACTGACAATGGCAAGTCCTAACCCGCTGCCTTGGGCTTTTGTGCCTAAAACTCGATAAAAACGTTCAAAAACACGTTCGCGCAATTCTTTGGGAATCCCAGAGCCGGAGTCAGTCACGCGTAAAATAATTTTGTCTTGTGCATCCAATATTTTTACTTTGACTTCACCTTTTTCGGGTGTATAACGAATCGCATTATCAACAATATTTCGAATTAAAATTCCCAAAGCAATGTCATTTCCCATCACAGTGGTATTTTCGGGTGGCGAACAAAGTTCAATTTCAATTTCTTTTTCGAGTGCAATAGGTACGAGGTAAGCGACGATTTCCGCGGTTAATTTGTGTAAATCAACTGGCCTGATATCATTTAATTCTTCTTCTTGGCTCAGTCGACTGAGCGTGAGTAACTGAGCAACGACATGTGAACTTCGATCAACACTTTGCACGACTTTTTGCAGCGCATTAAAACGAGCAGCTTCATTGTCGGCTTTGAGAGCCACTTGGGCTTGCGTTTTTAGTGCAGCCAGAGGTGTTCGCAATTCATGTGCAGCATCGCCTGCAAAGCGTTTGTTTCGATCAAAGGCGAGTTTCAGACGCAAAAATAATTGGTTTAATTCAGCAACGAGAGGACCAATTTCTATCGGAATGTTTTCAGCATCAACGGGCTCCAAATAAGTGGATGCTCGATTAGAAATTTCATTGGTTACGCGTGTGATTGAGCGCAAAGCTAATCCCACGATGATCCAAATGAGTATGCCAAAGATGGGATATGTGAATAAAAGAATATAGCCATTATTTCGAGTAATATCATCTGCGAGTTTGTTACGAATATCATATAATTCAGCGACAATTATTTTATTTTGGGTGACTGGATCTACAGTGGCATACACACGCCAATCATTATTGTCTATTTGTGTGTCACTAAATCCGAGCGGTACATCCAGCATGGATTCTTTGGGGCTATTTTCCGAGTAAACTAATAATTTTTTGTTCTTGGTCCAAACTTGAAAAAGTAAATTTTTCGCTCCTGAGCTTTGTGTTTCATTCAAATAAGTAAATATTTTGGATTGAACATGCGGATCTTCCATGGCGGTATGCGATATGACTTCAATAAAGGTAAACAGTTTAATCAGTTGTTCATCGAGATAGGGTTGGATAACTTGTTTATCAAGCAGATAATTGCCGATTGCAGTAATCGATGATGCAATCGTCATACTGATCAAAAGACTGATTAATAGGAATTGCCGTATTGATCGAATCATTTTTCATCTTTATCTTTATCAATCATATAGCCGATACCCCGAATAGTATGAATGAAAGATTGGCCGAATTTTTTGCGTAAATTGTGAATGTGAACTTCAAGTGCATTACTGTCGACATCCTCCCCCCAGCCATAAAGTGATTG
>CAYRUP010000014.1:0-25198 GCA_964427485.1 uncultured Coxiellaceae bacterium | reverse complement strand
AGGCACAAAAAATAATTGGTGCTGATATTATTATGGCTTTTGATGAATGCACACCTGAACAAGGTGGCCGCGAGGCTGCATTACAAGCAATGGAACGTACTCATCGTTGGTTGCATGAATCGATTGCAGAACATCATAAAACATCGGGATCGGCTTACGGTTATCAACAAGCGTTGTTTGGAATTATTCAGGGTGGCAGCTTTCCTGATTTACGTGAGCAAAGCACGCGATTTATTTTGGAAGCGGATTTAGATGGGATTGCGATTGGCGGTGAAGTGATTGGTTTTGATATGCAGAAAACGGCAGAAGTAATCGATTGGGTTCGGCCGATGCTGCCTGAAAATAAATCGCGTTATACCATGGGTGTGGGACTTAATCCTCAGGATTTAATTGATGTGGTAGCCAAAGGCATTGATATTTTTGATTGTGTCGCACCAACACGCAATGCCCGACATGGTTCGCTGTATTGCGGCAAGATTGTTCTCGAAAATAATTGGCTGCGTTTCGCGACTGATCAAGAGCAGGGGAAAATCCTCATCAAAAAAAGTATTTATGCAAAAGATCAAAAGCCCATTATGGAAAATTGTGCGTGTTATACCTGCAAAAATTACACTCGATCCTATTTGCATTTTTTATTTAAACAGCAAGCACTTGCTTATAGCAATCTTGCGTGTATTCATAATATTCATGTTATGCAGGAAGTGTGTGGGCGGATGAGGGAGTTGATGATGACACCACCCCCCAAACCGAGTACGATAATTCCAGACAACAAATAATTGAGAATGACCATGCTAACAATTTCAGAACTGCAGCCTGATTTAGAAATTTTTGCTCGTATCGTCATTGCATTTTTATTAGGAGCCATCATTGGCTGGGAGCGAGAACGTCATGGCATATCTGCAGGCATTCGCACCTACGGTGCTATCTCATTAGGCGCTTGTGTGTTTGGCATATTGTCTATCAGCGTTGTTGGTTCTGATCCATCACGTATCGCGGCGCAGGTGGTAAGTGGCGTGGGCTTTTTGGGCGGTGGCGTCATTTTCCGCCAAGGCGATTATGTCAGTGGTTTAACAACCGCTGCGACCTTGTGGGCAACCGCTTCAATTGGTCTGGCTGTTTCATTTGGTTTGTATTTAACAAGTATTTTAACTTCGATTCTGATGTGTCTGCTTTTATATTTACCGCGCTTGCCTTGGTGGAGGAAGTTGACGGGGAAATAGGAGTTTAGACATTTAGACCCTCATCCCCGACCCTTCTCCCGCAAGCGGGAGAAGGGAGTATTACCTTAAGAGCTCCCTTCTCCCGTTTACGGGAGAAGGGCAGGGGATGAGGGTCTAGACCTTTTATTTCTTCAACAATTCCTGCAACTCCCCACTTTCAAACATTTCCGCCATAATATCGCTACCCCCGACAAATTCACCCTTCACATAAAGTTGGGGAATCGTCGGCCAGTTGGAAAATTCTTTAATGGCTTGGCGGATTTCTGGTTCTTCCAACACATTAATGGAAGCAAACTGGGTAACGCCGCACGCTTTTAAAATACTAACAGCACGCGCGGAAAAACCACACTGGGGAAATTGCGCCGTTCCTTTCATATAAATAATCACGGGATTTTCTTCAATTTGTTTTTTAATCATTTCATGCATCGACATTTCGTTTTCCTCTCTTACAACATACCTAATTGTAATTTAGCGACATCCGACATCATATTGCGGTCCCACGGTGGATCAAAAACTAAATCCACTTTGACATCCGTGACTTCTTTTATCATCCGAACTTTTTGTTCCACTTCGGAAACCAACACCGGTCCCATTCCACAACCAGGAGCCGTCAATGTCATTTTGATTTCAACACTTGCATCATTCACTTTACATTCATACACCAAACCAAGATCGACAATATTCACTGGAATTTCTGGATCAAAACATGTTTTTAATAATTCCCAAACTTTGTCTTCAATCGAACCTTCCAGTTCATTAATATCAGGATCATCCATGATAATCATACCCAATGCATCGCCATCTTTTCCCGCCACGCGTGCGAGATTACCGTTGACATACACCGTGTAGGCGTTACCGAGCGCTTGCGTGATATAAACCAACGAACCTTTTTGTAAAGTCACTTTTACGCCCGTTGGAATCAGCATCGCTTCACAATCGCGTTGCACTTCAATCGTATCTTGTTTAAACATAACTACTCTATTGTAAAACTCTCGCCGCAACCGCAGCGGTTTTTTTCGTTGGGGTTAATAAAGACTAAGCGTTTTTGTTTCAACCCAGCCATGTTGTCTGCCACATAATCAATAATCAATCCATTTACAAAACTAACACATTCGGGATCAATATAAATATCCAAATCATTTTGTGCGAGAAAATGAATATCGTGTTCTGCGCTTTGTTCAATCATTTTGGGAACATAAGAATACCCCGAGCACCCCGTTTTTTTAATGGATAAACGAAATCCAATCGCGCCATCCTGTTTGGTTAACATGGATTTGATATGCGCTGCGGCTGCATCCGTTAATGTGACAATCGTCATATTGTTTCCTCCGTCGTCACCGGTTTTTTGTCATTTCCGAGGAGCGCTTTTAACGTATGCCACGCTAAAGTCGCACATTTCACTCGCACAGGAAATTCACGCACACCACCCAACACTAAAAGTTTGCCCAATTTTTCCGAATGTTGGCCTTCCGTCACCAACTCATGAAACGCGGCGAAAATTTCCTCGGCTTCTTGCACGGTTTTGCCACGCAATACTTCTGACATCAATGATGCGGATGCCATTGAAATCGCGCAACCACAACCTTCAAACTGAATTTTTTCTAAAACACCCTCTTTTTCTTTCACATGCACAAGAATTTTATCCCCGCATAATGGGTTAAATCCTTCTTTATGAAAATTCGCATCCGTGAGTACGCCAAAATTTCGCGGATGACGACCATGATCAATAATGGTTTCCTGATAAAGTTCACGCAATTCAGCTGTCATGATTTAAATAACCTCTTGACGATGCAAAGACCTTCGACCAAAGCATCCACATCTTTTCTGGAATTATAAATGCCAAATGAGGCTCGCACACAAGCGGGAACCGCAAAACGTTCCATCAACGGCATCGCGCAATGATGACCCGCACGCACCGCAATACCTTCGTGATCGAGTATCGTGCCGATATCATGCGGATGAATATCATTTAATACAAATGCGATCACACCCACTTTATGTTTCGCGGTACCCAGCAAGCGTAATCCTGGAATTTCAGCTAATTTCTGCGTTGCATAGGCTAATAAATCCTGTTCATGCTCAGCAATTTTTTGCATGCCAATTTTTTGCAAATAATTAAGCGCCGTAGCAAAAGCAATAATATCCGCAATATTAGGCGTGCCTGCTTCGAATTTATAAGGCAGCGGTTTGAAAGTCGATTTTTCAAAACTGACCGTTTCAATCATATCACCCCCGCCATGGTAAGGCGGCATACTTTCCAAAAGCGCCGTTTTGCCATACAAAACCCCAACGCCCGTGGGACCATACGCTTTGTGCGATGAAAACGTATAAAAATCACAATCCAAATCGACGACATCAACAGGCATATGCGGCAAAGCTTGCGCGCCGTCTGCTAACAAAGGAACATGCCGAGCATGCGCAATTTGGGTCATTTCTTTAATCGGATTAATGGTGCCCAACACATTCGAGGCATGCGCAACTGCCACGAGTTGAGTGCGTGGCGTAAATAATTTTTCATACGCGAAAAGATCCAATTCGCCGTTATCTAAAACCGGAATGACTTTTATAACGATACCACTCTGGTCTCTTAATAATTGCCAGGGAACAATATTCGAGTGATGCTCCATGCCGCTCACAATAATTTCATCACCCGCTTTAAAACGCGACCGACCATAACTTTGCGCCACCAAATTAATGGCTTCTGTGGCCCCACGCACAAAGATGATTTCATGGGCATGCGCCGCGTGAATAAATTTTTGGATAGTAATGCGCGCTTCTTCATAACAACGTGTCGCACGCACGCTTAATTCATACACGCCGCGATGAATATTGGCATGATCATGTTGATAATATTTTACTAATGCATCGATCACACATTGTGGTTTTTGACTGCTTGCCGCGCTATCTAAAAAAACCAATGGCTTGCCATGAATCAATTGATTCAGGATTGGGAAATCTTTTTTATAATTCCATGTTTCATTCGTCATGGCTATTCATCCGTTTTTGCATGAAATCTCTGATGTTGGCAGCGTCGATTTTGCTATACACTTCTTCGAGAAATGCGCGCGTTAATAACGTATGTGCTTCACTTGCGCTGATACCGCGTGAGCAAAGATAAAATAACGCTTCATGATCTAATTGGCCTATCGTGGCGCCGTGCGTGCACTTCACATCATCTGCGTAAATTTCTAATTCAGGCTTAGTGCTCACTTCCGCATCGTTTGATAATAAAATATTATGATTCGATTGATGCGCATTAATTTGTTGTGCGTCAGGATGCACATACACTTTCCCGTTGAAAACCGCACGTGATTTTTTATCGAGAAGACCTTTGTACAACATGGAACTTGTCCCATGCGGAGCAAGATGATCAACATGCACATGATGATCGATATGTTGTTTATCACGGGTTAATTCATACAAGCCATACAAATAACTTTCGGTGCCTTTTGCCTCTTGCCAAACACTTAAATCTTCGCGCGCCAGTTGTGCACCGCGTGAAAAAAAATACGTTTTGACTTGACTATCTTGTTCTTGTCGGACAAAAACATTGGCAATATGTGTCGCAGTGTTTGCTTCGTCTTGCAGTTTGTAATAATTCATTTTTGCGCCGCGATGGGCATGAATTTCTGTAACAACATTCGTAAAATAACGTTCTGCTGTTCTCTCGCCTTGATGATCTTCAATCACTGTGACTGCACTTTCCGCGTGCGCGAGAATGAGATTGCGCGGGCTGCTCATATAATCATTTTGCGCTGTGTTAACAAAGAGTAAATAAATTGGCACGGTCATTTTGACATTTTTAGGTATTTCCAAAAATAATCCATTCATCATGAGCGCCGCATTTAATTGCGCGAATGGATAACGTTTACCATCCACGGTATTTAAATATTTTTTCAATTGATTTTCATGTGAATGCAATGCCGCATTAAGCGTACTCAAGGTAACTTCTTTGGGTAATGTTTCCGTATAAGACAAAGACGCAATGAAATGACCATTGACGAAAGTGAAAATGATGTCGGTGATTTTTTTTATTTCCGCGATTTTTTCCGCATATTGCAACCATTCCGTTGCAATGCCTACTTGACTGGGAAGCGTATTTTTATTGATTTCGGTATATTTCCAAGCTTCTTCTTTTCTGGTGGGCAACCCGCGTTCTAAAAATAGTTTTAATTGTTGCGCGCGAAAATCACATAGCCATTTTACCTCTGTAAAATGAGGATTTTTTGCAAAACACTGTTCTAGTTCTAGAGGACTTGTAACAACATCATTCATGCTTCTGCCTCTTTTTCTAACCAGCCGTAACCTTTTTCTTCAATTGCAAGCGCTAATGCTTTGTCACCTGATTTAATAATTCTGCCATGCACCATGACATGCACCACATCTGGAATAATAAAATTTAATAAGCGCTGATAGTGCGTCACCACGATAAAGCTGCGCTCTTTATTTCGTAAACTATTGACCCCTTTGGCAACCGCTTGCAAAGCATCAATATCAAGACCGGAATCCGTTTCATCTAAAATAGCGAGACGTGGTTCCAGCATTAACATTTGTAAGACTTCATTACGTTTTTTTTCGCCGCCAGAAAAACCTTCATTGACCGCACGATGCAAAAATTTTTCGTCCATGCCAACTTCTTGCATTTTTGCTTTGACTAACACTAGAAAATCTATGGCATCGAGCAGGGGTAAGTTACGTTGTTTACGAATGCTGTTGACTGCGGCTTTCAAAAAATACATGTTATTGACGCCAGGAATTTCAACAGGATATTGAAACGCGAGAAACAATCCCGCCGCTGCGCGTTGTTCGGGCTCGAGTGCAAATAAATCGTTGTTATCCAGTGTCGCATTGCCTTCCGTCACTTGATATTCATCGCGTCCCGCTAAAATATTAGCGAATGTGCTTTTGCCTGAACCATTGGGTCCCATGATGGCATGAACTTCGCCGGGCTGCACCGTTAAATTAATCCCACGGAGAATTTGTTTGGTTTTCTGTTTTTCATCCTGAATGGATGCATGTAAATTTCGAATGGTTAGCATTTTTCACCTATTTTTAAAAATTATCCTACGCTGCCTTCTAGGCTCACTTCTAATAACTTTTGCGCTTCCACTGCGAATTCCATCGGCAATTCATTAAATACTTTTTTACAAAATCCATTTACAATCATGGAGACAGCATCTTCTTCGCGTAAACCGCGCTGACGGCAATAAAATAATTGATCGTCGCCAATTTTGGATGTGCACGCTTCATGCTCGATTTGCGCCGTGCTATTTTTCGCTTCGATATAGGGAAAAGTATGTGCGCCGCACGTATCGCCTAATAAAAGTGAATCACACTGAGTATAATTACGCGCATTGCTCGCGGTAGGCAGCACACGCACTAAACCACGATACGTATTTTGACCGTGTCCTGCTGCAATCCCTTTAGAAATAATCGTGCTGCGCGTGTTTTTGCCGATATGAATCATTTTGGTGCCGGTATCGGCTTGCTGATGATGATTGGTTAATGCAACAGAATAAAATTCACCGACTGAATTATCGCCTTGCAAAATCACGCTGGGATATTTCCAGGTAATGGCTGAACCCGTTTCAATTTGCGTCCAGGAAATTTTTGCATTGACACCGCGGCATGCGCCGCGCTTCGTCACAAAATTATAAATGCCGCCACGACCTTCTTCATCACCCGGATACCAATTTTGCACAGTAGAATATTTTATTTCTGCATTATCCAGTGCAATCAATTCAACGACAGCGGCATGTAATTGATTTTCATCACGCATCGGTGCAGTGCAGCCTTCCAGATAACTCACGTAACTGCCTTCTTCGGCAATAATCAATGTACGTTCAAATTGTCCTGTATTGGCTGCGTTAATGCGAAAATACGTGGACAATTCCATAGGACAACGTACGCCTTTCGGCACATACACGAATGATCCATCGCTGAAAACCGCGGAATTTAAGGTTGCGAAAAAATTATCGCGATACGGAACGACGGTTCCTAAATATTTTTCGACTAATTCCGGATGTTTTTGTACGGCTTCCGAAAAAGAACAAAATATAACGCCCGCTTCTGCCAATTTTGCCTTGAACGTTGTTGCCACGGAAACGCTATCAAATACAGCGTCCACTGCCACACCGGCTAATCGACCTTGTTCATGTAAAGGAATACCGAGTTTTTTATAAGTTTCTAATAATTTGGGATCCACTTCATCCAAACTTTTCGGTCCCGCTTTTTTTGCTTTGGGTGCCGAATAATAAATTATTTTTTGATAATCAATTTCTGGATAATGCACATGTGCCCAGTGCGGCAATGTCATTGTCAACCAATGCCGATAGGCGCGTAGGCGCCATTCCAGCATAAATTCCGGTTCGTTTTTCAGTTGAGAAATTTTTCGAATAACATCTTCTGACAATCCTGGGGCAAAGGTATCCGATTCAATTGCGGTGACAAAACCGTATTGATAATTTTTATTGACGACTTCTTTGATGTATTTATTTGTCATGTTGTAAACCTACTACCTTTATCGGTATTCCACGCAACACATACGGATGCTGATGCAAAGGACGTGTCATATCATTTAGCGTTAAACCACCGAGTGCAGTTAAAATCACTTTGTTAATGACTTGCCAATTTTCTTTAATCGCGCACAATGAATCGATAACGCACGTATTTAAAGCCGCACAGCATTCCGTCATCGCAAGCTTACCTTCAACTGCCGACACGATGTCAGCCAGGGTAATTTCTTTAGACGAACGGGCCAATTGATACCCACCCCCTGCGCCACGATAAGATTTCACTAATCGCGCTTCCAATAATATTTTTAATAACTTACTGACTGTTGGGATGGAAAGATGTACCGCTTGGGCAATTTGGGTTGCGCTCGCAATCTTAAGCGCATCCAGTGCCAAATAGCTCAACACAACAATCGCATAATCCGTCAATTTGCTTATTCGCAGCATCTTAAACAGGCCCTTAACCCTATCCAATCAAAAGGTCGCATATAGTACCGTACTTGTACTAATTATAGCAATTATTGGTTTGGCTATCGAATTGGCTTGTGATTAAGGGTGGTCTTGGAACCTGTTCAAAGTCTTTTAAATGGATGATATCATTGCTGCCCGCTTTTCACCTCTCCCCTTGTGGTAGGGTGGATTAGATGCGTTTTTTGCATCGTAATCCACCAAATTTACGGTGGATTACGGCAAAAAACGCCTAATCCACCCTACGAAAAACTATTCAAAAAGATGTGTGATACCTCTAGCCTTGTGGGAGAGGTGAAAAGCAGGCAGCTCTTAGAAATTTAGGTAGTAATTTTCAATACCATAAAACTGTTTCAGAAGCTCCTCTGGCAGCGGTGCATCGAAATCATCACGGATTTTCATTAACCCTTTTAATTGTCCACCTTTTCGGATATTTTCTTCTTCAGAATAAGTTTGCATAATTATCCTCTTTATCTATCCTCTCAGTATAATACAAACTATAGCGAACACACGCGTTGTAAGTCTTTAAGACGGTGAATATTTCGCAATAATATTATAGAATGTGAAGCAATTAAAAAAATAGAATACTTTATAACGAGAACAAACCATGTCAGCCACTCGAGCTACCTCTGTTCCCGGATATTTTCAAAAAAGCAAACGACTTGATAAATCTCAATTTTTTGAAAAATTCTCTCGTGCATTAAAAAAAACTGTTTTAAAGAACTACCCTCTTCGCTGTGGATCACCTGAAGTTCAACTTGTCGCTGAACAAGCTTGGAAAAATTATTCGAATGTTTGTGAATTCTTTGATGATGATAAGATTTTCGAAGGTGATTCAATAAATTATGTTAGCGATTTAACTCCTTTGCAAAATTTGAATGGGTTATATTTTCAAGTTTATCGCCATGGTGGGTCAATATTAAGTGCGAGAACCAGGCATTTTGCGGAATTCATTTGGGAAGAAAAAGAATTCCAAGATTTTTCAAAGACCGATAAAGATAAAAGTCGAGTCATGCTGAATTTACCAAAATATATTCTAAGTCCAAATGTGTCCGATATCGATCAATCACTCGTAAATTATACGTTTGAATTCACGATTACTCTCGCGAGCACCCATTATCCTTGCGTCATGGCACTTATTCAATTAGGCGTCGATATAAATCAATATTCACCTATGGAAGGTAATAATCCATTTTTACTTGCCGTAAGCAAAGGTTGGAATCATCAAAACCCTGATGCGCCTGTTTCTGTCCCATCTACTTTTTATCCACAAAAAGAAATCATTCAAAAATTACTTGAAATTAAAGCGGATGTGAATGCTATTCATTTAGCAAATGGAATGACAGCATTGCATATCGCGTGTTTAAGAGGCGATGATCCTGAATTCATAAAATTATTATTAGCTCATGGTGCAAAGTTTGATGCTAAAGATTATGAAGGTCATACACCCTTAACCATAATGGATTCTGATTATAGCTCAACCCAAACAATAATAAGGAATCTCACTAATTCAATTAATGATTATGCTCTCATTGAATCTTTTAATTTTGGTTGCAGAGGACTTCCAGAATATAGATCAAATACTGCAACACTACCCACTCAAGAAGCGCGCCTCAAAAATCAAACCCAAATTAGAAAAATCCTGGCAGAACAGCTGGAAAATTCACGTAGACAAGTTTCCGAATCGGTGCTAATCAATCGGAATGTGTTTGTCGATTTTTCTGTGCCGAAAGAAGAGAAACAACAAGCAGAGCTTACTTCTTCCAGTCATCCAGAAAAAGGCCTGGGAATTAAGATTTGAGATTGTTTCTCGTTACAAATCTGATATACCATACACGCTCTTTCTCACATTCCAGGAAGGTTTCCGACATGCAATACAATAAACTCGGTAAAGCGGGTATCAAAATCAGTGAAATTTCGTTTGGTTCATGGATTACCTTTGCCAAACAGCTTGATGTCAATTCGGTTAAAGATTTTATGCATGCGGCATTTGATCATGGCATCAATTTTTTTGATAACGCCGAAGGTTATGCGCATGGCGAAGCGGAAATTTTAATGGGGAAAGTGATTAAAGAATTTCGTCGCGAAGATTTAGTCATTTCCACCAAAATTTTTTGGGGCGGCAATGGTCCAAATGATACGGGACTTTCCCGCAAACATTTGTTGGAAGGCACGCGAAATTCATTGCGCCGTTTGCAACTGGATTATGTCGATTTATTATTTTGTCATCGGCCTGATCTCGATACCCCGATTGAAGAAACCGTGCTCGCAATGGATTATCTCGTGCGTAATGGCTATGCCTTGTATTGGGGAACCTCCGAATGGAGCGCTGAACAAATTGAATCGGCTTATCAAATCGCAGAACAATTAGGCTGCATTCAACCCTCCATGGAACAGCCGCGATACAACATGTTCTTTCGCGATCATTTAGAAAAAGATTATTTACCTCTATTTAAACGGTATGGCATGGGAACCACCATTTGGAGTCCACTCGCCTCGGGTGTTTTATCCGGCAAATATGACCACGGCATTCCGCCCGATAGTCGTTTGGCAAAAGAAGCGTGGCTGATTCCAGCTAATTTTCAAGAAGAGGTTGCTAAAGTCAAAGAGATTTCTAAAATTGCTGACAATTTAAGTTGTACAACTTCGCAATTAGCGATCGCTTGGTGCTTGAAAAACCCGCATGTCAGTAGCGTCATCACTGGCGCTTCCAGAAAAGCACAATTGCTAGAAAATCTGGAAGCAATCGAAATTAAATCGTTACTCACTCCAGAAATTATGGCGAACATCGATAAAATATTAAAATGAAAAAGTATTCTAGTATTACATTAAACCGTCTTAAACTCAGTGTAAATTTAGGTTGGCCGCAAGGCGAACGGGTAAAACAACAAATCGTCACGCTGAATGTGACAATTCGCTTTAAAGAACCACCGGTGGCGTGCACCACCGATCAATTATCTGATACGTATTGTTATGACGATCTAGTAAATACCATTAAATCGCATGTCGCAACTCGTAATTTTCGTTTACTCGAGCATCTCGGTTATGAAATTTATCAAGTCATCAAACACTCTGTCAGAACGGCTCTGTCAGTGAAAATTCTTATTACTAAAAAACCGGCGATTTTAAATTTAACCGGTGGCGTGACGTTTTGTTACGGTGATGAGGAATAAACCCGCATGGTCATTCTCGGATTAGGTTCAAATTTAGCGGACCGCCTAGCCAATTTGCGTTCTGCTTTGGTCTATATCAAACAAATTCCGCATTTTTCAGTCGAACAAGTTTCGCCAATTTATATTTCCGATGCATTGATGCTGCCGAATTCACCCCCCGATTGGGATAGGCCTTATCTTAATTTAGCCGTGCGCGCTAAAACGACACTTGCCCCGCACGCATTGCTGCAGCATGTGAAAGAGATCGAGCGCAAATTGGGCCGCACGCTCGATAAAGTTTGGGGGCCGCGCATCATCGATATCGATTTGCTTGCCTGGGATGACTTGGTGTTGTATGACGATAAATTGCATATTCCGCATGAACATCTGACTGAACGCCCTTTTGCATTATGGCCGCTTGCCGATGTCGCGCCCTTTTGGATTTACCCAAAACAAGAAAAAACAGCCGCTGAATTATCTGCACGCTGGGGTTCGCGCTTTACTGGTGAAGCACCTTTTCATACGCGACAAATTCCCCAACGCATTGATGTGCCGCAATTGGTGGGTATTGTGAATGTTACACCGGATTCTTTTTCTGACGGCGGACAGGCATCTGATCCAGCGCGTGCAGTAGAACTTTCCGAACAATTGGTGAATGCGGGCGCGGAAATTATCGATATAGGTGCTGAAGCAACGAATCCCCGAGCAAATGCAATTTCAGCTGAAGAAGAATGGCGACGTTTAGAGCCGGTACTTTTTGCGTTAAATAAAGCGGCAAATGCGTGGCCAATTTGCCCGAAAATCAGTGTCGATACACGTCACGCTGATACAGCCAGCAAGGCACTTGCTCTGGGTGTTGACTGGATTAATGATGTGAGTGGATTGGAAGATCCGCGTATGCGCGAGGCCATAGCAGACTCAGCGTGTGATGTCGTTGTCATGCATCATCTTGGCATTCCGGTCGATAAAAATCGTATTTTACCGCGGGATAAAAATCCGGCGGATCTTGTTTTAGCGTGGGCAGAAACACGATTCAATGAATTAATTCAATCTGGAATTGCTGAAAAACGCCTTATTTTAGACATTGGCATTGGCTTTGGCAAAAATGCGGAACAATGTCTTTCGCTGCTAAAACAAATCAATCGTTTTCGAGAATTGCATACGCGTTTGTTGGTCGGACACTCGCGGAAAATTTTTCTGGGACAATTTATCGATAAACCTTTCGCTGAGCGGGATATTGAAACAATGATGCTTTCGTTGTTTTTAGCCAAAGAGCAAGTGGATTATTTGCGTATACATAACATTGAGATGCATGCGCGGGCGTTTAAGGTGATGGGGGATTTATTTTCAACACCCTCATCCCCAACCCTTCTCCCGTAAACGGGAGAAGGGAGCTAAATCTTAAGGCTCCCTTCTCCCAACGCAGTTGGGAGAAGGGCTGGGGATGAGGGTCTAAAAAGTGTCCTTGACCTACCCTAGCCAAGTTACATAGTATGTGATTGTCTCAAATCAAAGGGAATTTATCATGAACAAGATGTTACGCTTATCGACACTCTTTATTTCGTTACTATTTTCAATCTCCGCATTTGCACAATCAAATCACCATTCTTATAACCGAGGTTACGACGATGGTTATGATGATGGGTATGATGATGCAATGGATGATTGTCCATGCCCACCAAAAGGTTCTTTGCTTGGTGGTTTCTACGCAGGTCTCGGTTTAGGTTATGAAGGATTTCAAATAAAACGTAATCCATGGGTTTTTGATGATCGTATCGGTTCATTGAATACACATGCTAATGGCTGGAACGGTAGATTGTTTGGCGGTTATGGTTGGTATTTCAATCGTTTTTATTTAGGCGGTGAAGTATTTGCAGGTACCAGTGGTGCCAACGGTAGGGATTCACTAAATACAATGAGCTTCCAATATAATGGAAAATTCTCGGCTGGAACAAGCCTAGGCGCATCGATTTTACCGGGCTATCAATTAAACAGCGGGCCGTTAGTGTATGGACGCATAGGTTATATTAACACCGAACTGAAAGCACAAGATTGGTCAGCCGGTTCAGGCGGAAGTAACACGCAATGGACCAATGGTTTCAATCTGGGTCTGGGTGTTGAAATGCCTCTGTATAAGAAACTCAATGCACGATTAGAATATGATTACATCGATTATAATTCGTTTAACAACAGCGGAATTACAGGATCGAAAAATTCACCCGCTGACAATCGCGGCTCACTGGATTTCGTCTTTCATTTTTAATCTTTCCAAAATCAAGCTGGAGGAGCCTCAAAACTCCTCCGCTTAGAGCCTGTCATTACAGAAAATTATACGTCACGCCAAGCGAACTTAAATCCGTACTGCCTGTACTACCATTGCCTCGTGCTCGCGCCCATTGCAGCACTAATTCTGCTTGCTTGGTCACGTTGTAGGAAATACCTAAACCATAGTAAGGACTATACGTATTTGCACTTGCTGAAGCGCCGCCACCCGTAAACACTTTTTTTGCATAACTATAAGCAACACCGAGTTTTCCGAGTACATTAAAATTATTAAAGACCGGAAGCTCAGCCACTGCCGCTAAGTAAGCAGAAAAATGTTCTGTGGAAGCCACATTAACACCAGGAAGCGTTTCATTTGAATTGTGATATTGGGTGTAACCCAGTTCACCTGCAAGCGTCGCGCGATAAAATTGCATAAACTTGTAACCTAAATCTGCAGTCCAGCCTGGTCCGATTTGCGTGACTGAATCACCCGAAAAAGGCGCGGGATCATCATGTGTTCTTGAAACACCAATATGACCGCCCACATACCAATTTGGCACGAATACATCGACTGGCATTACATCTTTATACACAGGTGCTGGCTGCGGCGCGTTATGATGGTGATATCTTTTACCATGATAGGCAAATGCAACAGAAGAAGACGAAAAAATCAGCGCAGATAAAACAGTTAATTTTACAATTTTGTTAGTTGTTGCAGATGAAATATTCCATTTCATGAATTTATCCTTTTTGAAAATGAGAACTTACAAAAGACCACTACCAGCACAGCTGGTTAATAAGACCGTAAACACAATTAAAACCGAAATACGAAAAACAGTTTTCATAAAAAGTCCCTTTATTAAATTAATTAAAAGCGTCGTTATGATACATAAACTAAAGCTGCTTGATAAGTAGCCTGCATCTTTTATTTCCCAAACAAACCTGTTCATAAAACAGCATTTTTGCTGTGAGAAAGCTGGTTAAAAGAATCATACCCCAAACTTATCCCGCTTCGTACAGAGCTTCGACACAACGGCTACCGACTTTATCCACAGCTTAAAAAATCTATAACTTCATGAATATATTTTAAAAAAATGATTTTTCCACAGAAAATCCCCTCCTATACAAAAAGAAAAACTAAAAAGAAAAGATATATAAAAGAATTATTGATATGCTTCGGCAACTGTATAAAACGATCCGAATATAATTATTCGATCTGCTGGATTCGAATCTTCAAGCGCTGCTTGATTAGCGCTTTTGATATTCGCATATGACCTTACGTCATTAATTCCTGCCATTCGAAAGCAATATTCAAGAACTGACAAAGAAGCAGCGCGCTCAGTTTGAAGTGATGCGATATACCATTCATCAATGCAATCTCGCATGACATGCAATGTGGCAAGAATATCTTTATCTGCCAACATGGAAAAAACCGCATGTGTTTTACCGTTTGATTTATGTTGTCGCAAAAAATGAGCGAGTAATTCCGCTGCAGCAGGATTATGTGATACATCCAGAATGCGCGTGATTAACCCGGGTATGACTTGAATTCGACCCGGTAAATTTACTGTTGTTAATCCAGTTTCAATTGCAATACGTTTAACAGGCAAGGATTCCTGCATCAGTTCGACCGCCATTAACACTGTCGCCATATTTTGCAAATGAAGCTGGGGACGTGGTAAATTTTCCAAGTGAGTTTGTTGACTCCACCACATCCAAGTATTTTCTTGTTCTTTAAAGCCAAATTGCTGGTTCTGGCAAAACAAAGGAATGAAATATTGACTCGCATAGTTCAGCAAAGTAGCCGGCGGATTAAAATCCCCACAAATTGCGGGTTTACCTGAACGAAAAATACCGGCTTTCTCAAGCGCTATTTTTTCACGTGTCTCGCCAAGCAATTCGGCGTGATCGATCGCAATGCTAGTGACAATTGAAATATCAGCATCGATGATATTGACTGCATCGAGTCGTCCACCCAAGCCCACTTCGAGAATGATGACATCCACCTTTTGATTCTGAAAAATAGCCAATGCCGCCAATGTATTAAATTCAAATTGCGTCAGCGTGATTTCGCCACGTGCTGCATCGATTCGTTCAAAAGCCTGAATAAATTCCTCATCAGAAGCCGATTTCCCTTGAAGACGCACCAGTTCATTAAAACGATACAAATAAGGCGAAGTGAATGCACCCACTCGATAACCTGCCGCCAAATAGATCGCTTCCAATCCAGCAACGGTAGAACCTTTACCATTCGTGCCGCCCGCAAGGATCGTTGGACAATGTGTTGTTAATAAATTTAATTGTCGCGCTACATCTCTGACACGCTCTAACCCGAGATCCATTGTCGTTCGATGTTGATGTTTTATTTTTTCCAACCAATTATCTAAATGCATGAGGCTTTCCTAAAGCTGTGTATAAGCTATCAATTTAGCTTCGCATTTTCTGTGTAAAAGCTGGTTAAAACAACCCTACCCCTAAGTTATCCCCCATCGTACAGAGGTAAAACACAATGGCTACCGACATAATCCACAGACTAATACATACATAACTTTATGAATATATTTAAAAAAATTAACTTTTCCACAGAAAATCCCTTCTATATTAAAAAGAAAAACTAAAAAGAAAAATATATAAAAGATTTATTTTAAATAAACGAGCACGCCGCGCTGTATCCGAACTATAAACGTTAATTGACAAAACCAAAAATGCCACCTATCATTGGCTCCCTGTTAAAATTGTATTTGATGGATTGAAGAGCTATGAAAAGAACATTCCAACCTAGCGTTATACCGCGTAAAAGAAAACATGGTTTTCGTGCACGGATGGCAACAATGGACGGTCGTAAAGTGTTAAGCAGACGCCGTGCAAAAGGCCGTAAAAGATTGATTCCATAGAAATATAGTAAGTTGAATAAAGATTTAAGCTTTCCCCGCAGCCATAGACTCGCAACTAAAGCAGAGTTTAAGTATGTCTTCGATGAGCCGTTCAAGGTAGCACACAAGCACTTTACGGTTCTTTACAGACCCAATCAAAAAGCCCATGCCAGGATTGGAGTAATCGTGGGAAAACGAGCTGTGAGTAACGCTGTCGACAGAAACCGTATAAAACGGATTGTAAGAGACAGCTTTCGCTTTAACCAGGAAAAGCTGATCGGGTGGGATATCGTAGTGATTGTTCGTCAACAATGCGATTCCCTTAGTAAAGAGAAAATCCGAAAAGGCATAGACGATTTGTGGGAAAGATTAGTAACGCAATGTCAAAACCGCTCGTCCTCTTAATACGAGCCTATCGATATGCAATAAGTCCAATGTTGGGCCACTGCTGTCGTTTTTATCCCTCATGTTCCTCTTATGCCATCGAAGCGATCCAGAAATGGGGTTGTCTTCGCGGATGTTACTTAACTTTAAAACGAATTTTGCGCTGTCATCCTTGGAGTGAAGGCGGCCATGATCCTATTCCGGAACCTAAAACAAAATGCCGACCAATATGATTGATTACTTACGAATAGCACTTTATGCCACTTTGATTGTTATTTTCTTAGCTCTGTTTCAAGCGTGGGACAAGGAACATCCTAAGACGGTCACAACCGCACCCACTATTCAAGCCACTGCTGCAAATAATTACGTGCCGCAAATCGCAGATAACACGGAATCTCCTAAAACAATCACTGCACCAGGCCCTTCAACACAAAATGCACCTATAACTTCAACCAATGTACCCATGATTCAAGTAACAACCGATGTTGTTAAAGTCGTTATTAATCCAGTCGGTGGAAATATCACAGAAGTACAATTGCTCAAGTTTCCTGAAGAATTACATTCAACGACCCCCTTTTTATTATTAAATGATTCACCCAATACACGTTACATTGCACAAAGTGGTTTATTGAGTAAAACAGGTCCTGATACTTCCAATGGACAAACCACGTATACAACCGATCAAACCGAATATACCTTGGCGAATGGCCAAAAAGAATTGCAAGTAAAACTTCATGCGAAAGATGCTCTCGGCGTGACGTTTACCAAAATTTTTACTTTCCGACCCGATAGTTATGAAATTGGGGTGGATTATCAAATCGCGAATCAATCAAGCCAACCGTGGGAAGGAAATCTTTATTTACAATTAATGCGTAAGAATACGCCCCCTCAAAGCAAACATGGTTTTGTTAACTTTGCCACTTACTTTGGTGCAGCGATTTCCAGTCCCGAAAAAACCTTTGCAAAAATCAGTTTCAAACAAATGGACAGCAACAACTTAAACCAAACAATTAAAGGCGGTTGGGCTGCAATGATTCAGCATTATTTTGTCAGCGCATGGGTACCCGACAATAATGCAACATCCGAGTATTTTACCCGCGTCACAAATGATGGTCTTTATACCATTGGAATGCTGGGACCTAAAGTTCAAGTCAACCCAGGTCAAACCACGACAACTTCCGCGAAATTTTATGCCGGTCCTGCAACCACTGACCGATTGGAACAAGTCGCGCCTGGATTACAATTAACGATTGATTATGGTTGGTTATGGATAATTTCTGCTGCCATTTTCTGGATGATGCAAAAAATTTATAACATCGTTGGCAATTGGGGTTGGTCCATTGTAATCGTGACCTTGATGATCAAATTAATGTTCTATCACTTGTCTGCCAAGAGTTATCGTTCGATGAGTGGCTTGAAGAAATTACAGCCGCGCATAAATACACTCAAAGAACGTTTTGGTGATGACAAACAAAAATTTACCCAAGCAACGCTTGAACTTTACAAGAAAGAAAAAGTGAATCCCATGAGCGGCTGTTTGCCTATCTTGATTCAAATCCCCGTTTTTATCGCACTTTATTGGGTACTCATTGAAAGTGTAGAATTGCGTCAAGCACCTTTCATGTTTTGGATTCAGGATCTTTCCACCTATGATCCTTATTTCATCTTGCCCGTTTTGATGGGCTTGTCGATGTTTTTGCAACAACGCTTGAATCCACCACCACCTGATCCGATGCAAGCAAAATTAATGATGTTGATGCCTGTTGTATTCACCGTCTTGTTTGCTAAGTTTCCGGCCGGATTGATGCTCTATTGGTTTGTGAATAACTCACTGTCATTCGCGCAGCAATGGTACATCATGAAGAATTTGGAGAAGGTGGAGAAAACCAAAAAATCCAAATGAAAAATTTGTCTGACACAATCGTAGCGGCGGCTACTCCACCTGGACGTGGCGGCGTTGCGATTGTGCGGATTTCAGGTCCTTTAGTTAATGCTGTTGCCCTAGAACTCATAAAAAAAATTCCTCAACCACGTTATGCAACGTATACCAATTTTTTTGATCAATCAGGAAATCCGATTGATGAAGGAATTGCACTTTATTTTCCAAATCCTCATTCATTTACAGGCGAAGATATTTTGGAGCTCCATGGTCATGGTGGTCCTGCGATCGTAGATTGTTTAATCCAACGAATTTTAACTTTAGGCGTGCGCTTGGCGCGACCGGGTGAATTTTCTGAGCGCGCTTTTTTAAATGATAAAATGGATCTTGCACAAGCAGAAGCAATCGCTGATTTAATTGATGCTGCATCAGAACAAGCGGCGCGTAATGCACTGCGTTCTTTGCAGGGCGAATTCTCCAAAAAAATTCATGCCTTAGTGGAAGCATTAATTCGTTTGCGCATGTATGTGGAAGCCGCTATCGATTTTGTTGAAGAAGAAATTGATTTTTTAAGCGGCAGAGAAGTTCTGAATGGATTAACGACGATTCTAAGTGATTTGGAAACCATTCAAGCCTCTGCCACGCAAGGTAGTTTATTACGCGATGGTATTACTGCAGTTATTGCCGGTCAGCCCAATGTAGGCAAATCCAGTTTATTAAATCAATTAAGTGGTAAAGACACTGCGATCGTGACAGATATTCCTGGCACGACACGTGATGTTTTACGTGAACAGATTTTAATTGATGATATGCCCATGCATATTATTGATACGGCGGGTTTGCGTGAAAGCGATGACCGTGTTGAGAAGGAAGGAATCAGACGTGCGCGTGCTGAAATTATTCGTGCTGACATTGTGATTTTTGTGACGGATGCAAGTCAGGATGATGAATTGTTTTTATCAGATTTTTTGGAGCAAGTACCTGAACACGCAGCCGTTATTACCGTCAGAAATAAAATTGATTTGCTAAATGAATCTCCTTCTTTAGCAAAAGAAAATCAACGCACTGTCGTTTCTTTGTCAGCAAAAGAAGGACTTGGCATCGATTTATTAAAAACCCACATAAAATCTTGCGCTGGTTTTAACACCCATATCGAAAGCAACTTTTCAGCACGCAGACGTCATTTAGATGCTTTATCACGCGCCAGAAATTTTTTATTGAATGGACAACAACAATTAACAGAACATCGCGCAGGCGAATTACTCGCAGAAGATTTACGTTTAGCCCAAAATGCATTGAATGAAATAACCGGCGAATTTAGTTCGGATGATTTATTAGGCCGAATTTTTGGTAGTTTTTGTATTGGGAAATAGTTTATATACGACTGGACTTTGGCCATTTTTAAAGACTGATCTAAAGTTTGTCATCCTGAGTGAAACGAAGGATCATTCGACATACATCAAGAGATCCTTCGAGCAAAAGGCGCTCTCAGGATGACAATGTTTTTAAGGCGAGATTAGAAGCAGGAAAAACGCAAGATCAGAAGAAACTTTACGAAAATACGCGCGCGCGTTAAATTGTGATTTGCAAATAAAATTTATTAATTATTAACAACCAAATGGAATTCATTATGCGCAAGATCACCCTGTTAGTGTTTTTTGTTGCTATAACGATTTTTACTTGTTTACAAAGCAATGCGGCTTCTGAAATTAACTGGCAGCCTTGGTCAAATGAAGTCTTTGTAAAAGCTGAGAAAGAACATCAACTCGTCATGGTTTACGTGAAAGCTTCCTGGTGTCCTTGGTGTCAAAAAATGGATAGAACAACGTTAAACGATCCCAATCTAGTTAAACTCATTAACACACACTATATCCCCGTCCGTTTCGATATCGATAAAGATGCAGCGATGGTAAAAGAACTTAAAGTGGTTAAGTTACCTACGGCAATTATTTTTAACGCTAATCATCGCGAAATTAAACGCTTTTCGGGTTATCTTACGCCTGTTGAGATGGAAGAGAAACTTAAGTGATTTAGTATATACCCTCATCCCGACCCTTCTCCCGTAAACGGGAGAAGGGAGTTTCATATTATAGAGCTCCCTTCTCCCAGCTTGTCTGGGAGAAGGGCAGGGGATGAGGGTCTCAACATCACCCCTATCACAAAGCTTTGCCCAACCTCCCCCACTTCGAGTACAATATGCAACCATTTTTATGTGAATTTAGCCATGTTCTTTGATCTAAAAAAACAATTTGATGTGATTGTCGTTGGCGGCGGTCATGCAGGAACAGAAGCGGCTCTTGCGGCTGCTCGCCTGGGCGCAAAAACGCTTTTACTCACCCATAATATCGAAACCTTGGGTCAAATGTCGTGTAACCCAGCCATCGGCGGCATTGGCAAAGGCCATTTAGTCAAAGAAATTGATGCGCTAGGCGGTGCTATGGCGCGTGCAATTGATCAAGCAGGCATCCAATTCCGGATATTAAACGGAAGTAAGGGGCCTGCTGTGCGGGCGACGCGAGCGCAAGCAGACCGGGTTTTATATAAGCAAGCGATTCGTCAAATGCTTGAGACCCAACCGAATTTATTCATTTTCCAACAAGCAGTTGATGACATTCTGATTGAACAAGAACGCGTAACCGGCGTACTGACCCAAATGGGGCTTTCTTTCCGCGCCAAAACAGTCGTATTAACAGCCGGAACTTTCTTAGCGGGAAAAATTCATATCGGTTTACAAAATTACGAAGGGGGTCGTGCGGGCGATCAACCAGCAAAAACATTGGCGCATCGCTTACGTGAATTACCTTTGCGTGTCGGACGTTTAAAAACCGGTACACCGCCGCGGATTGATGGTCGTAGCATTGATTTCAGCGTACTAGAAAAACAAGACGGAGATACACCCACACCCGTATTTTCCTTTCTGGGATCCAGAGAAGAACATCCACGCCAAATTCCTTGCTATATCACGCACACCAATGAAGAAACCCATGCACTCATTCGTGCCGGTTTAGGCGAATCACCCATGTATACCGGCGTAATTGAAGGTGTGGGCCCACGTTATTGTCCTTCTATCGAAGATAAAATTGTCCGTTTTGCTGACAAAACATCGCACCAAATTTTTGTGGAACCCGAAGGCTTAACGACATTTGAAATTTATCCCAATGGTATTTCAACCAGCTTACCCTTTTCAGTCCAAATTGAATTTGTTCGTTCAATGAAAGGTTTTGAACATGCGCATATTACCCGCCCAGGCTATGCCATTGAATATGATTATTTTGATCCACGTGATTTAAAACCTTCTCTGGAAACCAAATATATTTCCGGATTATTTTTCGCCGGACAAATTAATGGCACCACGGGTTATGAAGAAGCCGGCGCGCAAGGATTAATTGCCGGATTAAATGCCGCCTTGTTTGCCAAAGACCAAGCAGCTTGGACGCCGCGCCGAGATGAAGCCTACATTGGCGTATTGATTGATGATTTAATCACACGCGGAACCCAAGAACCTTATCGCATGTTTACAAGTCGAGCGGAATACCGTTTATTATTACGCGAAGATAATGCAGATTTACGTTTAACACCCAAAGGATTTGAATTGGGATTGATTGACGAATCACGTTGGCGTTCATTTGAAACCAAACGTAACGCGATTGTCTCAGAAAAAGAGCGCATGTTTGCAACCTGGGTCCGTCCGGGCACGGCAGCCAGTCTTGCGGTTGAAACTTTATTACAGCAACCTTTGACAAAAGAATATCGATTGGAAGAATTATTACGCCGACCCAGCTTGTCTTATTTCGATTTGATGACGGTGGATGGGGTTGGTCCAGGCTTGGCAGATTCAAAAGCGGCTGAACAAATTGAAATTCAGATTAAATATGCAGGTTATATTGAGCGTCAGCAAGATGAAATTGAGCGCCAACTTAGACATGAAGATGCACGCATTCCGACTCACTTCAATTACGACAAAGTGATCGGTCTTTCAGAGGAAGTACGCCAGAAATTAAAACAGACCAGTCCCACAACCATTGGCATGGCATCGCGTATTCCCGGGGTGACACCGGCAGCAATTTCATTATTATTAGTTTATATGAAAAAATCAGCGACTGTGCCGCAATGAAAAATTATTTAAGTGAAATGCTACAAGCCAATGGCTATGACTTTTCAGATGAAATACAAAATAAATTTATCGCTTATCTCGAGCTGTTAAATCAGTGGAATCGCGTATTTAACTTGACAGCGATCCGCACTGGAAAAGAAAGCGTATTGTTACATATTCTGGATAGTTTATCGATTCGCGCCTATTTGCATGGCAATCGAATCATTGACGTGGGAACAGGTGCTGGGTTACCAGGGATTCCTTTGGCAATGACTTGTCCTGACAAACAATTTGTTTTATTGGACAGCAATAATAAAAAAACCCGTTTTTTGACCCAAGTCATGTATGACTTGGAGCTAAAAAATATCGATGTTGTGCATGCTCGCGCTGAGGATTTTCATCCGGAAAAATTGTTTAATCGCATTCTTTCTCGCGCTTTTGCGAGTATTAAGGTAATGTTGGAATCCACACAGCATTTACTTGCTAAGAATGGGCAATTTCTTGCAATGAAAGGTGTTTACCCGGAAGCAGAAATCCTGGAAATTCCAGAACAATTTAAATTGCGTAAGGTACACAAGTTACAGATTAAAGGATTGGATGCGGAAAGGCACTTGGTTGTAGTGAATAGACGCCATCTCTAAAATTCGAAGGAGTTAGCGAATGGGAAAAATTATAGCGATTGTCAATCAAAAAGGCGGGGTTGGTAAAACCACCACGAGTATCAATTTAGCCGCCGCATTTGCCATGATGAAGCGCAAAGTGATGTTGATTGATTTGGATCCGCAAGGAAATGCATCAGTGGGTAGTGGTGTTGATAAAACGGATTTCACGATTTCCGCAAAAGAGGTTTTACTCAATCAAACGGAAATCAAAAAAGCGCTGATCAAAACACAAGGTGGTTACGACTTAGTTCCAACTACACATGAGTTGATTGTAGCTGAAGTACAATTGATGCAAGAGGCGCAACGTGAATTGCGCTTAAAAACGATTTTGGTTCCGATCAAAGCAGAATACGATTATATTTTAATTGATTGTCCACCGTCATTGAATATTCTAACACTGAACGCGCTTTCAACCGCCGATTCGGTATTAATTCCAATTCAATGTGAATATTATGCGTTGGAAGGATTGACAGCGTTACTGAATACCATAGAACAAGTTCAAACAACGATTAATCCGCCATTACACATTGAAGGATTATTGCGAACCATGTATGACGGACGTAATCGTTTGGCCTTGGATGTATCGGCGCAATTACTGCAACATTTTCCAGGCCGGGTGTATCGAACAGTCATTCCACGTAATGTACGACTGGCAGAAGCGCCTAGTCATGGTTTACCCATTGTGCAATATGATGTGAAATCACAAGGCGCAGTGGCTTATTTGACCTTAGCCGGTGAGATGCTCCGGCGGGTTGATGAAACTAAAAAAGAGGAAGAAAAAAATGAAGCTTGATCATAATGAATTAACCTTATCGCTCTTAGGTAAGGAAACGACATACGTTACAGAGTATCAAAGTGATTTATTGTTTCCCATTCCACGTAAAGCAAAACGTGCTGAAATTCATGTGCCAGATGCTTTACCCTTTTATGGTGTTGATATTTGGAATGCCTATGAAATTTCTTGGTTGAATCGCAAAGGTAAACCCATGGTTGCGCTGGGTAAATTTATTTTTCCTTGCACATCACCTAGCATTATTGAATCAAAATCTCTTAAATTATATTTGAATTCTTTTACCAATACTCAATTTGATTCCGTTGCTGCAGTATGCAAAACCATTCAGCAGGATTTATCTAATTACGTAGACGCGCTTGTTGAAGTTACCATTATTCCGTTGAATGAATTTTCGCAAACTGAAATTAAATCTTTTACTGGAATCTGTATTGATGAATTAGATATAAATTGCGATGAATATTTAATTAATTCGTCTTTTTTACAAACCGAAGAACAAGTTGTTTCAGAAGTTTTATATTCTGATTTATTGAAATCGAATTGTTTGGTAACGGGTCAACCGGATTGGGCTAGTGTACAAATTCAATATACGGGCAAAAAAATTCAGCATGAAGGATTGTTAAAATATATTGTTTCTTTTCGTAATCATAACGAGTTTCATGAGCAATGTGTGGAACGTATTTTCATGGATATCATGCGCCAATGTCAGCCGCAAAAATTAACTGTGCATGCATGTTATACGCGTCGTGGTGGCTTGGATATTAATCCATTTCGTTCGACGGAAGATAGAGTTCCAACTGAGGTGGCGAGACAAGATCGACAATGAATTGGTGCTCCACGTAGGGCATAAGAACGTCATCCCCCGCCCCATATGAAGAGCGGAACAGACCCCATAATATA
>CAYRUP010000013.1:7551-27176 GCA_964427485.1 uncultured Coxiellaceae bacterium | reverse complement strand
AACAATTGATATTCATAAAATTAAGCCATCTGAACTTCTCACTGGCCCTTATAGTTATTTTGTTCCTCCCTATAATTATTATTATTTTCATCATATGGATAAATTGGATTTTAAAGTTGACTGGATTCGACGCGCAGGCACCGTATATCCATTAAAAGAACCCGCGAATTCATTCACCACAAATTACACATATAAAAAGCATATTTATACATTGAATGAATATATGCAACGAAATGCCGTGACAGGCTTTCTCATTCTTAAAGATAATCAGATTATTTATGAACGCTATTTTCACGGCGCAGATCAACATTCCCGATTTCTTACAAATTCAGTCGGCAAATCAATTACATCAACACTGGTTGGCATTGCAATTGAAGAAGGAAAAATAAGTAGTGTTAATGATCCCGTTATAAAATATTTGCCAGAGCTGAATAAGAGTGGTTTCAATCGTGTTACGCTTAAGCAAGCGCTGGAAATGGCGACAGGTCTTGATCTGACTTATGATCCATATGATCCTCATTCCTCTACACTTAAGTTTAATACAGCTGTTCTGACGGGTGTGCCGTCATTCACTCATTTACTCAAATCACTGAAAGCGAATCCAAAAATCAAACCAGGTACGATATTCGACTACGAAAATGAGAATTCCGAAGCGCTAGGACTGGTTATCGAGAAGGCTGTTGCGATGCCTTTCAATGAATATCTGCAGCAGAAAATATGGAGTAAAATTGGCGCACAAAGTGATGCGTTTTTATATCGAGCAAAGGCTCAACGAGATCAACCTGCATTTGGTGTACTTAGTGCAACTCTACGTGATTATGGCCGTTTTGGTTTAATGATAATGAATGGCGGTTCGTTAGGTGGAAATCGGGTTGTCGGATCCTCATGGATAAAAGAGGCAACCACACCTGCAAAATTTGCTAAGCCTGCGGATGAGAATGAAGGTTTGGGCTACGGTTATTAGTGGTGGATTCCTAGTAATGATAGCGACCATGCTTTTAAAGCATTGGGTATTTTTGGTCAGATTATATATATTAATCCAATAAAACACATCGTGATCGTTGAAACATCTGCTTGGGCAAAACCGGAAGATGATATGAAATGGGCTGAGTCATCGAAAGTAATGGATGCAATCGTTGCTGCAATTTCTCACTGATTATTATTAATCGGTACTGAAAATTCAGATGAAAATATTGCTAAAACTGCTAAAATCTCCGCTGTCAATGCTGCTACTCCATGTATTTTTTTGTCGAAACACATGATAATGAGTTTGTTAGCGTTGGCAACTTATTTTACAAATCAAATCCAAGTTGTTAAGCAAAAATGACTAAAGTCTAATACAAGGAATTTTAAAGAATGTTTCGAATGATAAAAAATATTTACAGAACATCCGCTCGAGGTTTTTATAAAAGTTTTTTTGATGAAATGAAACCACAAAATTTATTTAAAAAAAAATCAATGCCTATTTCTTCAAGTTTGAAAATAGCAACAACGCTTGCAAGCATAAGCATACCCTATCAATGTGATCTATTACATAATTCCGATAAAAACACAGAAAATAAAGAATCATCCAATGCCTCTTCCCCGTTGATCAGTGCTATTCGTAAAAATAATTGGGAAACATTGGAACGATTACTCAAAGAAGGTTTTAAACTTAAAATATCAGATATGTTCGACGCTTTTGATTTGGCTTATGGAACAGTAACAGAGCTAGCTGTGCTTGAATTATTAGATAAATATAAAGCATTACCGCACGGGTTATCCATGAGCACTCTGAAGCTTACTTTATATTCGATTGGTAATCCTCATATCAAACGAAGTGATTTTGAAAATGAAGCTGATCTTGATTGGAAGGGATGCCCTGGATTCTATTCACCCATTCATAATTTTTCACAATTAGGACGGGTCGAAGATGTAAAATGGTTAATGGCTCATCATGTTTTAGAACGTCCATTATTTGATTTAACTTTTACGCCTATTAGTAATTATTGTCCTACTGCTGGTATATTTTATATTGAGCACTTCAGACAAAGAATAAGTGATATTTTGACAGGAAAAACGGGTTACAAAATATCTGAACAATGTGAAATAGTTGAGTTATTTATTAAAAATCCTACCGTTGATCTTGACAAAGTTATTTATAAAAAAATACATTCGGGAGAAAGAAAAAATGAACGCGAGGATGACATGGGGCTTTTCTTTGCCTGGGCTGCGGTAAATGATAAAGTTGATTTACTTGAAAATAAGCATTTTCAACAATTAACAAATATTTATCCCCAAGCTTTTTTGGACGCCCTCAAAGTTGCAACAGTATTCAATAAAAAAGAATTTATTCAAAAATCGATTGCAACTCTTCCACGTGGGTCTGATACAACTTCCTTATTAAATTATGCCATCGCTGATGGCAATCAAGCGTTACTGACCGGTGTTGGGGATACACTCGAAGCTAAATTTGGCCAGTCGATATTTAATGTCGAATCATATAATACCCCATTTTTTTGGGCAGTCCGTTTTGAAAATATTTCAGCCGTTCACTATTTATTGAAAAAAAATATTAATATCAATAAACAAAATGGATTTGGTGATAGCTATCTTCATCTTGCGATTCGAATGGGGAACCTAGAATTGGTAAAAACAATGTTAGACAATGGCGCTAAACTAGATATTGTTTATAATTCAAAAACCCCTTTACATGAAGCATGTAGACTCAAACAGTGGAAAATTGCGGAATTATTAATTAACAAAGATCCTAGTCTAACCATCAAAAATGAAAAAGGCGAATCTCCCTTAGATTGTATAGAAGATGTAGCAATAAAAAATAAATTATTATTAGCAAATACATTGCAGCAATCTAACATTGATAAGCCTACCGTAAATAATCGATTAAAACGCTGAGTATTAAACCTATAGGTTGGGCTTATAACCCAACCCTATATTTAATAATGAGGTCGTCAATCTTGACTATCGTCACGTTACGCGTTACAATATTTTTATGATAAAAACCTTCAAACATAAAGGATTGGAACTATTTTTCCGTAAAGGAAATGCAGCTAAAATTAATGCCAAACATATTGCAAAGCTTAGATTGGTTATTGCTAAACTTAATACGAGTGTTTCTATTCATGATATGAATTTTCCTGGATCAAACTTGCATCTGTTAAAAGGCGAGAAAAAAGGTTTTTGGGCGGTTACTATCAATGGAAATTGGCGAATAATTTTTAGATTTGAAAATGAAAATGCTTATGATGTCGATTATCTTGATTATCATTAATTTAAAAGGTAAATATTATGCATATGCACAATCCACCTCATCCAGGTGAAATATTAAAAGAGCTTTATTTAGAGCCCTTAGAATTAACTATTTCTGAAGTTGCTAAAGGAATTGGGGTATCACGCAAATCCTTATCTGAGTTAATCAATGGAAAATTTGGAGTTAGCCCCGATATGGCGATTCGTTTAGCAAAAGCATTTGCTACGACTCCAGAAAGTTGGCTCAACCTACAACAACAATATGATTTATGGATAGAGGAAAAACATAAACGGCCGAAAATAAAGGTGTTTATCCGCCAAAGTTCCACGCCTCATTAGATGGCAAAGTCAGACGAAGCAAAATCAAGCGGAAAATTAACTAAATAATAACATGAAAGTTCGGCTAGTCGCACGTTCCGCCCTATAAACGCAAAGATACATCACCTGAATTGAAAGTGACAACCGTCTTATTTTTTGTTTCCACTAACAATCCACCTTGATGATCAATGCCTCTTGCAATACCACTCAACGTTTTTGTCGCTGTGACAACTTCGATCACTTTTCCTGCTAAATAATCTTTTTCTTGCCACGCTGTTATAAACTTTGCTAATCCTGAATGAGAAAATTGGATGAGATACGTAATTAAAACATCGAGCAATGTACCGGCGATGAGGTTACGTGAAACAGGCGTATTCGTAATGCGATTAATGGCGGTCCAAGGTTTTTCAATTTTACCAAGAAGATTTTCTGGCATATTAACATTTAAACCAATACCAATGACAACAGAAGATAAACCATTATATTCTCCGGTGATATCAATCAAAATGCCGCCTAATTTATAATTATTCCACATGATATCATTCGGCCATTTTAATTGAATTCCTGGGATTTTCGTCACTTTTTCTAACGCGCGCACGATTGCAAGCCCACTTAGAATATGTAAGCCGGACAATGCTGTAATATCGACATTGAAATTCCATAATAGCGACATATAAATATTCGATAAGAATGGCGAAACCCAAGAGCGTCCCAATCTTCCACGACCCGCGCTTTGGTACTCTGAAAAGCAAACCGTGTTTATTTTTTTATTTTTTTTTGCATAAGCAACAAGATAATCATTCGTTGACGGAATAGAATCAAAAATCAGAAAATGATCGAGTAGTGAAAGATGTTGTCTTGACAAGGGTTGCTTGATTTTTTCTTCGTTTAAAAATTCCAAAATCTGTTCGGTTTTATAACCTCGATTCGTGACGGATTCAATGTTAATCCCAAGCGCCGTCAATTGTTTTATCAATTTCCAGATGGCTCCACGACTCAAGCCGAGACTTTTTCCTATGTCGGTGCCTGAATGATATTCATGATCACTTAAGATGGAGATCATTTGTTTTAGATTGTTTGATAGTTGTTTCATAAGATAGGTACCGGTTCTAAAGTCTACATCATAACATACCCCGGCCCATCCCCTCCCTCCGGCGGTGTCCAATTGATATTTTGAGTCGGATCCTTAATATCACACGCTTTGCATTGAATACAATTGGCCGCATTAATTTGTAAACGCGGTGCATTTTTTTCATCATACATGATTTCATAAACACCGGCGGGACAATATCTTGTTTCAGGTGAAGCATAATATTTTAAGTTTACTTGAATCGCAATGACGGGGTCTTTTAATATTAAATGACACGGCTGGTTTTCATCCGTTTTGGTATGAGTGAGATAGACAGAAGAAAGTAAATCAAACGTGATTTTATTATCATGCTTCGGATAGGCGATTTTCACGCATTTATCAGCATATTTTAATTGTTTGTAATCGGCATGATTGTGAAAAGTCCACGGCGCTTTACCGCGAAAAATATAAGTATCCACTGCAGAATAAACCAAGCCTGGCCATAAACCCCATGCCATAGCAGGACGAATATTTCGCGCGCGCGATAACTCATCCCAGATCCAACTTTTTTTGATATTTTCAGCATACGCATGACATTTATATTGCGAAAGCGCAGGAAAAATACTTTCAGCCGCAAGCATTCCCGATTTCATGGCAGTATGTATGCCTTTAATTTTAGGTACATTTAAAAATCCAGCAGCACAACCAATTAATAATCCACCGGGGATTGAAAGATCTGGAATCGATTGCAGACCACCTTCATTTAAAGCGCGTGCACCATAAGCAATGCGATTACTCTGTTCGAGTATCGGTGAAATGGCCGGATGTGTCTTGAAACGCTGAAATTCTTCATAAGGATTGAGATAAGTATTTTGATAATCTAATCCCACTACAAAACCAATGGCTAATAAATTTTTATTGAAATGATACATGAATGAACCGCCATACGTATTGTTTTCTAGCGGCCAGCCAATGGAATGCATCACAAATCCGGGTTTGTGTAATGCTTCAGGAATTTCCCAAAGTTCTTTAATACCCAAAGCGTAAGTTTGCGGGTCAGAATTTTTGTCTAATTCAAAACGCTGAATTAAAGTTTTAGTCAATGAGCCTCGACAACCTTCCGCAAATAAAGTTTGTTTTGCGCGTAATTCCATGCCGGGTTGATAGCGTGTCGTGTGATTACCGTTTTTATCAACACCTTTGTCACCTGTAATAATTCCAGAGACGCGAACGCCATCTTCATACAAGATTTCCGTTGCAGCAAAACCAGGAAAAATATTGACGCCTAATCTCTCTGCTTCCTCTGCTAGCCAACGACAGAATTGTCCCAAACTGATAATATAATTTCCGTGGTTACGCATTTGTGGTGGGGTAGGTAAACGATAATATTTTTTTTCTGTGAGAAATAAAAACCGATCTTGTGTGACGGGTGTATGCACCGGTGGATTTTTTGCTTGCCAATCCGGAATTAATTCGTTTAATGCACGCGGCTCGAGCACAGCACCCGATAAAATATGTGCGCCAACTTGTTCGCCTTTTTCAATGACACAAATATTCAGAGGTGTATTTGCTGTTTTACCTAATTGTGCCAAACGAATTGCAGCAGATAATCCAGCAGGTCCTGCACCCACAATAATGACATCAAATTCCATGGATTCACGTTGCATGTGATTCTCCTGTTTTTACATCATTTCAATCGCGATAGCTGTGGCTTCACCGCCACCAATACACAATGCTGCGATACCGCGTTGCAAATTATTGCGTTGTAAGGCTGCAATGAGTGTTACTATAATGCGTGCCCCGGTTGCGCCGATCGGATGTCCCAAAGCACATCCGCCACCATGGATATTCAGTTTTTCATGGGGAATTTTAAGATTTTGCATGGCAGCCATTGCAACAACCGCAAATGCTTCGTTAATTTCAAATAAATCCACTTGATCGACAGTCCACTGAATTTTTTTTAATAATTGAGAAATCGCATCGATCGGTGCAATCGTAAATTCACTAGGTTTTCGCGCAGCAGTGCTGTGACCTATGATCCGTGCTAATGGTTTTATACCGCGTTTTTCGGCAATAGATTCACGCATCAAAACCAGTGCGGCAGCACCATCCGCAATGGATGAAGAATTGGCTGCAGTCACTGTACCATCTTTCATGAAAACCGGTGCTAAGTGGGGAATTTTTTCAATTTTGACCGAGCCAGGATGCTCATCGGTATCAACCGTTTGTTCGCCTTGACGTGTTTTGATTTTGACGGGCACTATCTCAGCAGTAAAATAGCCTTCACGAATAGCCTGCATGGCACGTTCGAGTGAGCGAGTTGCAAATTCATCTTGTTCTTCTCGAGAAAAACCATAATCACTCGCACAGTGTTCTGCAAAATAACCCATTGGTTTACCTTTCTCATAAGCATCTTCCAATCCATCACACAACATGTGATCAATCATTTCAGCGTGACCCAAACGATAGCCATGCCGAGCTTTGGGTAAGAGATAGGGCGCATTGGTCATGCTTTCCATGCCGCCGGCAACAAAAATATCGTACCCGCCTGCTTGAATCGAATCCTGTGCCAGCATGACCGCTTTCATGCCAGAGCCGCACATTTTATTAATCGTGGTACAGGGCGTATTAACCGGTATACCAGCACCGAGTGCTGCTTGGCGTGCAGGAGCTTGACCTAAACCTGCGGGTAATACACAGCCCATAATCACTTCTTGAATATCTTCTGGGACGAGTGTGGCACGTTCTATAGCGGCTTTAATCGCTGTGCTGCCAAGCTGAATGGCAGATACTTCTTTTAATGCACCTAATAAATTGCCCTGCGGCGTACGCGCCATACTCATGATAACAACATCATTTTTAGACACTTTTTTCTCCCTGTCGAATCTTTTGAGAAGTATTCGGTATATACTATAGTCCTTCAGATAATTATTTTGGATTTTAACATGCCATCTTACTGTCATCTCAAGGCGTTTTTCAATCACAAAAACTTGAAATAGCCCTGCTATTCCTGCGTTTTTGTTCAATCAAAACGCCTTGATCTGCCAGCAATCTGACATGTTAAAATCCAAAATAATTATCTGAAGGACTATTTCAAATAAATTCGCAATCGAGGCTTTCATGGATGAATACCGTAGCAAAAAATGGTTAGTGCATGTCTGGACTGTATGTGCACTGGGTCTATTTATCGATGGTTATGATTTGTATATTAGTTCGGTGGCTGAACCTTTTATTAATGCCTTATATCATCCCAATCCATTCATGATTGGCTTAACTCAGGCGGCTGCACCAATGGGCGCTGCCCTGGGCGCGATCATGATTGGTCGAATGTCTGATCGAATTGGTCGAAAAAGTTTACTCATCTTTAATTTAATTTTTTTTGTGATTATTGCTCTACTCTCCGCTTGTGCATGGAATACCATTTCACTTTGTGTATTTCGTTTCTTGATTGGTTTCGGCGTAGGTGCTGATTATCCTATTTGTGCAGCTTATCTTGCCGAAATGATACCCAAAAATAAATCAAGTCAATTTATTACTGCAGCGATGTTTATTAATTGTTTGGCTTCACCTATCGGTGTACTTGGTGCTTGGGTTATGTTTAAGCTCTATCCACATCTTGATGTGTGGCGTTTTATGTTTGCATCAGGCGCACTCCCTGCCGTCATTGCACTTTGTTTGCGAGCAAAACTGCCAGAAAGTTTTGTCTGGAAAGTGAATCAAAAATTACAAAAGAATAAAACAATTATGCAAAATTATAAAAAATTATTTTCACCGCATTTAATTAAGATTACTTTATGCTTGTCATTATGCTGGTTTTTATTGGATATTTCTTATTATGGAATTGGTTTATTCACCCCTTATGTTCTACAAGCTGTGCATATTGTAAGTGATGCTAATTTTTTAAGTTCTGCAAATGAAGTATTGAAAAGTACATTATTTGTGAATACCTTTGTCGTATTGGGTGCTTTTAGTGTGATATTTTTTGTAAAAAAAATAGATCGTATACAATTACAAAAAATGGGTTTTCTTTTTGCGTTTTTAGGCTTATTTATTTTAAGTCTGAGTCAAACATTTTCCAGTTCAATTAATTTAAGTTTAATATTTACGGGATTTATTTTTTTTAATTTCTTTGCTAATTTTGGGCCAGGTATTACGACGTATTTATTACCCGCTGAATTATATGCAACGGATATCAAGGCAACAGGACATGGTTTTGCTGCCGGTTGTGGAAAGTTAGGTGCCTTTGTTGGAACAATTTTTTTGCCTATACTGCAAGCTAATCTTGGAATTTATATCACCGTTGGAATTCTTTCTACCACGCTGTTACTGGGTTGGGTGTTAACGTATATTTTAGGTAAGCAAGATCTTAATTTGGATTTTCAAAACGATTCACTTGCAGCCGAGGCTTTATCATTTATCAGTGCATAACTAGGAGTGCATTATGAATTATCGATTAAGTGACGAACAAAAATTATTTTGGCAGCAACATGGTTGTATTGTACTAAAAGATTTTTTTGATCACTCTGTGCGAGAAAATATTGTGAAATGGTGTGATGAGTTGACTGCATGGCCAGAAACACCCGGAAAATGGATGAAATATTTTGAAAAAAATATTGAGGGAAAACGTCAGCTTTGCCGGGTAGAAAATTTCATTGATTATCATCACGAAATGAATGAAATTGCCAGAGGAGAACGGATCATTCGTTTAATCTCTGATCTGATGGGTGAACCCGCCGTTATTTTTAAAGAAAAAATTAATTATAAATTTCCCAACGGCAGCGGATTTAAACCACATCAAGATGCGCCTGCATTTATTAGTTTTAATCAGCGTTTTCATATCACAATGATGGTAGCAATTGACGATTGCACGCTAGAAAATGGCTGCTTACAGTTGGTTTTGGGTGGCGCAAATAAACGCGAAATTTTACCACAAGAAAAAGATGGATCGATTAGCAAAAAAATTGCTGAGCAATTGGTGTGGACGCCCATTGAATGCAAAAGCAGTGATGTTATATTATTTGATTCTTATTTACCGCATTATTCCGAACCCAATCGTACCAATCAAGCACGTCGCGCATTGTTTATTACTTACAACAAAGCCGCTGAAGGGGGGTCAAAACGATTGGAATATTATCAAGATAAACGAGCAAAATTTCCACCAGATTGTGAACGTGATCCTAATAAAGATTACTCAGCGGGTGCAGCAATTTATAATGTCGCTAATCCTATTACAGATAAAATGGATTAATCAGATGGATAGCATAGAACAGAAAGTCATTTGTGCGCTGCAGAGTTTAGAAACTGCGGAAAAAACAAATTACATTGGTGAAGCAGTTTCTCAGTTGGAGCATGCGCTGCAATGCGCATTTTTTTCTGAGCAAGCGGGCTATTCTGAAGATGTCGTGCTGGCTTCGTTGTTTCATGATATTGGACATTTTGCATCACAAACTGAACAATGTAATATGGCAAATTTAGGCATTGTTTATCATGAATGGATTGGCGCTAAATTAGTTTATGATATGGGTTTTTCGGCTAAAGTTGCCATATTGATTGGTAATCATGTTGACGCAAAACGTTATTTAGCAGGCAAGAAAAAAAGTTATTACGAACGCCTTTCTGTTGCAAGTAAAGGAACTTTAGTTTTTCAAGGCGGGCCCATGACTGAAACTGAAATGAACCAATTTGAAAATCATCCTTGCTTCAAAGAAATTTTACAAGTGCGTATCAGTGATGAAAAAGGCAAAGAAATTGCTTTGAAAGTGCCGGATCTTAATTACTATCGTCCTATGATAAAAGCACATATTGCAAGAAATACGTTTCTTCCAAAATTCAATTCGAAATTACAAGATTTTGTTGATAAAGAATGGGTTGAAAAATTTAAAACACAAGTAGGCAATGTATGAGTTTACTAAGTCCTCAATTGGAAGCATTTGTGTCAGTTGCCAGGCATAAGACGGTGCACGGTGCAGCGCTGGAGTTACACTTGACTCAAACAGCAGTAACCCAGCGTATGCGTATATTGGAAAGCAAATTGGGTACCACATTATTTATTCGAACGCGACGCGGAATGATGCTGACACCGGAAGGCGAAGCTTTACTTCGTTATTGTCATGCTACGCGTGAACTGGAAGGTGAAGCACTTGCGACTATTCAGGGCGCGGCGAAAGATACGGCTATTCGATTTTGTATCACAGGTCCAACCAGTATTATGCGTTCGCGTATCGTAAGACAATGTTTCCCTATTCTGAAACAATTTCCGAATTTATTAATGCAATTTGATATTAACGATATCGAATCACGTGCTCGCTCATTGCGCGCAGGCGAAAGCCAATTAGCCGTGATGCAACATGAAGATGTTGCGCCGGAAATGGAATATAAAATACTCGCACCCGAACATTATGTTTTGGTTGCTACAGCGGCTTGGCAGCAGAGAAAATTGCACGATATCATTAAAACAGAACGCATTATAGATTATGATCCAGCGGATCAAATGACGATGAATTATCTTAAACATTTTGATTTAATCGAAATGGCCCAACATGAACGCCATTTTGTCAATCGCACGGATATGATGGCCATGATGCTGGCAGCAGGATTTGGCTATGGCGTGCTTGCGTTAGAGTTTAGCAAATCGTATTTGGAAAAAGGTGAGTTAATTATTTTGAATTCAGAAAAAGTTTACGAAAATAAAATGGCTTTAGCTTGGTATGCTAGACCTGAGCCGCCGAAATATTTTTCTGCACTGGTGGATGCGATTGAATGAAGGTGTCGATATTTATTTAAATACAGGAAGGCTAACATTTTTTTTCGCATTGTAGGTAGTAGTATTTTTGCCAATAGGTTTGCTTGCATGGAATGAGTGAGGTGAAGTTGAAAGTGATGTCTCAGACATCTTATTAAATTTATTGAATTGTTCTTCCAGTGGCTTATTTAAGTTAAAAATCATAGCCAATATGTTTTTGTGATTTTCATCCTTTTCCCCTTTTAGAAAATCACAGAGTCGTACATGACGTTCACCGAATTGTGTTCTATTAGTCAACATATCCAAAGTAATATCTTGTGCTAAAGTTGTGTTACTTATTAGGAAAGAAATTAATTCGCGACCATTGTTAAAGCTCGAAAGATTCAAAAGTATATTAGTTATTATTACTTTATCACGATTGGGATGCTTGATATTAGAACACAATACTAATGCAGTTAATCGCTTGGCAAGAGGTGGATGAGCTTTTACTAATTTAAATAAAAATTCGCATCCTTCTGTAGCTGTAGATAAATTAAAAAGAACAGAAGTGTTTGTATTTATATCTATAGGAGCCAGAAGATGATCAGCCAGCTCATCCGATTTGCATTCTTTATTAAAATCAGGGTTTGCATTAATTAATTTCAATAATGCTTGGTGCCCAATGCCTCCAGAAGAAAGGTTAGATAATATAGACATTACTTTTTTAGAATCAGCAGGACAATAAATTAAAGCATTTAGATTAAAACCAAGCGCAATGTGAGGATAACGATCGAGTACTCCATAGAATTTTGTACGACTTTCCTGGTCGTTAGTGAGGCAAAAGGCTGGTGCAGGGAGGTTATTTCTAGAAAAAGCAAAATCTTCTCCTTGCAATTCATTTGCAAGCGAAGGATTGGTGTCTAATAATTTGTAAAATAATTTACGTACCGGTGTGGCACAAAGAATATATAACAGAGAAACATGGGTAATTCCACGATAATTTCCAGTATCTCTAAGATGATTTGCAGTCAATTGACTTGCAAGTTCTAGATTTTTACTCAACAACACGAGTAAAATTTTGCAGCCATTTTCCTCTGAAGCAAGATGATAGAGTGGTGAAACTAATTGGTGGTTTGAAAAAATAATCGGTTGTGTCAAATTAGAAATAGTAAACTTATTTGCATAATTTTCCTTGCTAATAATGCCGAGAAATTTAACTAGTCTTTTTTCATTGTATAAAATGCAATTAATAAATGGAAAGCCTTGAACTTTTTTTTCAAAAATATATTCAATGGAATTTTTATCAAGAAATTTCAGTAATTTTTCTTCAAATATATCTGAATTTGATGTTTCTACCAAATCTTTTAAATCAATATTTTCTTCCAAATCCTCGACTTGTAATGATGGATTTGCTTTATATATTTTATCTAATATTAGGACGCCTGTTGTGTTTTTCTTTAATAAAGTACGAAGTGACTGATTTACACCATCTATTATAAAAATACGATCTAAGTGTTGGTGTGTAAATTGACCTGCTAAATTTGCATTGCGATTAAATAAATCCAAAAGAAATTGACAACCTTCAGTAGAACTTGCAAGCGTACCAATTGGAGATATATTTGCTTTATAGCTTGGTATCACAGAGCATAATATCTCAGCTGAAAAAATCTTATCAGCTTTAGGACATGCCTCTAATATTTTAGAAAACACCTGTATGCCAGAAGAAGAACTAGCAAAATTTTGAAATGCAGTACTCTTATCCGATTGATGACAAAATAAAGATTGAACTAACTCTTCCGCTTTACAATCCTTGAAAAATAATTTGTTTTGCTCGAATAATTTTAATAAAATAGCATGTCCTTCTGTAGTTAGAGACAAATTATAAAAGAGGGATTTTGTATCATTTTCAGTTATACGAAAAAGTATCGTAGTAGTAAAATCGCGAGCCAAAGTCGGATTATCCCGTAATATTTTTAAGAATATCTCACGACCTATTTTACTCATGCTGAGGTAATATGCAGTTGATGTTATTATATCTCCTATTAAATCCTCTGATGTCCAATTTGTTGCGATCGCTGCATTTTTGTTTAATAGCTCTGATAATAGCTGTTGACCTATAGTGTTATTACAAAGATTATAAAGTAGAGTTGAACGTTCAAGTGGTGGAATTCCATTTTCCCTCAGATCATCCATTGTCAGTTGTTCTATTATTTTAGAATTGTTATGGATTAGTAAGTGAAGCAAAGGGCAACATGCTATAGCTAGATGATGAAGCAATGTGGTGACTGGTTTTTCTAAAGGATATTTTATTGATTTTAAATGATTCAAAGTAATTTTTTCAGCATTCGTTTTATCCTTCATAATTTCGAATAAGGATTTAGATCTGAAATGAGCAGGTAAAATATGATCGATTAAAAATCGATTCTCATAACGAATATCAAAAAGATATGAACAAATACTATTATTTTTAAATAGGTTTGCTAATTTACTTTGAAAAACACTTTCATCCTGAATTTCAAGTAGTTTTCCTATATAAATGCGAGCCGCAGTATTTTTTTCCTCTGTTATTTTAGATTCAGCTGCAGATTGTAATTCTTGAATTTTATTGATGAGCAAGCGTCCTTGATCATCATCCATCAATTGGGTTTTTAAATCTGGATTCAACTTTAAAAGTTGCGAAACAAAGTTTATACCATCAGTTGAATCTTTAAATATAAAAATCGGAGAATGATTGTCTTCAGGTGTCTCGCACAATCTTTTAGCTGTAAAATGATCGATAAGTTGCGGATGAGATTCAAGTAATTTAGATAAAACTTTAATACCCATTGGAATTTTAGCTAAATGATAAAATGCAGAACTACTGAATCGAGCTGAATTAAACAAAGCATCAACTAGATCATCTACAGAAAAATTATCGAGAAGCGCATTATTCGATTCCAATAATTTTAATAATAGAGTGTAGCTTTTTTCATTGTCAGAAAAAACAAACGATTTAAATGTGGTTATTGATAATGTATTGACGGTATCAGTAAATTTCTCGATATGCGTTATTAATTTTTTATATTTTGAGTCCAAACGAGGATGAAGAATAGACAGAATGAGAGGTTTGTTTTGATCATCGATACTATTAAAAAAGCTATCAGCCTGATTATTATCAAATATTTCAATCATTTTTTTATCGAATTTGTCAGACGAATTTAAAATTTGATTCATCTCTTTGAAAGTGAAAATTTTCAATTGTTTTGAATTTTCAATTTGCACTTTAGGATCTACAATGCGTATCAATTCCAAAAATGCCATTTTATTTTTGGAAAGTTTAACTGAATAAAGTCTCCAAGCAGCAGAATAAACACTACATACATTTATAGGTGTAATTTTTTCTTCGTTTTCAACATTTAGGATATGCTCTTTAATCTGTTGTAACCAATCTTCTTTGGTACTTTCTTTTTCCTTAATTTTTGAAATAATTTGTTGTTCGGTAGACGGAATACGTAAAGCGGCACGTATGTGCCCGATTTTATGCCCTAAGTGTTCGACTTGTTTTTTCTTTAATTCTATTTCCCATAAAGCTTTATGTTCTTTATCTTCAGATAATTTTTCTTCTTTTTGGTTTAAATTTTTTTCTTTTAAAGTTTTTAAGAGTTTTGGATCTTGTAAATCATTATAAATATAGAATGTATTTCTTGCTCTAGTCGCTGTCGTAAATAATACACTAAAATCGGGATCATACTCATGATGCGCTCTGCCTTGTTTAGCACGACCTTTGGTTTTTTCAACATCATGATTTTTTTGTAACACTTTATCAATATTGTAATATCTTTCATTTTCAAACAAGCGATAGGCAATGACACTATCAAATTCTAATCCTTTTGCTTGATCGATTGTCAAAATCTGGGCGTCTTTGCCAAATTTTCTTTCAGCATCTTCAACAAATTCAGGTAATGTAATAATCGTACATTTATGCGATTTAACTGCATTTAACATCAACTTTTCTTCATCTGGATTTGGCTGGTCAATCCAAAATACATTTCCCAAAATTGCACTATCTGATGCGGTCATTTCAGAACAATAATCTTTGTCTTTATCGACAGCACCACCCGTTACTTTATATTTCATTTGCAAAATTGCATTCGCAACATCAACTATTCTCTGCGAACAGCGCTTTGATTCAGTAAGGATGTGAGTATTTTCTTTATCGAGCAATTCTTTTAAATAGGGAATTTTTGATAAATTATCGCTTAGACTTTGATGAGTATCTAAAAAATACGTAATATTTTGAAAATAAGGCACTTGGTTCTTTGTTTCAGTTGTATTTTGTTTTTTTGCTAAAGTAGCCAGTATTTTTAATTGTAACAAGGAAAGATCTTGAGATTCATCGACAACTATTTTTGAAATTCTCTGCGATGAAAGAATTTCATCATTAATTTCAAAAAAACTCGGATCAATAAAATTTCCGGAATTTAAATGCTCACGATATTTTGTTAAAACTCGATAGAGTTTTTTACGGAATTCTCCTCTATCCGCCTCAGACCATCCTTCTGTTGAAAAAATTGATTGCCTGTTCCCAATTTTGATATAATCTGCTTCACTATATCCTGAAATAATACGGCATTCTTGATATAATAACTCTTTTAAATCTGCATCAGGTGCATCTATTAAAAATGTATCTAATTGTTTTTTAAATTCGCGCTGACTAGATACACATCCTAATACCCAATCCGTAAAATTCTTTTTCTGTGCTAATTTTTTATTTTTAATACTTGGAACTAATTCTTGTATTAAATCCAGATACGTTTTAAATTCAATATCACAGCCATCCGTCTCTTTGGACGACGGTGACATTTCCCACATTGTTTTTATGTTGTTTTTCAATTTTTTTGACGCGGTGATATACATTACGCGTCCAGGTTCTTGATCTTCAATCTCTTTATGTTCGAATTCTTTTGCTTCCGATTCTTTTATTTCAGGTTCATTTTTTTCTGCAATTCTTTTTTTCTTAACTTCTTTTTCTAACGCATCTTCTAACAATTCTTTTGCTATATATGATTTACCTGTTCCTGCCATACCGCAAGCGATGGAGGATTTTTCTTCACGCAATAACTCTTTTTGTTTTTCATTTGGTTGAATTAATTGGTTATTAAAAAATCCCAGGTCTTCTATCGAAATTTTTTCATTAGCATCCTTGTTATTTTCGTTCTCATTATTTGGATTATTTTCTGAATTTGCTTCTTCATTTTCGCTCGAACTGTTTGATGTAGGAGATGAAATGACTTCTTGATTTGGTGCAGATGGTTTTAATTCTTCATGTTGCTGTAGTGCTGTTTCTAATTCTTCTATTTGCTTTAATATAGTTGGCCATTGTTTGCTGATATATTGTTGCATATACTGCTGGTCTAACACTGGATATTTATGATCCGGTAAATGGCGAAACAGCATCCAATATTTTTTATCATTAATTATTTGACTGGTTATTAACATACGCCCACATAAACTCGTTCTCATGCTGTGGACAACGATTTTTTTTCCTTTAAATATCTTTTCAAAATTATCGCCTCGACCGAACGTATTTTCTGATAAAGCAGCCACTGTATCAGGAAATTTTTCACGTAAATCGCCAGCGTCTGAGATGTCTAAAACATTTCTATTAATCATTTGGGTATGTTTATTTATTAAAAATAATGGATGAAATAGTATAATATTGAGCTCATAACTGTCAATTATTTAATCAACTAATTTGTGATGGAGTAAAAATATAACGATGTGACTTATTGATTTCACTTGATTAATGCATTTATTACTTATTAATCTTTTTTTCCAATTCTTCCTGTTGACTAATAGAAGCCAGGACTTTTTTCAAATCCTCGTCACTTAATTCGATACCTCTATTTTTCAGTGTTTGTATTGGGTTTTTTTTAAAATCACGTTTGAAATCAGGGTCACTCGCCCATTTTTCAAAAACATCATTTAAAGTGCTCATGCTTAAAACCCTTTTTTTGAAAAAATTCAGATAATTATAGCATAAAGTTTCAGGCTGGCTGAAAGCAAGATATACTCATAGGAAGGGGTAATTCATGCCTGAGCTTACTAAAAATCAAAAGGTTGGTATTAAACAACGGCAGGTTCTTATCACAGCCCTTCCTTGTTTTGCGATGTTATCCGCAGAGGAAAGTAGGGCGTTGGCTATGCAAATGACAGAATTACAGTATGCCTCTGCTGAAAAAATTGTCGAAGAAGGTGCATTAGTTGATAGTATTTACATATTAGTACGAGGACTTCTGGAAGTAACACAGTTAGTCACACAGAAACCACGTCAAATCAAAATTCCCAAAAAGCCCACTGAACTCAGCAAAATTCCCCTTGCGATTTTAAGACCAGGCGAAGCGATTGGATTAAATGACACAGGATTTTTTTCTTCTACGGGTAAACGTACGGCAACCGTTACTGCATTAACGGATTCCTTATTGTTGCAGCTTACTTTAAAAGATTTACATGAATTTTTAGAACAACATCAACATATTCAATCCGCGCTGTATGCGAGCGCAGACCAAATGCTACGGATACAATTTATTAAACAATCTTTACCTTTTAATCGCTTATCACACGAGCGTTTGGTGTGGTTGGCGGAGCAAGTGATTGAACGTCAGGTTGCAAAAGGCGAAATTGTTTTTCATGAAGGTCAAATTGGAAATTGTTGTTATTTGATTCGTTCGGGAGAAATTGAAATCCTCACAAAAAATGAAAATGGTTTGGCGCATCAACTGGCAGTATTGAAAGCACCGACATTATTTGGCGAAGCGACGCTGATTACTCATGCTCCACGCAATGCCACTGCGCGCGCGCTGACGGATTGTAAATTATTTGAATTGAAACACGAACTTTTATCTGAGTTGATGGAATCAGAACGGAATGTTGCACATACATTTATGACATTAATGGTTGATCGCAGCAGACCATTACAAAATTTGCGTGTCACAGAACATCAACAGATTACCGCCGATAAACAGCGGGTGGTAATTTTAAAAAATCCTGACAATGGAAGTTATTTTAAATTATCCGAAGAGGGTTGGTATATTTGGCAGCAAATGGATGGCCAACAAACGATGCAAGAAATTACAATGCAATTATCGGATCGCTATAATATTTTTGCTCCTGATGTTGTCGCAGCACTTATTTTTAAATTGGCAAAAGCGGGTTTTGTCACGCAGGTTGATGTTCGTAATGAAGCTGCAACAGTAAAACAACCTATTTGGATACGCACTTTGTTTAAAATCCGGCAAATTTTAGAAACGCGAATTGTCATTGGTGATGCCGATAAATGGTTAAGTAAACTCTATCAAAAAGCGGCATTTTTACTATTTAAACCAGTGAGTAAAACATTGCTTGGATTAATCATCATCGCAGGATTTTTTGCTTTTGGATTTTTTACCGGTCATGTCATCCAGCTTTTTAAAACAATTCATGATAGTTGGATACTTTTGGTATTCTTAGTGCCATTTATGCTGCTTTCAGCTTTTTTGCATGAATTAGGACATGCACTGGCAACCAAATCCTACGGCCGCGAAGTGCATTACATGGGAGTGGGTTGGTATTGGTTAACTCCTGTTGCATTTACGGATACTTCAGACATGTGGTTAAGTACACATCGTGGAGCTCGAATTTTTGTGAATCTGGCGGGCGTTTATACGGATATATTGGTAGGAGGTATTTCAGCCTTATTAATTTATGTATTGCCGAGTGTATATATGCAAGCATTTTTATGGTTATTTGCATTGTTTGCCTATATCAGCGCATTTCGAATGTTAAATCCACTGCAAGAGTTAGATGGTTACTATGTTTTAGTAGACGTATTTGATTGTCCTCGATTACGACAAAGGGCAGTGATGTGGTTAGTGAAAAATTTTTCCAAAAAAACCCGAGAAAAACATCCCTTTAGCGAACATATTCCTGAATGTTGTTATTGGTTGGCTTGTATCCTATTCATGATTTTAATTAGTGTATTAATACTTTTGGTGCAGACATTTATTTTTAAAATTTTAGGTTTCAAACCCAGTAATCCATTCATGACTTTGACGTTGCCGATTTTCGTGGCTTTAATTTCTTGTGTGGGGATTATTGCGGATATTCGGAGTGAGGTTGAGGAATGATGTATTCCTTAGAGAGCCTGTTCTTTTCACCTCTCCCCTTGTGGGAGAGGTAAAAGGGGCCCGCTGCAGAGTGATAAAGACCACAAAGGGGGGGCGTGAGAAGAACGGAGCAAAAAAATTTTAA
>CAYRUP010000013.1:0-7541 GCA_964427485.1 uncultured Coxiellaceae bacterium | reverse complement strand
TGGTTTTTAGAAGGTCGCCCGGCTTCTATTTTATATTCCCCACAAGGGGAGAGGTTGAAAAGCAGGCAGCAAAAGACTTTGAACAGGCTCTTAAATCTTCATCGGCAAAATCATCAATTCCTTGCCTTGCAAATGCAATTGACGCTGTAAAGTCGTAGGCGTTTCATTATGCAGTATGCGGGTAATCCAATTATCATGTTCGAAAATTAATTTACTCGCGAAGAAAATACAATTTGGAAATTTCTCACCCACCGTTTGGGCAAGTTGTGTGAGTTTTTCTACGGTGTCGGTACCAAATGCGGCATAACTTTCTGCAGCAAGACCATATTGTTGACTATAATCCACAAAGTATTGCAGTGTTGCATTGACTTCCTGTTGCATTTTTTCTAATGCGGTACCTCCGGTGAAACTTTCCACATCCACAATACCCGCACTGACGAAAATAAAATTCTTAAAATAACGCGGGAAAATACGGAGTACACATAATAATGTATGCATACCTACGCCAAAACTTTTTCCGACAAAAATGACCGCGGTAGGTTGATGAGGATCGGGTATGATAGACGTGGATTTTTTTTCCGTGATCGGTTGTTTTAATTGTGAATCCAGCTCAACTAATTTTTTATTAACAGAACTATAATGCTTTTTAATCAATAAACATAAGGCAATCACGGCACAGGTAATAAGGACAGTGACCCAACCCCCCGATTGGAATTTAGAGAAAAGCGTGACGCATAAAATGCTGGATGTGATAATAAAAGCAAAGATGGAAAATGCTAAACGCATGCGCCAACGCGGAGACGCTGTGGCACGATGTTTAGCCCAGTACACACTTAAACCCAGCAATGTTAATGAGAATGTAATAAACACATTAATACTGTATAGAATCACCAATAATGAAACGCGTCCTTGACTCCATAGCAAAAGAAGTAATGCTGAGACACCAAATAAAATAAGTCCATTTTGAATCACCAAACGCGTGGACAGATGACGAAAACGATTCGGTAACCAATTATCTAATGCCATATTGGCTAACACGCCAGGTCCTGCAAGAAACCCCGTATTGGCAGCGACAAATAATAAACCTGCTTCGAGTGCTAATGTAATAATAAGTAATATTTTACCAAAGGAAGAATTCCCTAAAATGGAATGAAACACAACTGCATTTAAAGTTTGTCCAGGAGTCGGTGTGGCGTTCCAAAGTAAGTAAAGTAGTATGAAACCTGCAGCAGTAAAGCTGAGCGAAGTAGCCATATAAAACATGGTCCATTTACCGGTTGTCACACGCGGTTCGCTCAATCGGTTAACATTATTGGAGACCGCCTCAAGACCGGTATAAGTACCGCTACCTAATGAATAAGCATGTAACATGATGGCGAGTAGTGGAATCCAGCCTATGGTGGCCGCGATGGTTTTGGTTTCAGAAATGGTATCCGGAATAATGCCGATTAAACCTTTACTATGGGCAGCAATTCCATAGACAATCAAAGAGAAATGGATAATGACGAAGCCTAAAAAGACCGGCAATAGTAATTTGATAGATTCTTTCATGCCACGCAAATTAACAACCATTAATAAAATCAGCAGCAGGGCTTCAGCTAAAAGTTTATAGGGTAAGAATGTTTTCGGCAGCATACTAAAAAATGCATCGGTGCCACTTGCAATGGAGACTGCGATCGTTAATACATAATCGATGATAAGAGCGGCACCCGAAATCAAGCCAACATAAGAACCCAGTAATTGGGTCGCAACTTTGTAACCCCCGCCACCACTGGGAAATAATTCAATCACTTGGTTATAACCCAGAGAAATAATAAATACAGTGATTGCAGTAGCTGCAGCGATATAAAGTGCAAGATGGGGATTGTGTCCCAGCGCATTGAAAGCTTCTTCAGGACCGTAACAGGAGGATGATAATCCATCGGCTCCCAGGCCAATCCAGGCTAGAAATGCAATCAGTGAAACATGGCGCAAAATATTCGGGTTAAATGGATTAAGCGGGTCACCAATCACATAATGTTTCAGTTTAGAAACGATAGACATAGGCTTCGGTCATTTTTCTTAGTAGCATAATAAAGTGAAGAGTATATCGAAAACGTGGGTAAGTAAACCCTGTCGCTCTTATTTCGTCTCTAGGCGCAAAGCCCCATCCAATCGGATAACTACGCCATTTAGCATTGGATTCTCTACAATATGCAGTGCGAGCTTGGCATATTCGTCGGGACGAGCGAGCCGTTTTGGAAAGGGAACCGAATTAGCTAATGCTTTCCGTGCTTCCGGAGGAATTTTATCAAACATCGGCGTGTCAACCAAACCGGGCGCGATAGTCACAACACGAATACCAAACTGCGCAAGTTCTCGTGCAGCAGGTAAAGTGAGTGCCACAACACCGCCTTTGGATGCGCTATAAGCGGTTTGACCTATTTGTCCTTCATAGGCTGCGACCGATGCTGTATTGATAATGACACCGCGCTCGCCATCGGATTGATCGATAGGTTCAGCGGTCGACATGGCTGCTGCCACAATGCGCATGAGATTAAAGGTACCGACCAAATTGACTTTGATCACATGTTCAAAATCTTCAAGCGGCAGCGGACCTTGTTTGCCAACCATCCGTTTGCTTTGCACAATCCCGGCGCAATTCACACAAATACGCGCGATACCATGTAGAGATTCTGCGTGTGCTACCGCATCGACCACGCTTTTTGATTGCGTGACATCACAGGCGATCGCAACACCCTGAATTTCTTTTGCGAGGTTTTCCGCTGCGGCTAAATTCATATCGAGCAGGGCAACTTTTGCACCCATCGCACTCAATGCGCGCGCAGTTGCTGCACCCATTCCTGACGCACCGCCACTGACAATCGCCGCACAATTTTTTATTTCCATTGCATCGAATCCTTTTAAATAAATCCTGAATCGTGGATACTACTTCAGCATATAAAATCTAGGAAATAAAGCAATAGGGAGTAAGCAATGAAAGTGCTTGTTGCAGTTAAAAGAGTGGTGGATTTTGCGGCGCACATTCGTGTTAAAACGGATGAAAGCGGCGTTGATACGGCGAATGTAAAAATGTCGATGAATCCATTTGATGAAATCGCAGTGGAAGAAGCGATGCGTTTAAAAGAACAAGGCATCGCAAAAGAAGTCATTATTGTTTCAATCGGTGTTAGTCAATGTCAGGAAACATTACGCACTGCATTAGCGATGGGCGCAGACCGTGCCATTCTGATTGAAACCGACCTTGAAATAGAACCCTTAGCCGCAGCAAAAATCTTGCGTGCTTTAGTCGAAAAAGAATCGCTGCAACTTGTTATTCTCGGCAAGCAAGCTATTGACAGCGATAATAATCAAGTTGGCCAAATGCTCGCAGGACTTTTAAATTGGCCGCAAGGCACATTTGCTTCAAAACTCGTCGTGCAAACGGATTCACTGGAAATAACGCGTGAAATAGATGGTGGCCTTGAAATTCTTAAACTCAAATTACCCGCTGTGATCACAACTGATTTACGTTTAAATGTACCGCGTTATCTTTCATTACCCAACATTGTTCAGGCAAAACGTAAACCGATTGAAATTGTGCCGATTGCCCAACTCAATTTAGATATACCATCACGATTGCAGACAGTGAAGGTGGTCGCCCCAGAAAAACGCCGTGCGGGAATTAAAGTTGCGAGTGTGAAAGAATTAATTGAAAAATTGCGGCATGAAGCGCAGGTGATCGTATGAAAATATTAATCATTGCAGAACATGACAATACAGTTTTTAAATCTGCCAATTTGCATACTCTCACCGCGGCTAAACAATTTGATGGTACGATTGATGTACTTATCATGGGTTATGCTTGTGATCGAGTGATTGACGAAGCAGTCAAGTCGCCGGGTGTTACGCGCATATTAGTTGCAAATGCAAAAGAATACGAACATCAACTGGCGGAAAATCTCGCGCCGTTGATTGCCGACATCGGTCAGCAATACGATGTGATTTTAGCTGCAGCAACAACCTACGGTAAAAATCTATTGCCACGAACTGCCGCATTATTAGATATGGCCATGATTTCGGATGTGATAAAAATTATTTCCAGAGATACCTTCGTTCGTCCCATTTATGCGGGAAATGCTTTAGCAACGGTGACATCATCTGAAAAAATAAAAATTTTAACGATCCGGACAACTGGATTTGCCGCAACGCAATTAACGAACGAACCGCAGGCAAAAATTGAGACGATCAATCAAATTATTCCTAATGCACTATCTGAATTTGTGAGTCAACAGCTCACAGTTTCAAAACGTCCCGAATTAACAGATGCGCGTATTGTGGTATCTGGCGGACGTGGCTTTAAGAACGCTCAGAATTTTAAACTTCTCGAGGCATTTGCTGATAGTATTGGAGCGGCTGTGGGTGCGTCTCGCGCTGCAGTTGACGCCGGTTTTGCACCGAATGATTACCAAGTTGGACAGACAGGCAAAGCGGTTGCGCCTGATCTTTATATCGCAATTGGAATTTCTGGAGCGATCCAACATTTAGCCGGAATGAAAGACAGTAAAGTGATTGTGGCGATTAATAGTGATCCAGATGCGCCGATTTTTCAAATTGCAGATTACGGATTAATCGGTGATTTATTTAAAATATTGCCGGAGTTGCAAGCAGAACTAGTTAAAACATCGGCGTGATGGAAAAATTAAGGGAAGAACATGCGATTAACTTTTTTAGGTGCTACAAACACGGTAACGGGATCCAAATTTTTACTCAGCATTGATAATAAAAAAATATTAATTGATTGTGGTTTATTTCAGGGATTAAAAGAATTACGCCAGCGCAATTGGACTCGATTTCCCATCGAACCGCATTTAATTGATTCTATTATTTTGACTCATGCCCATATTGATCATACGGGTTATTTACCTGTGCTCGTAAAAAATGGTTTTACGGGAAATATTTATTGTTCTAATGCAACCAAAGAATTGTGCGCTATTTTGCTTCCCGATAGCGGATATTTACAAGAGGAAGAAGCAAAATTTGCTAACAAATACGGTTATACCAAACACAAACCAGCAGAACCGCTTTACACGCGTCTTGAAGCAGAAAAAACGTTGCTGCAATTCCGCGCACTTGAATTTAGAAAAAATTACAAAGTAGCAGAAGAAACTTCTATTTCATTGATTCCTGCGGGACATATTTTAGGTGCTTCATTTATTCAGGTAAAAAGTCATGGCACGACAGTATTATTTTCCGGCGATTTAGGACGACCGAATGATCCTATCATGCATCCACCTGCTGTGATGCAAGCGGCGGATTATCTTGTGCTTGAATCCACTTATGGGAATCGACTACATAAGAAAGTGAATCCGCTGGATGAATTGAGTGATATCATCAATCGTACCGCAGAACGGGGTGGTACCGTGGTTATTCCCGCTTTTGCTGTGGGGCGTGCGCAACATTTATTGTATTTCATGTATCTCTTGAAACAATCAGAACGCATTCCAAATTTACCGATTTATTTAGATAGTCCGATGGCGAAAGATGCAACGGAAATTTTCCGCAAACATACCGAATTACATCGTCTTTCTCCAGAGTTGTCGCATAAAGTGTGTGAAATTGCGACTTATGTTAATACGAAAGAAGAATCGCAGACGTTGGATCTTACCACGGAACCGAAAATAATTATTTCAGCCAGCGGTATGTTGGAAGGCGGACGCGTATTGCATCATATTCGCGTGTTTGCACCAGATGCTAAAAATACCATTGTTTTTGCAGGTTATCAGGCTGCTGGTACGCGCGGAGCAGACATGATTAATGGTAAAGAGTCTATTAAAATATTTGGTGAATCAATACCTGTTCTCGCTTCTGTGCAAGTGTTAAGTAACATGTCTGCACATGCGGATTACGAGGAAATTCTTGATTGGTTGAAAAATTTTAATCATTACCCACGCAAAGTATTTATTACGCATGGCGAGCCAGAAGCAGCTCAGTCACTGAAAGAAAAAATTGAAGAACGTTATCATTGGCCCTGCGTGATACCCGAGTATTTGCACACGGAAGTATTAACATAATGAAGAAACAAAACAGAATTTTGAATCTTATCGTTCGTGCCAAAAATGAGGATAAAGAAGCATTAAATGATTTGGGAGATTATTATTTCAATGGCACAGAAGTTCAACAAGATTATCACAAAGCTTTAGATTATTTTCAGCGAGCGGCGGCTCATCACTATCCTAATGCACAATTTAATTTAGGTGTCATGTATGAAAATGGTTTTGGTGTGGCCAGTGATATTGAAATTGCGATTGAATGGTATTTGAAAGCAGCAGAACAAAATTATGCGCCTGCGCAATTTAACATAGGATGTCTTTATGAAAAGGATGCGGCAACGATTCAAGCTGCTCTTTATTGGTATAAAAAAGCAGCCTACCGCAATTTTCCTTTCGCCCAAATTAATTTGGGATGTTTGTATCTTCACGGATTTGGTGTGGAAAAAAATCCCAAATTAGCCATTGAGTGGTTTAGAAAAGCCGCGGATCAAGATTGTCCTCAAGCCCAACGACATTTGGGATATTGTTATCGTGTTGGCTTAGGTGTTCCAGAAGACAAAGCACTTGCAGTGGAATGGTTTAAACGAGCAGCTGAGTTGGGTGATGCTATTGCGCTTTATAATTTAGGTTGCATGTGTCAAACAGGGGAAGGGGTTGAAAAAGATGAAACACTCGCCGCCGAATTATTACAGCAAGCAGCCCAATGTGGATCACAGTAGGGCATGCCGTGCCCCTATAACCTCTTGGAAATATTATGTTTTTTTGAATATAAACTAAAAATTAAAAAGCAAGGTATAATACTCGTATACATAAAAAAGGAGTTTATATGCGCCTTTTATCATTCCAAATTTACAAAAAAATATTTTCATTATTTATTTTAGTGAGCAGTTTTGCTGCTGCAAGTGTTTATGCAGTTGCAACAAAAACAGCGATCACTGCAGAAAACTATAACAATATGAAAACCAATGTTGAAAGCGTAGGTTTTAATTTTACGCAAACAGGCGATAATCTTGATATTGTTATTGATCAAACCAAATTATTTGCGGGCATTCCAACACTCGTGGCAAATGATGTCATCACGAAAGTCAATGAGAACGATCTTAAAAATTCACCGATGGCAGTGACTGTCTATGCGACAGCGATTACATTTAGCGTGACGATTCTATCGGGTGTGTATGCAAGAAATCCTAAATTAGATAAATTGCATGTGACAGGTTATATCATTCCAGTTGGGGGCGGTGAAAAGAAGCTCTGTTATTCTTTTGATTACACGCGTAGTTTGTATGAAAAATTGGATTTAGATAAAACGAGCACGAACGATTTTATTAACCAAACACCGGGATTTACGTTCAGTGATTGGTGTCGCGGTATTCTTGAGAAAGAAGAAGCAAGTACTAAGAAATAAAAAGTTACAGATCTATCCTCATCCGACCTTCGGCCCATAGGCATCAAGTTAAGGAACAAATGTCATCCTGAGCGCAGCGAAGGATCACTAAATTATAATAAGGC
>CAYRUP010000012.1:26205-27731 GCA_964427485.1 uncultured Coxiellaceae bacterium | reverse complement strand
TCCCGGCCAGAAGCACGCCGGGACGACGGTTTTGTTTTTTGTCGTGTACTGAGATCAATTTCAACAAATTCATTCTAACGGAAAAATTGACATAGAAAAAAAATTGCAAGCATTTATCAAGCCTGTTGATCGGCCTCATGTAAAGCAAAAAGAAAAATCTGTCATTTTGCTGGACAAATTAAGTTGAGTTGAGTGTTCCTTTTTTTAATTGATTCAAATCCTGCTTGGATCGTTTCAGTTTTGCTAGGTAAACTGTGGTACTATCCTTTTTTAATAGTGGAAGCTTTTTGGGAGAAGTAAGTGAGCGCAACGCTTTGGGAAAAATGTCTAAGTTGTTTGCAGGATGAATTTCCGTCACAGCAATATAATACTTGGATTCGACCGTTACAAGTTGTGCATGCAGAGCAAAGGCTCACCTTGCTTGCGCCCAATCGTTTTGTTTTGGATTGGATCAATGAGCGTTTTTTAGAGCGGATTAAAGAGTTGGTTAAACAGTTTAGTCATGCTGAGCCACCCACTATTTATCTAGAAATTGGTAGTACGCGCACTGAAACGGGCTCTGGCAGCACAACCAGTGATAAAATGCCAGTATCTGCTGCACCCGCCGTGCATACCACGACAAAAACGACAGATGTTGTGCCTCATCATCAAAGCAATATTAATCCCAAACATACCTTTGAGAATTTTGTGGAAGGCAAATCAAATCAATTAGCCAAGGCCGCCTCTCTGCAGGTTGGGGAAAATCCCGCAGTGGCTTATAACCCACTTTATTTATATGGCGGTGTTGGGTTGGGGAAAACCCATTTATTACACGCGATTGGCAATCAAATTATCCGAAATAATCCAAACGCAAAGGTCTTGTATTTGCATTCAGAACGTTTTGTAGCAGATATGGTGAAAGCGCTCCAAACCAATTCAATGAATGATTTTAAGCGTTTTTATCGCACTGTGGATGCATTGTTGATCGATGATATTCAATTTTTTGCCGGCAAAGATCGTTCTCAAGAAGAGTTTTTCCACACTTTCAATGCGTTGCTTGAGAGCCAACAGCAAGTTATTTTAACGTGTGATCGTTATCCGAAAGAAATTAATGGCGTTGAAGAACGCTTAAAATCCCGTTTTGGCTGGGGACTGACGGTTGCGGTGGAGCCGCCTGAGCTTGAAACGAGGGTTGCTATTTTAATGAGTAAAGCGGAGTTAGCGCATATTAATCTCCCCTATGAAGTCGCCTTTTTCGTTGCGAAGCGCATCCGATCCAATGTGCGTGAACTGGAAGGTGCCTTGAAACGTATCATGGCAAATGCGCATTTTACTGGTAAACCTATCACCCTGGATTTTGTGAAAGATGCATTGCGTGATTTACTTGCATTACAAGATAAACTGATCACGATAGAAAATATCCAAAAAACGGTAGCGGAATATTATAAGGTCAAAATAGCAGATTTATTGTCCAAACGACGTAGTCGTTCAGTCGCAAGACCACGGCAAATGGCCATGGCGTTGGCTAAGGAATTGACCAATCATAG
>CAYRUP010000012.1:0-26195 GCA_964427485.1 uncultured Coxiellaceae bacterium | reverse complement strand
TTTGGCGGCAGAGACCATACCACGGTGTTACACGCGTGTCGTGTTATTGCGGAATTTAAGAATTCGAATCAGGATGTGGAAGAAGACTATACCAACTTGTTGCGAATCTTGACTACTTAATACGGGGTTCATCCTTTTAATCACATTTTTAATGTAGAGCAGACCTATGAAAGTCACAATTCAACGAGCAGCATTACTGAAACCTTTGCAGATGATCAGCGGAGTTGTTGAACGTAGACAGACGTTACCGATACTAGCCAACGTATTGGTCACAGTAAAAGATCAAGTGTTGTCTCTAACTGCAACAGATCTTGAAGTCGAACTGATCGGCAGTACTCCATTGGATGAAATTGCTGAACCGGGTTCAATTACGGTTTCAGCACGCAAATTATTGGATATTTGTCGCGCATTGCCTGAAGATGCAAAGTTGACGCTGGCGCTGGAAGGAGATCATGTTGTTTTACGTTCTGGTAGAAGCCGATTTCTCTTATCGACCCTGCCCGCCCAAGATTTCCCAAGCGTCGATGATGGCCCATTTTCCACTGAATTTATGCTGAGCCAAGACAAATTGAAAAAACTCATTGGAAAAATCTATTTTGCAATGGGCCAACAAGATGTTCGGCATTATTTGAATGGCGCATTATTTGATATAAATCAAGGTGTTATCAAGTGCATTGCGACAGATGGGCATCGATTGGCTTTTAGTTCTATAAATTCAATTGATGTAGGCGATGCAAGAGCCAAAGTGATTTTGCCGCGTAAGAGCGTGTTAGAATTGATGCGCTTACTGGATGCGAGCGGTGAAGATGTAACGGTTTGTATTGGCGAACATCATTTGCGGGTCAAATCATCAGAATTTATTTTTACGTCGAAATTAATTAATGCTCAATATCCCGATTACGATAAACTGATACCGCGTAGCATTGAGAATACTGCGGTAGCAAGCCGTGAGGCGCTTAAGCAGGCTCTAACCCGAGCTTCTATTTTATCGAATGAAAAATTTCGCGGCATTCGTTTACAACTGGATCAAGATACTTTGCGCATTGTGGCAAATAATCCAGAGCAAGAAGAAGCAGAAGAAATGATTCAGCTAGAATATCAAGGCAATGGCATGGAAATTGGATTTAATGCTGCCTATTTGCTTGATGTTGTATCAGCGATTGCTTCTGAGAATATTCGATGGTCATTTAGCGATCCTAATGGCGGAGTATTAATCGAAGCGATGGAAAAAGACGATAGTTTATACGTTGTTATGCCAATGCGGTTATGAAAAACTCAAACATAAAACATGTCACTCATACGGCTAGATATAGCAGATTTTCGTAACCTGAATGCAGTCAAGCTTGATCCGCTTGCGAGCGGATTCAATCTGCTTTACGGAAATAATGGTAGTGGCAAAACCAGTTTGCTCGAGGCTGTTTATTATCTAAGCCGTGGACGCTCTTTCCGAAGTTCTTCAGCTCATCACATTATTGGCCATACCGCAGAAAAATTTTCAATATTCGCGCAAATTCAGGCTGAAAATCAACAATCTACCGCAGTTGGAATAGAACGGGTACGCAATGGCGATCTGCGCGTTCGAATGCGAGGTCAAGAAGGTGTCTCATTTACGGAAGTGGTCGAGTTAATTCCCGTTCTTTTGATGAATTCCAACTGTTTTAATTTACTGGAGGCGGGCCCTATTTTTCGCAGAAAATATTTAGATTGGGGCGCATTTTACCGAACAAATGACTTTTTGCGAGTTTGGAAACAGTATGAACGCGCGCTTAAGCAACGCAATGCCGTGTTGAAAGCGCGTGCTGCAAAAAAAGAATTAGCAATATGGACAAGTGAACTTGTTAAGAATGCAAGGCAGCTGGATGAGTTAAGGCGTGATTTTGTGAAACAATTATTGCCTTTTTTACAAGCCGCTTTGACGGAATTGATTGTCGTTCCTGGATTAGAATTAAGTTATTACCCAGGCTGGGATCAAGGCTTAGATTATCAAGAAGCGATAGATGGGATGATAGATAAAGATATCTATGCTGGATATACCCAAATAGGGCCGCATAGGGCTGATTTTAAGATGTCTATCCATCGCACGCCGGTTAAAGATATCTTATCCAGGGGCCAGCAAAAATTATTCGTTTGTGCTATGATAGTGGCCCAAGGGGCAATGCTGCAGCAGTGCGCAAATAGAAAGCCAATCTACCTAATGGATGACTTACCATCAGAGCTGGATAACCATAGTAGATCCAATTTAATGGCCTTGCTTTCGAAACAAGAAGCTCAAGTGTTTCTAACCGCTGTCGAGTATGAATCGTTAGTTGACTCCGATGTCAGCGTCCCCATGAAAATGTTTCACGTGGAACATGGCAATGTGAGGGAAACCAACTAACCGGAATTTTGGGAGTAACGAGAGTGAATAGTGCCGCTAATTATGATTCATCAAATATTAAAGTACTAAAAGGTTTAGATGCTGTACGTAAACGTCCAGGCATGTACATCGGTGACACTGACGATGGAACGGGTTTACATCATATGGTATTTGAATTGGTCGATAACTCGATAGATGAAGCGCTTGCAGGCTTCTGCAATGCAATCCATGTTACCATTCACGCAGATGAAACTGTCTCAGTTAAAGATAATGGCAGAGGCATTCCCGTCGATATTCATCCCGAGGAAGGTCGATCGGCCGCCGAAGTTATCATGACAGTACTCCATTCGGGCGGTAAATTTGATAATGATTCATATAAAATTTCTGGCGGACTCCATGGAGTGGGTGTTTCTGTTGTTAATGCGTTATCAGAAGACTTGTTTTTAACAATTCGTCTCAATGGCAAAGTCTATGAGCAACAATATAAACATGGTGACCCTAAAGCGCCTTTAGCGCCCGTCGGTGAAACAACGGAACGTGGGACCGAAATACGCTTTAAACCGAGCAAAGAAACATTTACTAATATTCATTTTTCCTACGATATTTTGGCAAAACGCTTACGAGAATTATCATTTCTCAATTCGGGCATTCGTATTCATTTAACGGATGAACGCTCGGGTAAAAATGATTTATTTGAATATCATGGCGGCATCAAAGCCTTTGTGGGTGATTTAAATCGCAATAAAACGCCAATACATTCAAAGGTTTTTTATTTTTCAACTGAAAAAGACCGCATAACAGTTGAAGTCGCAATGCAATGGAATGACACATTCATTGAAAAACTCTTTTGTTTCACCAATAACATTCCTCAAAAAGATGGTGGAACACATGTCTCTGGATTCCGCAGTGCTTTAACACGCGTATTAAATAACTACCTGGAAAAAGAAGGCTATTTAAAGAAAGATAAAATCATCACAACAGGGGATGATTTTCGTGAGGGTTTAACCGCTGTTTTATCAGTAAAAATGCCAGATCCAAAGTTTTCTTCGCAGACCAAAGATAAATTAGTTTCCTCGGAAATTAAAGCCATTGTTGAATCAACGATGGCTGAAAAATTACAAGAATTTTTGTTGGAATTTCCACAGGATGCTAAAGCCATTGTTTCAAAAGTCATTGATGCTGCGCGTGCGCGTGAAGCAGCCAGAAAAGCGCGAGAAATGACCCGCCGCAAAGGTGCCCTGGATATGGCTGGTTTGCCAGGTAAGTTGGCAGATTGTCAGGAAGAAGATCCAAGTAAGTGTGAAGTGTTTATTGTTGAGGGTGAATCTGCAGGTGGTTCGGCAAAGCAGGCTAGAGATCGCAAGCATCAAGCTGTATTGCCATTAAAAGGCAAAATTTTAAATGTCGAAAAAGCGCGCTTTGATAAAATGCTTTCCTCCACAGAAGTGGTTGCGCTGATTACCGCATTAGGTTGTGGGATTGGACGAGAAGAATATAATCCAGACAAACTACGCTATCATGGCATTATTATCATGACGGACGCGGATGTCGATGGTTCGCATATTCGAACATTACTATTAACATTCTTTTATCGACAAATGCCAGAATTAATTGAACGCGGACATGTTTATATTGCGCAACCCCCTTTATATAAATTACGCAAAGGGAAGCAAGAACAATATCTCAAAGATGATGAGGCGTTAGAGTTATCTTTAGTGCAATCAGCATTGGATAATTCTCGTTTATATTTGGGAAATAACGGGTTGCCTATCGCAGGTGCGCCATTAGAAAAGCTTTTAATTGAATATTTATCAATTCAATCGATTATTAATCGATTAGGCAGACTTTATCCAAAACCAATACTGAATGCTTTAATTTATGCGCCAGCATTAAATGAGTCAAAATTAGCGCATAAAGCAAATGTAGAAGAAACCGTGAACAAAATGGCGGAGTTATTGCATACGAAAGAAGATGCGCCTGTTTCTTATACCTTTGAAGTCGTTGAAGATCATGAGAAACATGAATGGTTGCCTAAAGTCAATGTTATGCACCATGGTATTGTACATAGTATCTTGATTAATAGAGATTTATTCCTTTCTAATGAATATCGCAAAATCATCGAATTAGGTTTTAAACTACATGATTTGTTGCAAGAGGGAGCTTATATAGAGCGTGGTGAAAAGCGTCAAACGGTAGCGAGTTTTGCTCAAACGGTCGAATGGTTAATGCTAGAAGCCAAAAAAGGTCAAGTTATTCAACGATATAAAGGTTTGGGAGAGATGAATCCAGATCAATTGTGGGATACGACGATGAATCCAGAGTCACGCCGTATGTTACAAGTTACGATTGAAGATGCTGTGGCTGCTGATCTCATATTTACCACATTAATGGGTGATCAAGTTGAACCACGTCGCGAGTTTATTGAAACCAATGCGTTGGAAGTGATTAATTTGGATGTGTAGGGTTTGATGTCATCCTGAGCGCCGCGAAGGATCACCTTATTATAATTTAGTGACCCTCGGCTGCGCACTGGATGACGTTTGAGATGGCTGATTCCCATTGATAGATAAAGCAATTTTCCTTTGTTTATTTTAAACAAAACTTTTTTAGCACATATTTAAATGCATATTATATAATTAAACAATATGGCGGTTATTTTAAAAGCTTGCTCAATCATTTGAGAGGCGACAAATGGCTGAAATGATATCGACTTCAACAGGAACGGATAGCAAACAAGAAATGGATCAGCTTGAACAATTTGCTGCTGCTACTTTAACTAAGGTATTGAATAGTCAAGCTGATCTCGATACCAAAGATCGGGTCATGGATGAAATGCTTTCCTGGTGCAAAGAACAAGGCAATATTGTTGTTTTAAAAAGCGCAACGATTCTCGCATCGGAACCCACCTCGCGCGCAGTGCAAAATTGTAAATCATTAATGTTGAGTAAAGGCATGCATCCTGGACAGGTGTTTGCCGCATCCAGTTCGTTTGTAAAATTATTGCTGGCAAGTGGACAAGAAGAAGATACAGCCAAAAAAACGAAAGGAGAAACCAATGCTGCGTTTAGTGATCAGCAACGTCATTTGCGCGACCTGGTTTTTGAAGCAGTTCATCAAAATGTCAGTGATATACATATTCAAGTGCGACAAACGTATACCAAAATTCGTATGCGTAAACATGGTGAATTGCGTGTTTATGCAGAATGGTCAGAGAAGTTAGGCAGAGAGCTCGCCTCAGTTGCTTTCAATAAAGAAACTGACCATGCTACATCCCATTTTAATCCTCTCGTTCCACAAGATGCCTCGATGCCATTAAAAATGAATGGTAAAGATATCCGCTTACGTCTTGCGAGCGTACCAGCGCACGGCGGTTTTGACATGGTCATGCGTATTCTCGCAACGGGCGAAGAAAAAATAAAAAGCTTGGAACAGTTAGGTTATACCGCAAATCAAGTCGAAATTATCAAAATGGCGCTCAAGTTGCCTTTTGGCGCAATCATTGTGGCAGGTCCTACCGGTTCAGGTAAAACAACCACATTAGCTGCCTGTATGGAAATGGTCGAAACGACGCAAAAATTATATTCCATCGAAGATCCCGTAGAAAAAGTCGTTGAAGAAGCAACGCAAGTTCCTGTGAACACCGAAAAAGAAGACCGCAGTTTTGCAAGCATGGGACGCGCTGCTTTACGTATGGATCCGGATGTTATAATTCTCGGCGAAATGCGCGATGAAGATACGGCAAGCGTCATGATACGCGCATCCATTACCGGTCACTTAGTTTTGACTACGCTGCATACCAACCGAGCAACTGCAATTATTACCCGTTTGGTTGATATGGGAATTTCGCCCGTAATGTTAAGTGATAGCAGCGTGTTACGTTGTTTATTATGCCAACGTCTTGTTCCTGCGCTTTGCCAAAAGTGCGCGGTTCCATTGCGAAGTTCACCCAAACATCAACAATTTATTCCTGACTGGGAAGCCGTACTCGGGAAAGAAGTTATAGATTCTGCGCACGCGCGCGGAACGGGTTGTCAAACTTGTCACGGAACTGGAATAGGTGGCCGCACCGTTTGCGCTGAAGTTGTTTGGGTCGATGAAGAAGGACGTCAATATATTCAAAAATGTGATACTCTAAATTGGGAAAAATATTTATTAGCGAATGGTTGGATGAATTTTCAGGGACGTGCTGTGCAACTCATCAAAGAAGGAATTTGCGATCCTTTCGATGCTGAAAAAGTCGTCGGTCCCATTAATCCTTCCACGAAATCCACAGTTTACAAGTATCAATGAAGATTAACGGGTAATCCCGTAGAGAGATCGATATGGCAGAATTTAGCGACACTTCGACACTACCCGGTAAAATATTGCAGCGAATAAAGCAATTGCAGTTTGGTGCAAAAGCACAACTCGCTTTTCTCGAAGATTTTTATACGCTCGTAGCAGATGGTATCCCAGCAAACCGTGCTATTGAAATGATGGCGCAAGCAACCACAGGTATTACGCGTGATGTTGCCTTAACCATATCACAAAAAATCTCAGAAGGTCAGGCATTAGCAGACGGTATGCGTGATTGGTTTTCGATTAATGTTGTTGAAATTATCCGTGTCGGTGAAGAAGGCGGTGCTTTAGTTGAAACACTAAAGTCAGCCATCAAAACATTGGGACAGCGAAGTGGTGCAATAGGTGCTGTGGTTAGCGCGGTGACGTATCCTCTCCTCGTGATCACAATCGCTTGCAGTATTATTGTGTATTTGAATGGATCTGTATTCATTCAATTTCAAAGTATAAAACCCTTGGCAGAATGGCCGCAAGCCGGGCGTGATTTTATTAGTACAGCCAATTTAATTCAAGATTGGTGGTGGTTAGTCATTGTGTTGCTGATCGCGTTGGCATTTATGATGCGTCGAATAATGAATAATTATGTCGGGGAGTTACGCCCATTACTTGATAAATTTTTTCCTTTCAATATTTATAGACGATTCGCTTCGGCGCGAGTCATGGAAACATTGGGCTTGCTTGTTGCAAATGGTGTTGTATTTAAGAATGCAATTAAAGTTATGCAATATCAAGCCAATCCTTATATTTCATCCCATCTTGTCATGATGGAACATTTGATGGCGATGGGTAAAGGAAATATCGCAGATGTTTTATCAACTGGACTCATTGATGAAAAAAATATTTTACGTTTACGTGTGATGGCGGAAGTCAAAGGCTTCGAGCATGGCTTAGTCAGAATGGGTGTGCGTGGTGCAGAAGAAAGTACAAAAACCTTAGCATTGATTTCAAAAATTTTTGGCGGCGCTTTACTTGCCGTTGGCGCTTATTTAATTATTGTTATTATCAGAGGAATTTATTTAACTGGTATGGCAATGGGTGCTTCTTAAATTAAACGAGGAATGTGTGCGTTTTAAAAGAGAAAAAGGTGTTTCACTGTTAGAACTGATGTTAGTGTTTGCTATTATTGCATCCATGGCGGTCTTTGGCTTGAGATTATATTCGCAGTATCGATTTCAGTTGCAGGAAAGCCAACTACTGGCCAATATAAATCAACTCTTCCAAGCAGCAAATAATTTTTATTGGGCAAATTGCCGACTCACACTGGATGAATCGGGCGCTTCCGCATCAACAGGTCTGTTAGATCCAACCATGATCAGTGCCAATACGTATAATCTATCATTAACGAATAATTTAATCCTGAAGGGATTTCTTGATAGTCAAAGCTGGAAACCACTGAATCCTCTGGTAGACACCCCAGCACCTAATAAAGATAAAAATTATTACGTCCAATTTAATCGTGTGATTGATCCAGTCACAACGACCGATCCAACAATGAATGCAAAAGCCTGTGTCGGCAGCACGAATCCACCTTCATGTGATGTGACAAAAGGTGCGGCACTCGATCCAAGTCAAACCCCTGGCGCACTGAGTTCTGTTTCGGTGAAATGGAATGTCCAAGTTGCAGTAAAGCTTTCGACAAAACTAACCAAGGCGCAATGGACACAGATAAAAAATGATTTAGGCGCACAATGCATTTCATCATTATCCTTAACATCGGTTTTACCTTGTGTGCCTACACCTGCTGAGAACGGCTTCGTTGTGTGGCAACGATCCATTTCCTATCTTAATCCAGATATTTCATCGGATCTTTGGATTTCAGAACATAATCTGCGACAATTTGCGAATCAATATACCAATGATCCTATGGCTGGATTATCTGGGGTATCGAAGGAAACTTACATCTCCTCTCAGGCAAAAAATTGGTATAATGCACAAAATTATCTATGTGGCGGATAGCTTATGAAACGTAAAGCAAAGGGATTCAGTTTACTTGAAATGCTTTTGGTTATCGCTATCGTTAGTTCGCTCGTTGTCTTAATGCTTAATTACACAACGCAAAAAGCCGAGGAAATGCGCCGCGTCAAAACGGCTTTGCAAGTACAACAAATTCTGAATACCTCATTAAGTTTTTATGTCAACACGTCATATTGGCCAATCAAAAATGCGACGATCACGGCGCCAGGTTGTGGTACGACAACCTGGACAGATCTCACGGCTTCACAATTGCCAAACAATTATATTCCATCAACGCTAACTATAAATTCTTATACCCAACCTTTTATGATTAATTGTAGTAGTACGGGTGTTTTCTATGTTACTACGACCGCCAATTCGACTGTGAATGCGCAGATCATCGCAGGAAAATTACCCATAGGATTTGTGACAGATGCAACGGGAGCAGCCAAAAATCCACCGACGCAGTCAGCAGCCTGTCAATCTGCGACACCAGGAAGTGGTTGTAAGGTGGTCGTGTCAAGTGTCGTTATTCCAGGCCAAAATTTAAATAATGCACGCTCGGTTAATTTTGCTGGCGTATATTATAGTGGATCCTGTGTGCCTGCACCCACTTGTCCGCCTGGAATGAAAGCGAGTATTATCGTCGCTCCTTCTTCAGTGACTGGCATTAATGAGCAACCAACATGCGGTCCGATAGGAGGCAATTCGCCCTATGATCCAGTAGACTGTACAGCGAATATTTACCCTGTCAGCAGCTTTACCGCATTTGCGAGAGGAGCATCTGTCGCATCCAGTCTTTCTGCGACTCCGATTGATCCTGTCGACCCAAATTCACCAGGACCTTATGATTGTTCTGTTCAAGATACGCCAAAACAACTCGCATGTTGGGCATCCTACGCTAATGGAGTTGGAACTCCTTTTCCAAACAACTCTGGAGTTAAATATTGGCGAGTTTGTCTTACCATTACCACAGAAAAAGGATTAATTGCTCCAGTGAATCTTACTCCTTATACTCAGCACGGCAAAATGATGGGGACTGTCATTGTATTTACACGCTGCATCCCAAATAGTGGTACAGAAAATCCAGGCGGCTCGGTCGATGTTTTCCAGCAAAATACTGGGTTCAATAGATAATGTGAGTATTGCATAAGCTGGACTTTAGCCATTTTTGAAAACTGATCTAAATGTTTGTCATCCTGAGTGAAACGAAGGATCATTCGACATACGTCAAGCGATCCTTCGAGCAAAAGGCGCTCTCAGGATGACAATGTTTTTTAAACCGTCGAGATAAGAATGCTCACATTATTTTTTGTCGCAGCAGAATGTGCGTAATCCTAAAAGATCTTACACATTTTAAATAAATCGCTTATACTTGCTTTTAGCTTAGGGATTTGTTGAGATAGGCATATGATTTAATGGAGTATCACAATGAAGTGCCTCGTCGAAAAGATAATTCTGATTTTCCTCATGCTGCCAGCAATATCATTTGCAGGATGGCAAGTTGCGAGACCTGAAGCAGCGATACCAAGCGAACCTTTTTTTCAGGCAGGAACACAACAAAATACCGCGTTTATTCCGACCTATGGCAATTCTGCTTTTCCTAATCAATTTGCAAATTTAAGTCGACCCGCGGCGATTTATGCAATTAGCGTGAGCGGTTCTTTAAAAGAAAATATAGAAAGAATTATGGATCGATATCACTGGAAGGTCATTTGGAAGGCACCTTTTGATTATAATTTTGATGGACGCGTAACAGGTTCGAGTTTACCCAATGTGATTGAAAAATTACTGCAGCCATTTCCACTACAAGCACAGATGTACATGTCTAACCGTACGATGACTGTTGTTCTGAGGAAGATATAATGTTTTATCAACGAATTTTATTAATCTGTCTTTCCACGATTATATTTCTTTCCGGATGTAATCAATCGGTTTATAACCAGGCGGAAGCCAATGTGGCGGATATAACACAACGCCAAACAGAAGCGCATGCAAAAATGGTTTCAGCAACCACACCGAATCCAACTTTGCTTATGAATCAGGGTTTATATGTTGATAGAACACCGATTAGCTTAGCGAGACAACCTCTTTGGTTGACAAACAGGGTTGTTTTACGCGGCGAACAATTACCTTTTTCTTACTATAGTCGAATTATTTTGAACGGTGGTGGTCATAATATATTGATTCACTATCAAAGTGGCTTGAATGATAAAGTCATGCTATCAATGAATTATTCGGGTACCGTAAAAGGTGCTTTGGATATGTTAGCTGCCAAGACGGGTTATGTTTATGCGGTCAATTGCAATGACGTCTATTGGCAAGCATTCATGACAAGAACATTTGATATCGCATTTATGCCAGGCTCATCTGATTATATGATGGGTAAAGCATCGACGGGCGCTGCTGGTAGCGCAGGCTCGGGTGGCGGTGGATCGGTTACCACAATCACAGGAACGATTGATGATAGTGCATCGAGTCAATATAGCAATTTGAAAGGGACTTTATCCGTTTGGAGAGATCTGGAAACCTCAATTAAACAATTATTATCTCCGGATGGTAAGGTAGTCGTATCGGAGGCAACAACATCCGTCACCGTTCGCGATAGACCTAGTAATGTCTCGTTGATTTCAAAATTTATTAGCAATGTAAATAACAATCTTTCAAAACAAGTTCTCGTCAAAATTGAAATACTGCAAGTTACGCTTGAAAGCGATTTTAATTTCGGTATTAATTGGGATATTGTACAAAGAGCATTTAATAATGGTACTTATCAATTAGTCTCGAATAATGGTTCTCCCATAGCGCTTTCATCGGTTACATCGTTAACAGGTCTTAGTTCCCCAACTATTGCGGGTATCAACAATTCCCATGTACTGGCTGGCACAGGAACCGGTGTTCTTACTTTGGTTAATGCTTTACAAATGCAGGGTAAAGTCTCTGTTGTAACTCAACCGCAAGTGCTCTGCCAAAACAATCAAGTTTCCCAAATTCGAATTATTGATCAGCAGGGATATCTTGCTAGCGTACAAACAACTGCTCTTGCAGGTTCAACACCCAATGGAAGTTCGATTACCTCACAAATTACCCCGGGTGCGGTCGTAACCGGTTTGACGTTGTATGTACTGCCTAAAATTTTGGGAAATAGAGTCTATCTACAAGTCAATGCTGATTTGTCAAACAATCTTGGGTTAACCACGATTTCTTCCAATGGACAAACCGTAACTACAACTAACCCGAATACGGCAGGTTCTTCAGCTATTCAGGTGCCGCATGTCCAACAGAAACAGTTTAATCAACGCAGTGTGATTGCCTCAGGTGATACCCTGATATTGGCGGGATTCAGACAAACAAATAATACACTTGGTGCACAACAGCTTTTTGATTCACAAACATTGGGTGGTAAAACCGCACAACAAGTCAATACCGAAACCGTCGTGCTAATTACACCAATTATATTGCGTGGGTTTGCATAAATGCCTTACATTACTCGTGAAGATGGTGAACGATTTATAATTCCGTCTTATCGCGATGTCTTGAGCGCTAAGAAGCCAGCACTTCTTAAAAAAGAAGTGCTCTTGCTTAGTACAAATTATGGCGAATATATTACTTTACAAAGAAAAAATGTTGATCAATATGAAGCAGCATTTTCCCCTGATCCTGGTTATTTGCTTGGCGAAACCGTTTGGCATCATTTCAAACGTCCGAGAGATTTAATTTATTGTGAAGCGATTCCCAATACCACTGAAGCGATTCTGGTTATTGTGAAAGGTGGCAGTGTTTATTTGGATGGCAGTTTTCCGATTGATAGCATTCCAGACGAACTCATTGTTTTTAGAACACAGCAAAATAATTTTGAAATTTATATTTATGGCGATGATATTCCAATCAGCCAAACGCCGGAAGGAGGAAAGTTTGCACTGGATGCTTCGTCAGTAAAATCTTTTAACATTTTACCCGAACCCGTTTTTCCAACACTACCCACGATTAAAGCATTTCAACTTCGTTTAGTCGATGTCGTATTAAAAGCACAAGGCATTGGCGTAGTACCGATAAAAAAAATAGTCGCTGGCGTTGTTGTACTTGCTCTTATCTGGTTAGGTTTCACCTACATTGGTACATACAAAAAAGAATTGCCGACAGTATTTGTAGGTGTAGTTAATCCATTTCAATTATATACCAGCACACTGGCAACACCTTCTCCTACAATGGAAATTCAAGGCGTTGCTGATGACCTTAGACAAATCTATACAATCCCAGGTTGGTTTCCAGACACGATTGAATATAGCAGCGGAACTTTTTCAGCAAATGTAAAATCATTAGGAATTAAAACTAACGTATTGTATAAGTGGGCAGATCAAAATAATGCGCAAATACAAATTATGTCGAGTGGAATCTACCTCACCTTGAAAAATGATTTGCCAGCCCGACCCGTGCCTACTTCAATTAGTCCTTTGCAACATGTTATTGCAGAACTCATTGATCGTGTTTCAACGATTGTTCCAGGAAACAATCTAATCTTAGGCCCGACTCTAGATAGAGGAAGATTTGCTGAGGCTCCGTTAACAATTTCATTTAATAATCTCACTATCGATACATTTATCTTGCTTGGACAACAATTTAAGGAGCTGCCTTTAGTGCTCACTAAAGTAAGTTTAACGATTGTAAACGGAAATTTATCTGGCACTGTTATTCTTAAAGCATTAGGGAATTAAGCTATGGCGGACAACCGATCGAAATTTTCAATGTCATCAATTACGACAAGACAAAAAGTGATTGGTGCAGCGACTGTTATTATTTTTATTTTTCTCATCTATGAAGTGATGGGTATGTTTGGAGGTGGAGGAGGCCAGTCTGCCGCTCCCCCACCAGTACCCGTTGCTACAGCGGCAAAACCACCGATGAGTGCCGCTCCGGGTGGAGCAATGCCTGCTGCTAACATGATGCCGCCAGGGACTCAAGTTCCCGCTATGGCAGCGATGACAAATCCAAATCAACTCACTCAAGCAAGTGTCTTAACAGTGCGGAAAGATACGGATGTATTGAAAAACCAAGATGAACAACAAAAAGCGTACTTAGATTCACTTAATCAATTACAGTTGCTCAAATTGAAACGTGATATCGCTGAAACAAATCAGGCAATTGCGACTGCAAGATTAGCCACAGAAACCGCAAACAAGAGTATGAGTGATTTGTTGACGACGCCTGCGCCTCCAATGGTACCTGCGAGCGCGTATGCAAATAAATTGGCCGGGACTGGTGCACCAACAATAGTGGGAACAGAAGAAGTAAAACCCACCCCGCCACCCATCATTGAAATTCCATACACTGTTATTTCAGTATCAATGCAGTTCGAACATTGGAACGCAGTTTTAGGTTATCAAGATAAACTATTCAGCGTTACAGTGGGCGATACTTTAATTGATGGTTCGAAAGTGGTGTCTATCAATAGAGGCGGTGTTGTGATTGTTAAAGACGGGAAGAGAAAGAAGTTAAATATTCTGAGTTCGATTTAGATAATCACTACCCTCACCACCCTCATCCCCAGCCCTTCTCCCAGCTTGCTGGGAGAAGGGTCGGGGATGAGGGTGGAGAATTCAAGCTAATTTCCAACACCCAAAAAAACTCTCCGCAGCAGGTCCAGTTAATATGACAGGGCTGTTCACTCCTTCCCATTTAATCCATAAATCACCAAACAGCAACTCAACTTTGACTTCATGATCTAATAAATTATTCACAATACCTGCCACGACTGCGGCGCATGCATTGCTGCCACAAGCAAATGTTTCACCCGCGCCACGTTCATAGGTGCGCAAACGGATATGTTTCTTAGTTAAAACTTCCATGAATCCTACATTGACGCCTTTTGGGAAAAGAGGATGAGTTGCAATCAGTGGACCTATTTTATCTACCGGAAATTGCCGAATAGAACTGACTTGTAAAATAGCATGCGGATTTCCCATGGATAAAATAGATAAAGCAAAGCCAGGTTGACCATCATTGAGAGAGAGCTCATATAATTTTTTTTTGGCATCGGTTCGAAAAGGAATGTCACTCGGCTCGAAGCGAGGAAGACCCATATTGACTTCAATACGATCATAATCATGAATCAATATTTCAATGATACCCGCTTTGGTTTCAATGGAAACAGATTGCTTCTCAGTTAATTTAGCTTCGCGCACAAAGCGTGCGACACAACGCATGCCATTTCCACATTGTTCTGCTTCTGTGCCATCCGAATTAAATATCACACACGCGAAATCCGCTTTTTTTGAAGGCGTGATCAGCAAAAGTTGATCAAAACCAATACCCAAATGCCGATCAGCTAATTGTCGAATAGGAAGCTTAGCTTTATTAATTGATTGCGATATGCCATCAATGACCATGAAATCATTGCCAAGGCCATGCATTTTTCTGAAGTTAAATGTATTCATGTGGGCGGGTTTGACTCATTGTTTTCTGCTGTGTTTGTAGGAGTTGGCAAATACAGTCTACCAGATTGACCGCAACCTGAAATTAGTCCACTGATTATGAGCAAAGAAATTATCACTTTTTTCATGCTGAATTCCTGGATTGAATATAATAGTGAATTAATCCCTGCGTCGAAGAATCGTGGCCTGCTAAAATTTCTGAATTTTTTAAATCTTCCAAAATAGGCAAAAATAATTGCTTCCCTAATTCAACACCCCATTGATCAAATGAATTAATACCCCAAATAATACCTTGCACAAAAATCTTGTGTTCATAGAGGGCAATCAATGAACCCAACGTACGCGGAGTTAATTTTTTGATAAATAAAATATTGCTGGGACGATTGCCGGGGATCGTTTTGTGCATGGCAAGGCGTACCGCTTCATCTTCGGAATAACCGGTTATGCGTAATTCAGAGAGCGCTTCGGCATAGGATTTACCGTGCATGAGCGCTTGTGCTTGGCTCAGGGCATTTGCGACTAAAATATCTTGCTGTTGTTGAAAATGCGCTTTTTCTGCGACCAAAATAAAATCGACAGGAATAAGACGCGGACCTTGATGTAACAATTGAAAATAAGAATGCTGACTATCACAACCTTGCTGACCAATAATAATAGGTCCTGTGGCGTAATCAATGAAAGCATTGGCGCGTGACACAGCTTTACCATTACTTTCCATATCCGCTTGTTGAATATAATCACTAAAAAAATTTAATTCATATGAATAAGGGATAATAGCTTGATTTGCACAGGCAAAAAAATTGATATACCAAATACCTAATAATCCCATCAAAACAGGAATATTTTCCGAGAATTCAGCCTGTCTGAAATGTTCATCCGCGGCGTGTGCGCCATCTAAAAATTCGTAAAAATTTTCCATGCCGATGAGCAATGCAATGGGTAAACCAATCGCAGACCAAACGGAATAGCGGCCACCCACCCAGTCCCAGATAGAAAAAATTTGCGATAAAGGAATCCCAAACTGTTGAGCCCGTGACACAGCTGCCGTGACTGCAACAAAATGCGGTGCGATATCGACCGAGCCGAGCTTGGCTTGTAACCAACCACGAATAACTGCCGCATTAGAAATTGTTTCAATGGTGGTAAAAGATTTTGAAGAAATAATGAAAAGCGTTCGTTCAGGATCAATTTGTTGCAAAACATTATTAATTTCTGCGCCATCAATATTTGAAATAAAATAACAGCGTAATGATTTGCTTTTATAATCAGAAAGCGCATGGGTTACCATCAAGGGCCCAAGATGTGAGCCTCCGATGCCAATATTGACGATATCGCAAATGGTTTTTCCAGTCGCACCGCGCCAAGTGCCATCGCGCACTTGATCGGTAAATTGCTGCATTTTTTGCAACATCGAATGAATATCTTGCATGATATTATGCTCATTGAAGCGCAGACATGTATTTTTACGGTCACGCAATGCCGTGTGCAAAGCGGGTCGTTTTTCCGTGGAATTAATGAGATGACCGGTAAAAAGTGCATTGATAGAATCAGCTAAATTTATATCGTGTGCTAATGTTGTCAATAACTGTATCGTTTGCTGATTGACGCGATTCTTGGAATAATCAAATAAGATATTGTCAAATTTTAATGAAAACTCGGAAAAACGCGAAGGATTGGTCTCAAACCATTCTTGCATAGAATGATTCGCAATCGCTTGATAATGTTGTTCTAGGGCTTGCCAGGCGGCAAGTTGGGTTAGCTTTTCCATGAATGTGCTCTAATAAAAAGCATAGAATACCGTATTTTAAAGAACTATTAAACCAAGCTGCTCTTGCAGCATATTAGTCAATCAGAGTATATTAAACTCAATTAATTACTAGGGCATAGCTCATGGATGAATTAGTTCAGCAATTAGAAATCCAAATAAAATCGCTTATGCAAAAATGCGAGCGGCTGGAACAGGCTAATTTAACTTTAAAACAGAGCAGAGTTTTTCTCCAACGCGAAAAAGATGAGTTGCAAACCAAAAATAAGATGGCGATAACGCAAATTGAAAACATACTTTCACGTCTTAAATCAATCGAGAGTGCCTAATGACTACAAAACTGACTGAAGCAACGATTGAAATTTTAGGTAAGTGTTATCAAATCAAATGTCCGGATTCTGAAGTAGACTCACTACAAAAAGCGGCATGTTATCTGGAAGAAAAAATGCAACAAGTGAAGAATACCGGAATAGCCCAACTGGATAAAATCGCAGTCATTGCAGCACTCAATGTGGTATACCAATTACTGAACTTTGATCGCATCAAAGAAAATGCCATGCAAAATATTAATCAACGTTTAGAAGATTTACAAACAAAAGTAGAGCATGCATTAACGCCATCCTCATGACGATCATTTCAAAACAAGAATTGCGCCAAATGCTTTTAATAAAGCGCCGTGAAGTGAACGCAGCCGAACGTCAAATAACAGGTCAGCAAGCCGCCAGGCTATTTATTGCAACGGAACTCTTTCAAAAAAGCCAACATATTGCCTGTTATTATCCGCTTTCTGATGAATTTAATTGTTTACCCATTATTCAAGCTATTTGGGATGCCAATAAAAAATGTTATTTACCGCGCGCAAAACCCGACAAAACATTGGATTTTGTGAGGTATCAAGCGAATATGACTTTGCAGCCGAATCGTTATCAAATTTTAGAGCCCACAGATGTTGATAAAATTGCGTTGGATGAGTTGGATATTGTTTTGTTTCCTTTAGTGGGTTTTGATAACCAGGGCAATCGCTTGGGAATGGGCAGTGGCTATTATGACCGCACATTTGAGATCATGCAGAATGTAAATAGTAAAAAATGCTATCTGATTGGATTGGCTTATGAATTACAGGAAGTTCCTGCTTTGCCGCAGGACCCCTGGGATGTGGCGTTAGATGGGGTTTTGACGGAGGAGAGGGTGATTTTTTTTGGTGTTTAACCCCCCTGACTAAGGAACATATGTCATCCTGAGCGCAGCGAAGGATCGCTAAATTATAATAAGGCGATCCCTCGCTGCGCTCAGGATGACACAAGGTTCTGGGGACGAAGGTCTATCTATCCTCAATCATCCGCGTCAAAAACGGTACCAAAGCAAAACTCATAACCGCTACCGGCAATGCAATGAGACCATAAAGAATAAATGCATGAGTATAAATAGGTAATGATGCTGCGGGTGACAAATGCAGAGGAATTGCGGCAAGGTTAGCAAGTGTTCCCCCGACAGCAAATGATGCAGCTTGAGAAAAAAACCACACGCCCATCATCATGCCCACCAAATGTTTAGGACAGAGCACCGTTATCATGGCCAAACCAATGGGTGAAATCAGCAATTCAGCGATCGTTTGCAACAGGTAACTCGCAAAAAGCCACCACGGAGAAGTTTGTCCATCCACACCAAAAAATTTTGCGCCAAAAGCCAACAACAAAAACCCAGCGCTGATAAGCAATACCCCTAACGCAAATTTCATTTGGATAGAAGGATTTAAATTCTTATGATCCAATCGAATCCATAAACGGCTTAATATGGGACTTAACAAAATAATAAACAATGGATTAAAAAACTGCGTTGCCTCTGCATCCAAGTGGAGGCCTAACATGCTATGCGTCATATTACGATCAGCGAATAACGTCAACGAAGTAAAAGCTTGATTATATAGCGACCAAAAAGCCACGGAAATAATAATCAAAACTAAGCTCGCAAACATTTTTTTGCGCTGAGCAAGTGGTTCTTTAATTAAAAAATAAATGACAACCAGCAAAATGACGACTGCCGCTACTTCAATGATGATATTCGTTATAGCGGGATAATTAAAAGCCATCATGCATAAAGCAATACTCAATACGGTGCCCAGCGTAAGGAATAAATAAAAAAGCTTACTCACCGGTTTTTTTGTTTTACGCCCCTTGGGGTAAAGCCCTGCGCCATTTAAATGTTTTTTGCCGAACATAAAAATAATTTGACCCACGGTCATGCCGATGGCTGCCAAGATAAAACCGGCATGCCAACCATATTTTGTCACCAAAGCCCCAGCAATCAGTGGCGGAATCAGTGCACCAATATTGATGCCCATATAAAAAATAGTAAAACCGCCATCTCGACGCGGATCATTTTCTTGATAAAGTTCACCCACAATACTTGAAACATTCGGTTTAAAAAAACCATTGGCGCAAATCAAAATACTTAAGCCTAAGAAAAAGAAGGTTTGATTTGCGAGTGCTGAAACAAGATAAGCGATAATAAATAAAATACCACCGATGGTAATCGCACGTTGAAAACCTAAATAACGATCAGCAAGATAGCCGCCGATGGTTGGAGTAAGATACAATAGAGAGCTAAACACCGCATAAAGCAGGTTTGCTTTATTATCCTGCATAAGTAACCCATGGGTCATATACAAAATGAGAATGGCTTGTATGGTATAAAAACCAAACCGCTCCCAAAGCTCGGTAAAAAAGAGTAAATAAAGCATTTTGGGCTGCGCATCTGGCATGTTTTTAGTTGTAGTTGGCATAGTAAAGATCTTTTAAGAATGAATACGATTGAGTCAATATGGCATAAAATGGCTGGGCTGTCATCTTGAGGTGAAATATGTTTTCAGGATTGCGCAAACAAGCAAAAAAAGCAGGGCAACCGCCTGGTACCGCGATATATACCGGTAAAAAAAAAGATGTAGCAACGAAAATAAGCGTTCTCATTTTTTCTGAGCATGATTTCCATGAAGCACAGGGGAAAACGTTAAAAGAATGTTTGCCAGCAACAAAAGAATTTGGCACGACATGGATTCATATCGAAGGTTTGCAAGATGTTGCCTTGCTGCAAGAGTTAGCAAAAAAGTATCATATCCATCCACTGACGATCGAAGATATTCTCAATATCGATCAACGACCTAAAGTTGAAGAATTTGAAGGATATATTTATATCACTTTAAAAATGCTGACCTGGCATGCCAAGCGTCATATTTTTACTACGGAACAAATCAGTTTTATAGTTGGAAAAGATTTTTTACTTTCATTCCAGGAAGGTGAAAGCGAACATTTCAAACAAATTCGCGAACGATTACGCGGTGTGTCAAATCAACGGATGCGACAACAAGGCAGTGATTATCTGGCTTATCGATTAATGGATTCGGTCGTGGATTATTATTTCATCGTGCTCGAAGGGATTGGTGATCAGATTGAAAAAGTTGAAGATCTGATTATTGTGGATCCGCAACAAAAAAACACTCGAACGATTTATCGTTTGAAACGACAAATGATGATTTTGCGTAAAGCAATCTGGCCCATGCGTGAAGCAGTGAGTCATTTGACACAAATGGAAGGCTCTTTTATAACACCTTTCACGCGAATTTATTTGCGCGATTTGTATGACCATGTCGTTCAGGCAATTGATACGGTGGAAACATTTCGTGATATGTTGGCCAGCATGCTGGATATTTATTTATCCAGTTTGACGAATCGCATGAATGAAATTATGAAAACATTAACGATCATTGCGACTATTTTTATTCCTATTACTTTTATTGCCAGTCTTTACGGCATGAATTTTGTCAACATGCCGGAACTGCATTGGCATTGGGGATATTTTATGGTGCTTGGCCTCATGTCAGTGGTGGTGTTTATTATGTTGATCTATTTCCGCCGGAAAAAGTGGATTTAAAAGATTAGTTTGGAATACAGTAGAGAGTCCATTCGGCTTGTCCACCCGTCCATTTACCATTATTCATATTAGTTGCGTAGCCAGTACTATTTAGATGCTGAATCCAGAAGTGGCTTATGTAAATCGTGTAGAAGCCGTTGTTAACGTATACTCCGGGGGGGGAACCACGGGCGGTGTTTACAGTGACTTGATACGTAATAATAGGGTTAGCATCGTTAGCAGCTTGGGTTTGACCCAAATTGGCTTCAAGAGGATAGGCTAGAAGCACTTCAGGCTGCATGGTACTATTGGGCGGACATGTTGTTGATCCTGGGACGGTAGTGGTGAGTTCACGATCACCCCAGCCCAATGCAGGGACACCTGTTATATCAACGCCAGCCCGACCTCGACCCAGTATTGTGACTACTTTCGGTAGAGTGACAATCGGTCGAGTGACACTCGAGCTATCTGCGGCATTTGCAGAAATAGGCCAATTTGTTAAAGAAACACATATTCCTGCTATAAAGAAACTTTTTAGATAATTCATCGCGCCACCCCTAATTAATCTGCACCATATCCGACAATTCCCGCAATGCAATAAAAAACATCGTGTAATCAATATTACTGCTGGCGTAGAGTAATTCCAACAGTTTTTCCCAGCGTTGTTGCATATGCGGTTGTTTATCAATCCAGGATGTAATAAGTTTTATTGCATCAGGCTCTTTTTTATTACTTTGTAAAATGACCACAGATAAGCGGCGTTGCAGACTGTCTAATTCGTCGCGTAAGGCTAGCCGTGCCATGGTATTCCAATGTCCTTCGCGAGAGTCATTGGCAATTTGATCGCGGAACCAGACGAGATTGAATTTTCCGCCAATGGCGAAATAAACTTCTGCCGTTGTGATGAGATCTAATTTATTTTGACTGGCGACTTCTGTCACATTCAATGCAGTGTACATTCCACGCGATATAGCGATTTTTTTCGCAATATGTTCTTCCAAGCCCGCACCCACAAAATGACCAATCACTTTCTCAAGATATGTTTTGGTAACACCCACCATGAGGCGAGGAACAATATCTTCCAATTTTGCGATGGCACTTCTGTAATGCGCGATTATTTTCGTCAAATCGCCTTTTAATCGTACGCCACGCAAAAACCAGCGCGTAGATAAATTCAGTAATTGTCGGATGTGATGTAACAATTCATATTGTATTTGCACCGATACTTGAAAATGAAGTGAATCAATTAGATGATGCAATTTGTCTGTATCATACGCGTTTGTAGCAACAGTATAAGCGCGTGCGATTTCAGCAATAGATGCGCCTGTCTCAGTTTGCAGGCGGTATACAAATGTAATGCCTACCGAATTCACAATATGGTTGCTGACTTGTGTTGCAATTATTTCACGGCGTAGGCGATGTTCTTCCATGGATTTTAAATAAGTCTTAGCTAGTAAGGTAGGAAATGCCGTTTTCAGTGCATCGACAAAATAAGGATCATCCGGCAAGTCAGATTTTAATAATTCATTTTTAATGTGAATTTTTGTATAAGCCAACAAAACCGCAAGTTCTGGCCGCGTTAAACCTTGGCCTGCTGCTTTACGCTCAAGTAATTTTTTATCATCAGGAAGAAATTCAACTGCTCTGTCTAAATGAACGGATGCTTCCAGTTCTTTAATATAATTTTGATAAAGTCCGGTATAATTCGCAGTGCGCATGGAAGAAAAGCTCATCACGAGCGCTTGATTATAATTATCTTTTAAGACGAGCCGCCCCACATCATCCGTCATTTTAACTAACAATTGATCGCGTTTTTTCTCAGTGAGAACACCTTTGCCGATTTCTTTGTCCAACAAAATTTTGATATTCACTTCATGGTCTGAACAATCGACACCAGCTGAATTATCAATAAAATCCGTGTTGATAATGCCGCCTTGCAAAGCATATTCGACTCGGCCTAGTTGCGTAAAACCCAAATTGCCACCTTCACCCACCACTTTACAACGCAACTCATTGCCATTGACGCGGCAAAATTCATTGGTTTTGTCGCCGACATCAGCGTGTGTTTCAGTCGTGGCTTTAACATACGTACCAATGCCGCCAATAAAAAATAAATCGACGGGCGCTATTAATATGGCACGGATCAATTCATTCGGCGCCAGAGAGTCTTCTTCAATAGCGAGTGCGGTTTTTATTTCAGGTGTCAGTTTGATCGATTTGCTCGTACGTTTAAAAATACCACCGCCCGCAGAAATTAATTTTGGATTGTAATCCTCCCAAGATGAGATGGGTAAATTAAACAAGCGCACGCGTTCAGCATACGATTTTGCTGCATCTGGATTGGGATCCAAAAAAATATGGCGATGATCAAATGCAGCAACCAAGCGCGTTTTTTTCGAATAAATCATTCCATTTCCAAATACATCGCCGCTCATGTCACCAATACCAATGGCGGTAAAAGTTTTTTTCTCAATATCTAAATCCAGCTCTCGAAAATGGCGCTTGATGGATTCCCATGCACCACGTGCGGTGATGCCCATTTTTTTATGATCATAACCCGCAGAGCCGCCCGATGCGAAAGCATCACCTAACCAAAAATCGTATTCTTTGGAAATGCTGTTCGCAATATCAGAAAAAGTAGCGGTGCCTTTATCTGCAGCGACGACGAGGTAAGGATCATTATCGTCATAACAGATGACGTTTTTAGGCGGAACGATTTTATTGTTTTTTATATTATCGGTTAAGTCCAAAAGACCGCGGATAAAAGATTTGTAACAAAAAATAACTTCTTGCTGAATGACATCGCGACTCACCACGGGCGGAAGCATTTTTAAAACAAAACCGCCTTTGGCACCGGATGGTACGATTACCGAATTTTTTACTTTTTGTGCTTTCATTAAGCCAAGTACTTCAGTCCGAAAGTCTTCTCGTCGATCTGACCAACGTAATCCTCCCCGAGCTACTTTGGCGCCGCGTAAATGAATTCCTTCAAAACGGGGCGAATAAACAAAAATTTCATAGAGTGGTCGCGGTAAAGGAAGCTCAGGTACTTTGCTTGAATCTAATTTGAAAGAGAGATATTCCTTCGGTTTGTCACCGGCGGCAGTTTGAAAATAATTCGTACGCAGCGTCGCTTTTATCATGTACCAGAAGCGACGCATGATGCGATCTTCATCTAAACTCGTAATGGCTTCAAGACTCGATTGAATTTGAGTATTCAAGTCGGCCATTTCTTTTTTAATGTTAGATTTTTGAGTCAAACCAAATTTTAAATTAAATAAGCGGATAAGATCTTTCACGATTTCTGCATGAATGACAACGGTTTTCTCAATGTAAGCTTGACTAAAAAGGAAGCCTGTTTGCTGCATGTATTTTGCGTAAGCGCGAATAATCGTAATTTCTCGCCAGGAAAGTCCCGCACTTAATACCAATTTGTTGAAAGCATCGTTTTCGCAAGTACTAAAGCGAACTTTGGCAAAGGCATCTTCAAAAATATTTTCGATATCCGTGATATTGAGTGATTCCGCGCGTGTATACTTCACACTAAAATCGCTGACCCAGACGGATTCGCCTTTGCCCAGGATGACTTCATAAGGACGTTCGGTATAGGTGCGTAAATCCATATTTTCAACCATAGGCAGAATGTCAGATAAAGGCATAGGTTTGCCATACTGGTATAGTTTTAAATGCAAGGGATATTCGGCATTGGGGATTTGATAAAGATCCGTTTGGAATGGATTTTCTTTGGAAAGTTTTTCTATTTGTAGAATATCTTTTACAGCATCTTCAACAGCGTTTTGTTCGCAATAACTAGTTGGAAAGCCCGTATTGTATTTCAGAGCAAGTTGTTTTCCCTTTTTTTCCCCGATTTTTTTGATTAATTGCTGTTGTAGCTCATCTTTCCAATTACGCGCCATTTTTATGTCCTTTTAAAATTCGCTCAAATTTAATGTTCTTAAATCTTTACTTAATCTATGGGTGGTGTCAATCTCATGGTGGCGGGTACGGTGCGCCGTGACCCTACTCTATTTAATCAGGGAGTGAAGGCCCATGTTTATTCGCAGTTATTTTGCTGATTATAAAAAGCCTATAAAGGGTAAAGCCACACGCAGTGAATTACGTGATCCACGTTTTACGTGCCTTGAGTTTGTTGATATTGCTTTAACACAAGAATCGACGAGTATGCTGGGGCGCGTGTTTAATGAATTTCCTGTGAAACATGTGGAATATGTGAATGGCATAGCGCATGAGCTATATCCCATTTCGCCTGCTATTTCTGCTGTTTGGGTTAACCAATTTGATACAGCTATCAATGCCATCGTTGTGAATGATATCGAGGGCGAAATTACCATTGCACTCAATTTAATAGCGCAGCAACAAATTCAAGTTTGGGTTGAAGAAATGATTGCTCATGCTTGTCATGAGCTATTGGATGATGATGGAAAATTAAAACAAGAAATAATCGATACACTAAATTTGCAAAAAGTATTGGATGCCTGGAAAAACGAGACTAAGCGTTTGGCTGATGTGGAATTACAAATTTTATATTCCTATTGTGTGCAACTTCTTTTGGGAACGGTCACTCTTCAGTGGCAGGAAAAAATGTTGCATCCATTGACACAAAATATGTGTGATCCACTCTTAGCTGGACAGTTAATGCGTTATATCGAACAATTGTTTGTCGATAGTAAAACAAAAGCATGGACGCATTTTTATCGGGAACAAATTGAACTATTTATGCAGAGTAAAACAATTTTAAAATCCTGTATTGCAAAATTAAAAAAAATTTCGTCTGAAGAATTGCGTGCCGCAATTAATGGGATGACTGAAGAACCTCGAACATTCATCGTGGATGCGGGCAAGGCAACGCCTGAAATTTGGGTCAAACAGATCGAACTATGGATAGACATAATGCATTATTTTAAGATGCAAAATGATTTTGAGCGAGTTCGTTTGATTAATGAAATGCTTTCAAGCAAAGTAATGGATGTGCTGGAGTATGAATTTTTGTATCGTCCGGATGAGCAGGGTGTGAGTAAAGAGGAAAAATATCAACTTTCTCCTGACATGCTAGAAAGATATATGGAATGCAATTTATTTCTCAATCCTTTTCCAGTCGAGACGCGCCGCAATGCATTACCTGAAGTGCATCCAGGCACGTTGAATATTATTCTTAAAACATGCTCACATTTTATTTTTAATTTCATAAAACCACGCTCGATTTTTCAGTACGCAGGATTTTATCAGACGGGATCTTGTGCAGCTGAGGCGAAAATTGAAATGACTTCAGCGCCTGTTGTCGGAAAATCGAGTATTAAAATTTAATAAAGAGGCAGAGGTATCTCGACGATTTTAATCAAAATGCCGCTTAGAAAGCCTTCCCCAGCTGGGCATAGGCGTCAAGCTAAGCGAAAAAGTTAGTTAGAACGTCGTCCCGCGACGCTTT
>CAYRUP010000011.1:0-28173 GCA_964427485.1 uncultured Coxiellaceae bacterium | reverse complement strand
TGACATCAAAGCTCTTAAAATGCGTAGGAAAAAAGCAAAAAAATTCTTAGCTTGACGCCTATGCCTTTAGGGCGGAAGAAGCGCCGCCGGCGAAGCCGGCAATAGATGGCGGGGAAAGGGCGAGGTGCAAACCTCGTCCTGACCTAAATTACTCCGGCCTGAAGAGCGGAGACCTTATTGCTACTAGACCCTTTGATTCTCCTCGCTATCCATCTCCGGCCTGAAGGCCGGAGCTTTTCGCGAAATTTTGGTAAAATCGCTTGCGCTGTGATTGGTTAGCCCCAAATAAATTGATGCAGACTCCAGTAATCACTAATATACCGGCGAGTAATTTCCAAGCTTGGAAGGGTTCGCCTAATATTAAAACGGAACTCATTACACCGACGATAGGAATTAAAAGAGTAAAGGGTACAATCATTCCTAGCGGATAACGACTCAGCAACCAATTCCAAACGCCATAACCAATCCAGGTGGAAGCATAAACAATATAAAGCACGGAAGTGATCCCAGTCCGAGTTAAGTGATGATAGGTATAAACCATACTGCTGGGACCTTCAAATATAAGAGAAAGAAGAAGCATAGGCGGCGCTGCGATAAAGCTACCCCAAACCACTAATGCAATCATATTAATATTTTTTGCTTTTTTAGTAATTAAATTACCTGCTCCCCATGATGCTGCAGCTGCGAGAATAAGTAAAAAACCGACTAATGAAGCAGTTCTATCTAAATGTATCATCACAACACCAATTCCTAAAAATGAAATTAATGCTCCCACAATTTGTCTGAGGTAAAGGACTTCACCTAGTAATACTGCAGCGAAAAAGAGGCTAAAAAAGACTTGAACTTGCAGGACAAGCGCTGCCATACCCGGCGTCATGCCGGCATGCATGCCAAAAAAAAGTAATGAAAACTGCATTGCAAACATAACAAAACCGTATAATGCCACTGTTTTAAATGACATCGCGGGAGGTTTAATAAAGAAAATAGCGGGAATGCTTGCTAAGATAAAGCGTATTGCACAAAGAAATAGTGGGGAAATTTCATCAAGGCCAAGTTTTACAAATAGATAATTAATGCCCCAAATGACAACAACGAGTAAGGCTAACAAAAGGTGAGTAATTGGCATGATCGCTCGATATATTTTTAAAAGCAAATAATAATTGAAATCTTTAGTGACAGCCAGTAAAGATCGATTAAAATGATTTAACGATTTGCTTGAGGTTCATTCAATGACAATTGAAATCATAGGTTCTGTGGATAAAGATAGACTCTATTGCGCAGGATCTTTTACTAAATTTCTAACCACTTTTGTTTCCTTGTCCTTGCTTGCAGAAAAATACGAATTAGAGAATATATTAGACGATGATAATTTTTTAGATACGATTTGTGTTGATGAGCAAGCGAACGATTTTTTGCATCTTTTTCAAAACATCATAGGTAGTCAATTTACTATTCGTGACCTATGTTCTTATTATGCTGGCTTACCTTATACATTTGATTTGTCAGAACAAGAATTGGCAAGCGTGGAGCGAGGCAATCCTTTTAAACATCATAGTATTCCTGATGAAGAAACTTTTTTGTATCGATGCCGCAATAAAATTACACCGGTCTATCCAAACCGTTCCAAATTTCATTACTCCGAAATATCCATTATTTTTTTAGGCTATCTCATCGAAAAAATATATAACGTTAAAATGGAAAATTTATATCAAAAATATGTCATCAATAAATTTAAATTAAAGCACAGTCTATTTTCTAGAACACGAGTGGAGGGTGTTTATTGTCAGGATCTTTCCGATCACTATGATTATCCTGCGATTGCAATCCTTGATCATGGTTATTTTTGTTATAGCAATGGGTATTACACTACCTTAAGTGATATGAAAATATTGATTGAGAATATATTGTTAGATCCTGTTTTTAAACAAATGACTGATGTTAATCATGCGCGTGCTGCATCGAATCGATTGCTTAATGGGCTTACTGTCGAAATCCGATTAGTCAATGATGATGTCTTATTTGGTTATGAAGGATTATCATTCAGTGGCTGTAATCTTTGGGCTTATTCCACCAAAAAGAAACAAGGTTATATTACTTTTAGCAATAACGAAGAAACGATTTATGATGAGGTTTATAACAACAAATTAGGCTATACCGAATGTGATAAAGTTCCTTTGCATGCACAAGTTGATTATTCCCGCTTTCTGAAAAACTATACTGAGGATTATACGGAAAAAAATGTCCCGCAAGAATTTCAAGGCAATTATCATCGAGTAAAAATAAATGAAAAAGATTTGCAAGAAATTTTTTTAGTCGCAAATAATTTTATGGTTATTCGAAATCCAGAAGAAGTAAAATATGACATCATCTATTTGAAAGATAATTATCGAATAAAAAATAAAGATGGGGTACATGGCGCAAAAGTCGGATTTTATTCTGCTGAAAGCAATAATAAATACATGGTTTTTGATGGGACTTTATATAAAAAAATACGATGACCTAATCGCAAACGGTAACGTTCACGATAATTCAGGAAAGAGATAATGATTCATAGCAAAGGTTTGATCATGATACCAATTAGCTATAAATGTAATATAAGCAATGAATCTTTCCTGAGAAGTTTTATTTGCAGTGCCGCGATGAAGTGTCCTGCCATCAAAAATCACGATATCACCAGGCAGTAATAAAGGCGAAAATATATCTGCTTTTTTGTCATCGACCATTTGTTCATAATGACTGCCTTTGATAAATTCAGTTGGCCCATTTTTTTTCGTAATTTCAACCAAAGGAATTAATACCGTAAAGTAATAGGGCGGCAACATAAGATCGAAGGCACTTAAATTATTACCCACCGTTTTATTCGAGATGGGCCAAACATCTCGATGCATATCGGTCGGGCCAGAGCCGCCTAATGATGGAATGGCACCCCAATAATGTTTGAAATCAATATCCGGTGAAATTCTTTGTATTATTTGAATGATGGGTTCTGCGGCTTCATGAAAAATATCCGCAGTGAATCCACAGCGATAATCCAAACGACCTAATTCTCTTTCAGCGATATCGGTATATTTCTTCAGAGGTCGATCCATCGTACTGACCTTAGCCATGACAATTTCTCTGATTTTATTTATTTCTTTGGTTAAAGCAGAAATTGTTTTTGAATCGAATATTTTTCTAATAACCAACACACCTTCTTTTAAGGCATCATGAACAAAGAGATCTGTTTTTACATGCGCATCCATGGCGGTATTCCTTATATATTATTCGAATTTTAAATGTAAATCCTATTTGTTTGTTCTTCGATCAATGATATAGTTGTCACTTTATCATCGAAAAAGGAATTTACCATGCCAAAAGCCAAGAAAAAAGCAGTAAAAACGCTAAAAAAATCATCCGTAAGAAAGAAAAAACCCGTAAAAAAAGTCACAGCTGCACGCAGCAGAAAAAAAGTGTCGCATCAACCCAAAGGCTATAATAGTATCACGCCTTATTTAATCGTTAATGATGGTAATAAAGCCATTAATTTTTATAAGAAAGCGTTTAATGCGAAAGTCGTCATGAAAATGGACCGTCCAGATGGCAAAATAGCCCATGCGGAATTGAAGATTGGTGATGCAAAAATCATGGTTGCAGACGAATGTCCATCCATGGGTGCGCACAGTCCGACAAATTCGAATGGAACAGGGGTTGGTATTCATCTTTATATAAAAAATGTTGATGGTGTGGTGAAACGCGCCGTTTCCGCCGGTGCGAAAGTAATAAGACCCACCGAAAATATGTTTTATGGCGATCGTATTGCTGCCGTGACAGATCCTTATGGTCATCAATGGTCGATTGCAACGCATTTCGAAGATGTGACACAAGCCCAAATGCGAAAACGTGCAGCCCAGTTATATGGAAAAAAATAATGTTTGCAAGGGCAGACTCTGTGTCTGCCCAACCTTAGGTAAATAAAATGTTTTCCTCCGAAATCGAAATGAAAAAAAATTTTCAACAAAATGATGAATCACTACTTCATTCTATTAATCATCGAATTTATGAAATCTATGCTACCGCTTTATCGACTGAAACAAAACGTGTTCTGCTCGTAGAAAAATTATTAATAGAATTATCTTCAAATAGACAACAATTTGAAGATAATGTAGATACATTAATTGAGATACCCGCACCCAAAAAAATAACCATTGCGGGTCAAGAATTTGAGCTGGATAATTATTGGGGACGCAGTTTTTTTTGGACCAAGGGTAGTAAGTTGCGCATGAAATTAATTCAGGCAAAAGCAGAAGTTACTGTCCTTAAAAATAACTTTACAAATTATCAAGCTAAACGAAACATTATTACTCTATTGGAATCGAATCATCTTTCATGGGACTCTTGTGAAACACTTCGAAAAAATATTGATTCAAGCTGGTCCATTGCGAATGATCTGCTGTATTTGAGTTATTACAAACAAGCGGAATTACTTTTTAAAACATGCATACTCCCACATCAAACGAACTACCAAGGCGTTATTTTCATGATAGAAGAGATCCTCTTTCTATTAGGTATGGGGTATACCGATAAAATTAAGGATTTTATTAGAACAAAAAGATTACCCGATATTGTCAGTCCAACTGTTGTTTTTGCCAGTGAAAGAGGCAGTCAGCGTGATCGAATGCTAGATAATTTTTTTGATAATATTGAACAAATAAATTTTGAATATCAAGATGTTGCAGCAGCATTTATTGAGCTTTGCAAAGAGTGGTTGCAGATAGGCGCGGGTATCACAAATTACAAAGCCATTTATGCTAAAGAAAGCGGCATCCGAATGTTAGAAATAGCCAAATTGCTTTGGGATAAGCTGCCAGATCAACTTGCGCGGGGCAATGTATGGAGCGGAAATTTTCGAAAAATCCATGAATCAATTATGTTTCTCATCATTACTATTATTAATAAGGGTAGTAACGAATTCACGACAGAATTCATAGAAGAAATAGCAAAAAGCCAGAAGTATCCGGGACGCCAATCGTCCGACAATTTTTTTACGTACAGATTGCAACAACACTTAGTTTGGATTTCTGCTTTGCCACCGAGCAAAGAATTAATTTGTACTAAAACGAAAGTCCAACAAAGCTTATTGGATCATCCACTGCCTCTTTACTCGTTACCTGAATTTCAAGTAAAATTTTCACCAAAGCACGCTGAAGTAAAAGCGCTAAAAAATAATAAATACTGAGATAAATTTAAATGTTTTCCACATCCCCCGTTTTAAGAAATACTAGCACTTTAGACAAAAAGTTTTTAGATAAAGCAATTAAAATAGCAACACAAAAATTTATAAGTGGCTGTAGCAATAATAAAAATTTTTACAATAAGGTGTCATCTAATAATAAACTGAAAGAACAAACTCATCATGACAGTGTCTCTGCAGCAACGCTCCCTAAAATACCGCAATTTAATGATGCTTGTTTTCCTGAATATAATGCCAACATTATTTCAGGTACCAATTTTGTTGCCGCCGCAGGTCCAATATCAGCGCGGGAAGTAGCAGAATTTTTTTATAATCTCGCATTCAATGAAAAATTAGTTACGCCTGTGCGCGAAATTATCGCATTGGGTAATGGTTTGATCGATAACGAATACCCAGGCATAAAAGGTGATTTTTTTGATTATCCTACTGCTTCAGGAGACAAACAGGTTATTTATACTTCCCATAAAAAATCCTATCAAATCGAGGCAACTTATTTGGAAGTAGCGGGTGTTATTCAAACAGCAGAAGATGGTTTACGCTATGCCTCTGATAAAAAACCTATTCAATCGAAATTAAAACTCAAATATCGAGGCACCAAAAAAGTAGCAGTAAACGAAATAGATATAAATATTACCTTCCATCCGTTAAAGGATAATTGTAGTTTAGATTTAAGAAATACTTCCGATGAAACGAAAGAAATTTATTTGCAACATTATAAAATCGCATTGCAAAATCCAGTTCTGATTCATTGTGCTTCCGGCGTAGGGCGTACAGGTCATTTGATATTTATTTTTGAATTGCTAAGAAATTACAGCACTATTTTTTTGAGTGCCACGCCAGAACAAGCAGCAGAAAAAATATTAGCTGTGCTCAATCGAATTCGTCTAACTCGTCCAGGTCTCGTCTGGACTCGTAATCAATTTTGGATGGCTATTCATAATGCAATTATTTTACACGAATATGCTTTAGCAAAAGGATATTTTTTAGATCATCAGCAACAAATTAAGTTGCAGACAACATCGGTACCGAATTGGATTGAATTTCCTTCGCCAGCTCCAGAACCACAACGATTTATGCAATGGAGCGATCTTTCTTTGCAAGAAAAGCAAAATTTGCTAGAAGACTTGAAGAAAGATCAATTGTTACTGCTTTTAAAAGCGCAAAATAAAGCAAAGAGAGCACAAAATTTTACTGAAGCCATGATCTATTTAGAATCTGTTATGAAAACACCAGAAGGAAGTGAAGAAAAAAATCCTGGCATTACTGCGCTTCACGCTGAATTACAAAAAGCGCGTAGCCGCGTGCCGCCTTGTGATTTACCTATGCTGACAGAATTAGTTCATCGAACCGCATTAAAAATTGAAAAACCCAACCATAAAAACAATAACGCGCGTTATCCCATCATTGCTGCTAAAGTTCAAAATCGTTCATGGGGACAAATTGCGGGCGGACGGGCTTTAATTGTTTTTGGTTTTGCATTAATCGGTTTAGGTTTGGTCTCGGCAATTGTATCCGGTGGTGGGACATTACCGGCTTTAGGTTTTATGACTTGGTTTAGTACTCAATTGGCGAGCTTCGGTGCAGTCAATTGTGGTTTGCTTGCAGGTGGATTTTTCTTAGGATCAGTTCTGACGGGAGGAATTGGAATCTATCAGCAAGTAACACGCAGCCAATATTATGGCATCGGTGTTGCTGCGAACAGATTTTTTACCCCATCTCTGCCTAAACCAAAACCTGTCGCTGTAAAAAAAGAGAAGATTTATCAATATACTAGACCCATCCGCACAGCTTGACCCGTTTGGCCAATTAATATGCTATTATTATTAAATTGGAGGATGCCAACATGGTACAAGAAGTCACATCGCAATCCTGGGGTAGTCGGATTGTTGGATCATTGGTGGGTATTCTGTTTGGGTTACTGTTAATTGTACTTTCTTTTATTTTAATTTTTTGGAATGAAAGCCATGGACTCAATACGGCGCGATCTCTGCAAGAAGCTGAAAAAGTTTTAATTGCCGTACCGAATTCACCGGTAGACTCCAAAAATAATATGCGCGTTGTTTATTTCAATGGCACAGCGACTACCGAAGATGTGTTGAGTGATCCTTTATTTGGTATTTCTGAAAAAGCCATCCGGATTAGTCGACATGTTGAAATGTATCAATGGCGCGAAAACGTTAAAACCGAAACCGATCAGCAAGTCGGTGGCTCAGAGAAAACGACTAAAACGTATACTTATGATCATACATGGTCCGACAAATTAATAGAGAGTGATCAATTTAAAGATCCAACAGGTCATCAAAATCCAGCGGTCATGCCTATTTCATCTAAAGATGTTCAAGCCAAGAATGTCACTGTGGGCGACTTTCGTTTGCCTGCTGAGCTTATTTCAGAAATTAATGACGCAAAACCGATTGATCTTTCTAATATTGATCTTACAAAGTTAAAGAAACGCTTGAAAAAACCCATGCAACAGGATGATAACACTATTTATGTTGGTAACGATCAGGCATCGCCTGCAGTCGGTGATATTAAAATTAGTTTAACGGAAGTGTTACCGCAAACAGTGAGTGTCATTGGTCAGCAATCGGATAATACTTTACAACCTTACATGGCTCATGCAGGGCAAACTGTAATGTTGTTATCCATGGGACAACAATCAGCAGAACAGATGATACATGAAGCCATATCGCAAAATCGTATCATGACTTGGTTATGGCGTGCTGTTGCTTTGATTATGATGATGGCGGGTATCGCATTATTGATGCGACCTGTTGTTGTCTTAGCCGACGTCCTTCCATTTCTGGGTACGTTAGTAGGATTTGGAACTGGATTGATTGCATTTGTAGGCGGACTTATTTTATGGACACTTGCAACAGCGATTGCTTGGTTTGCTGTGCGGCCATTTTGGGCTTTAGGTTTGATTGTGGTGGTGGCATTGATTTGTTATGGGATATTTTCTCGTAGAAAGGCCAAGGTATCATAGTTGTCTCCCTTCTCCCGAGGCAGAATGCGTTGGGAGAAGGGCAGGGGATGAGGGTTTCAAATAAAATTAACTTCCGGCATTAAACAAATATCAAACTTATCCAACACAGATTGCTGAATTTTCGTAGCTAACTCTCGAATTTCAGCGCCACTTCCTTGACCATAATTCACTAAAATCAATGCTTGTTTTTCAAATACTCCAATATCGCCAAAACGTTTTCCTTTCCAACCACATTGTTCAATTAACCAAGCAGCGGGTATTTTAATTTCATCCGGATTTTCAGTAGTAAAGTGTGGAATCTGTGGGAATATATTTTTTAATTTTAAAAAATGCGTATGAGCAATCAACGGATTTTTGAAAAAACTGCCGGCATTGCCAAGTTGTTTCGGATCAGGTAATTTGCTGCGTCGAATATGAATGACAGCATCACTCACCGCTTTAAGACTTAATTCTTTTATTGCCATTTGTTGCAATGTTTCTTGAATATTGCCGTAATTCAGATGAAAAACAGGTTGTTTCATCAATCTAAAAGTCACATCTAAAATAGCATATTGATCTTTATGTTTAGTTTTAAAAACGCTATTGCGATAACTAAATTCACATTCGTGCCTGCTGAATATGCGAGTGGTCCCCGCTTTTAAATCGAATGCATTTAATTGATAAAATATTTCACTTAATTCCACACCATATGCACCAATGTTTTGTATCGGTGCTGCACCAACGGTGCCTGGAATGAGAGAAAGATTTTCGACGCCCGCATAATCATGCTGAATACAATGCATCACAAAGTCATGCCAATTTTCGCCAGCGCCTACTTTCAGCCACACATGTTGACTATCTTCAGATACGTGTTGAATACCTTTGATCATATTCTTAATGATGATACCTCGATAATCACCCGTAAATAAAATATTACTTCCATCACCCAAAATGAATTTTGGTAGGGTTTGAAAATTTTCTTGAGCCAATAATAATTTAAATTCATCACTATTTTTGATGGCGGCAAAATAGCGTGTTTTAGCTTCAATGCCAAATGTGTTGAGATGCTTTAGACTGATATTTTCTTGGATAGTTAAAAAGGGACGCATGGCACTCATTTTCATGATATTTAGGCGCTAATAATACCTCAATTTAACATGTTGTGCATCTGGTTCTTGACGGCAGTGTCTTTTTGCGATTATAAGGTAGATTACATAGGCAGGAGGTAATCATGTCACTCAGAAGCATTTTAGCCAACCTGGATGGAACCATTAAAAATAAAGACGCAGTTCAAGTTGAAGAAAAAAAAGCAGGATCTCCTGAAGAAGAATTAATAAAATTCAGCGAGTCAGTTCTAACGGTAAAGAATACCGCACTCGAATTGCAAATAGCCTATATTACTAAATTATTAGAATACGAAGAACTTCAGAAAAAACTTCTAGAACTAAAACAAGAACTACCTAAAGCTGAAGATGCACAATTAACAGCGACTGCAAATTGGAAAAATTTAATAGAGGAGGCAAACGAAACAATACAAAATGATAATCAAACCGCCGCAACAATATCGCTCGGGTTGGATGAATCTTCTTTGGCAAATGCGCAAGAGATTTTTAAATTAAATGTACCGCGGTTAGATTACATTGAAAAACAAACTCGCGAAATTCAAGCGGCAGAAAAAATTGTGACACAAACTAAAGAAAATGCTTTAAACAGGGCGGAAGAGAAAGAATCTACATATGCTTTAAATTCTGATCAAGCGGGCTATGGATTTTGGAGTATAGATCCTAAATATCGTACGGCAGCAGAAGAAATGATTAGATCGACAGTTTCGACAGTTTCAACTGCTTTAAGCTATATAAAAAAATAAACTATGTTAAGTATAAAAAGAGGTGGTTGCATGGTAAAACGTATACTTGTTACAGATTATGATAATTGTGCTTTTGGTCAGAAGCCAGCAAATAAAGGTGAGACGTTTCCTAAGGCAACGCCACACTTATTATCTGCTCCTTTACTCGAATTTGCGAAAAAACATTCTGCTTTTTATGGGGAAACACATCGCTGTTATGACTCAGATCAATCAAACATTGAGGGACATATTAGACATCTCGAAAGCATCCGCAATTGCGCAGCAATTAAAATGAAACAAAATAAATTGACTGAGTTGCAAGATTGTACTGATTTTAGTGAAATAAACACAGATGATGAATTCGTGTCTGTCATTACTGAAAATTTAAAAGAAGCGACTGGACTACCTTGTATTAAAGTTTCCACACCGGATGATGAAAATGGAAAATGTGGATCAGGTTATAAAAAAATTCTCAAAGTTTATGAAGAGGCTGTGCTTAAAACAAAAAAGACGGAAGAGAAAGAGATAGATAAAATATTCGGAAATTGGACATCGTATAATTTTGAACATCCAGACTTAAAGTTTAAGCAGAAGCCTGTTGAAGGTTATGATCAAACGACTAAAAATAAACAGCTTATGCAAGTTGTTCGCCATGCAGCAAAAAAATTTCCAGGCGAAGAAATTATTCTGGATTATGTTGATGACAATGAAACTATAATTAAAAGTGCGCTTCAATTGGTTGCGGACAGTGATTGGCCAGATAATGTAGTTTTGAATATTCATTCACACGATGCATTTACTGCTTCAGAAATTAAACTTTGTGGCACGATTAGCAAAAAACAAATGCAAAAAACACCAGTAATCGCCGTACCTGATGAAGAACCCGATCAACCTGTTTGTTCACTCGATGAAGATTCACCGCAAGCATTTTCTCAAGCAACAACAAAAAGATCAGTCCTCAAAACGAATACTATAAATTACGATCAAATGGTCAATGATATAATTCAGAATATTCCTGGCGCAGATAAAGCAAAAAATTTCACACATTTTAAAATAGCATTGAAACAAATATTAGTTGATATTGATAAAGATTTGGATAATAAATTAAGCACAATACCTAATTTAATCACTACTGTGTCTGAGCATATTCAATCTGAAAAACATTCATCAACTTTTTGCTGCTTTCGATCGAGAGAAACTATTTTGAAAATTAATCAGCGATCACTCGATGGCGTATTGGTCGGAAATTACCTGAAGTTAACAGCTTAAAATATAAATAAAATTTTTTTTCGTGAGAAATAAATTTCTAAAAAATAACAAAAAAATTTTTTAGCAAAAAATTATTTCTTACGAAAAGAATTTCTTTTTTTCTTGAAAATTTTGTTGTAACATTCTACTAAAAATCATACGCTTAGAAAAAAATCGCACAAAAGGGTTTTAAAAATCGTTTTTTTGCTGTATGATTCAACCCATGCAATATTTAACGAGTGTTTCAAAATATTTAATCTTAGCTGTACTGAGTTGTAGTCTCTTAATCGCTTTGAAGAGTAGCAATCTCGAAATCGCAGAATCCAGTTTCACAACTAATGCTGATTTAAGTGTGAGTGAAAGTGAAAACACTGTGCCAACAAATTCTATCTGGAACAGCATTAGTAGTGAATTTAAACTGGATCACAAAACTCAATCTAAACGAGTTCAAGCGGAAATTCGAAGCTTGTTAGCTGATCAAAGTAAGTTGTATCAAATTTTAGAGGCATCAGCGCCGTATATCTATTATATTCACGAGAAAACTCAGGAAAAAGGGTTGCCTTCGGAGCTTGCGCTCATTCCTGTGATTGAAAGTGAATTTAATCCGAACGATCATTCAAATAAAGGCGCAACGGGACTTTGGCAATTAATGTCAGGAACTGCGCATGAATTGGGCTTAAAAGTGAAATCAGGTTATGACGGTCGTCGTAATGTGGTGAGCTCAACCAATGCAGCGCTTGCTTATTTCAAAGATCTCGGCACGATGTTTAATGGTGATTGGTATTTGGCCATTGCAGCTTACAATTGCGGTCAAGTTAAAATTCAATCCGCAGTGCGTCGAACGGGTAGTCATGATTTTTGGGATTTACCTTTACCGCGCGAGACAAAGTGTTACGTACCCAAATTACTTGCGGTAGCTGCCATTATTGCTGATCCCGACAAATATGGCGTGCATTTGCCACCTGTTTACAATCAACCCTATTTCACTGAGTTGAAGGTGAAAAAACCTGTGAACTTAACGCAGCTAGCCAAAATATCCGATACCGATATTGGTGAATTACGCACCTTAAACCCTGATTATAATCACGGGAATGTGCCTAAAGCCAAAGAAGGTGTTTATAAAGTATTGGTCCCCGTTAAAAAAGTCACATTGGTCAGTAATCGGTTACAGAAATCAAATACCCTGATGGTGTAAAAACTCCCAACCCTTCTTAAAAAACCTCCCTTCTCCCAACGCAGAATGCGTTGGGAGAAGGGTCGGGGATGAGGGTGTTGAAAATCTGCAAGAACATTACAGCAGTGGGGTGGATTAGATGCGTTTTTTGCATCGTAATCCACCCAATTTCCGGTGGATTACGGCAAAAAACACCTAATCCACCCTACACTTCGCGGCACGGGGGGAGGGGTGTACCCAACTGAATTTTCTAAGATTTTTTCTCCTTAAACAGTCTCTTAATAGTGTCTTAACCTGCTTCAGGTATAGTAAACTCAATTGACAATAGGTTGTCCCCACGTTTGTTGTGAGCTAGGATTACTATCACTAAAAAGATAGGAGTGTATAAGTGAGCAGTTCCAATAACAAGGAATTAGAAATCAATTCTAATAATTCACCCGAGTTGCATAGAAAACTCGACGCACGCTTACTGAATATGATAGCCATTGGTGGCTCAATAGGAACAGGCATTTTTCTGGCAAGCGGTAATGCGGTACATACCGCAGGACCTGGTGGCACCTTGCTTGCGTATTTCATCACAGGAATTATGGTTTATTTCCTGATGACGAGTCTGGGTGAAATGGCAGCATTTATGCCTAGCACAGGCTCATTTTATATCTACGCCTCGCGTTTCGTTGACCCCGCTTTGGGCTACGCCCTGGGTTGGAATTATTGGTATAACTGGGCCATTACCGTCGCATCGGAGATTGCAGCAGCGACGCTAGTGATGCATTTTTGGTTTCCGCATAGTCCTAGTCTTTTATGGAGTACTTTATTTCTCAGTCTCTTTGTTGGCTTTAATGCTTTATCAGCAAGAGGTTTTGGTGAAGCAGAGTATTGGTTTTCATTCATCAAAGTAACGACAATCATTGTGTTTATTCTTGCCGGTGCTGGCATGGCCGCGGGCATGATTTCCCACGAGCCCATTGGGTTTAAAAATTGGATGGTGGGCGATGCACCTTTTCACGGCGGTTGGTTAGCTGTTTTTGGTGCATTTATGGTGGCAGGATTTTCGTTTCAAGGAACGGAATTAATTGGTGTCGCCGCAGGCGAAAGCCATGAACCGCATAAAACAATTCCGAAAGCAATCAAACAAATCTTCTGGCGAATTTTATTATTTTTTATTTTATCAATTTTTATAATTAGTTTATTGATTCCTTACACTTCGGAACAATTAGCGAGTTCAGATGTTGAAGTCAGTCCTTTCACATTAGTATTTAAACATCTCGGCATTACATTTGCAGCATCATTGATGAATGCAGTGATTCTCACCGCGATTTTATCCGCCGGCAATTCAGGCATGTATGCATCGACACGCATGCTCTGGTATCTGGCGAAAAAAGGTCACGTCCCCGCGGTATTCGCTAAAGTAAATAAACGCGGTGTGCCTATGTATGCACTGCTAGCAACAACTTTGGTCGCAGCCTTAGCTTTTTCATCTTCTCTTTTTGGTAGTGGTACGGTTTATTTTTGGTTGTTAAATGCATCAAGTCTATCTGGATTTATTGCATGGTTAGGTATTTCAGTGAGTCATTATCGCTTTCGTAAAGCCTATGTCAAACAAGGTCGTGATTTAAAAGAATTACCTTATATTGCGAAAGGCTATCCTTACGCGCCATTAATAGCATTTGGTTTATGTTTAATTATTATTGCAGGACAAAATTATCAATTATTTATGACTAATCACGTTAACCTATATGGAATGTTAGTATCCTATATAAGTTTGCCTATCTTCATCGGTTTATGGTTAGGTTATAAGTGGATGAAAAAAACTAAAGTCGTGAATCTGCTAGAATGTAGTTTCCAATTGTAGGGTATTAATTCGTTTTATCACGCAAACGCAACGCCAAATAAAACACCGCAATTGTTAATACTCCAATCACAACAAAATCCATCCCAAATGGAATTTGATTCGTCCCATCACCAAAAGTACCAAAATAAGAAATCAATGCCAAAGCAAAAAAGTAAGGTAAAATCCACCACGAAGTACGCCATTGATTAAGCCAAGAATTATTTTTTCGATAACCATGAATAGAAAAGAAAATCAAACCAATACATAAAGCCACCATCATACGCGATACCGTATGCCAGCCCGTCCAAAAAATTAATAAATTACAAATATAAAAAGCCGACAAAGCTAATAGATTGGCATAAGGTAAATGAAAAGGGCGATGTTCATCCGGTTTTGTTTTACGTAATGCGATCAGTGAAATAGGTCCGATGATATAAGATACGATAAAACAGGAAATAATAAAACTCACTAATTTTTGCCAACCCGGGAACGGTAAAAAGAGTAAAAGTCCCACACAGTAATTCAACATAATACTTCGTAAGGGAACCCCTCTTGCTGTCAATTTTTTTAAGCTCTTTGGCAGAAAACCAATTTCACTTAAGCCATAACCTACACGGGCAGTCGAAGCAGTAAAAACATATCCCGTGCCAAAGGGAGAAATTAATGCATCCGCATAAATGATTAATACAAACCAACCCAGCCCCAACGCTGTCATAATACCAACAAAAGGCCCACTGTCACCTTGATAATGAAGTTTATTCCAGCCTTCGGAAAACGTGTCTGGCGTAATTGCACCAACAAATGCGGTTTGTAATAGCGCATATAAAATAGTGCAGAAAATCATCGAACCAATCAATGCTAACGGAATACTACGCTGTGGATTTTTCGTTTCACCGGCGAGTTGTAACACGGTATTTGAGCCGATAAATGAATAAATGATACCACCTAAAGGCAATGCGGCAAGAATCCCATGTAAACCATACGGAGCGAACCCACCTTGTGAAATTGAATGAAAATTGCTGCTATGAAAGTTAGCGCCAATGAGTAATATGACCGTGGCAACGGGTACGATGAGTTTTACAGCAGTAATAACACTATTTGAGCGGCTGAAAAATTGTGCGCCATAGTAATTTAGCACACACATGAAAAACATAATGATTGCTGCAGCAAGCATGCCAATGTACGTGAGAAGATGCGTCTCCTGAACGCTCACCACCAATCCAGGAATATAATTTGCTGCATATTGCAATATTCCCATCGTTTCAACCGGAGCGACTGCGACGCTAGAAATCCATACCATCCAACCAATCATGAAACTGATCAAAGGACCATGGCTATATTGAGCAAATTGGATCATGCCGCCCGCAACAGGAAACGTACTACCCAATTCAGCGAAAGTCAGTGCAATGACAATCATGAGTAAACCACCCAAGATCCAAGATAAAACAGCAGCAGGACCTGCAATTTGTGCCGCGTAAAGTGGACCAAACAACCAGCCTGAGCCAATAACACTACTAATCCCTGCAAATAACAGGCCTACTGGACCAATGGTACGTTGAAAATTCATAGAGTAGCCTCAAACATGAAAAGAGCGGAACAACATGTATAAAAACACGAAGTTAGCATTAATTTTAAGGTAGCTATGATACTCCATTGATATCTAAAAACTAGTGCATCCATTGACAGTCGTGAAACTTTAATGCTACATATATAGACTCTTTTTGAAGCATCGTAAGGAAAAGTGATAAATGAGTGACACATGCTCGGCTTATCAAATGATCAAGCAAGTCGAAGAACAGCAAGAAGAAATCCCAATCAGTCATAGCGAAAGAGCAATATTAGGCAGCTATGCTGTATTAACAGGCATCGATGGCATCAGTCTTTTATCAACCGGACTCTGGTTTATGACGACACCTTCTGCCGCAGCAGGGTTAGGTGCCTCTTTAACAGGACTGAGTGCAGCACTTGCCATCACCGGTGTCGGTCTTGCCGTTGTACTTATCGCATTACCCATCGCTTGTTTTACTTATAACGCCTGGTTGAATGAAGCAGAGAATTTACAAAAAGCGATTCAGGCAGAACATCTTGAACGTAAAAAACGCCATGAAATATTATTTTTTGAATTATTAAAATTACGTTGCAATTATAAAAGCGCTCTAGCTTTCGAAGTCGCAATGCAAAAATTAAGAATCCAAGATGATACCGAAATTTACCACGACACATTAATTAAATTAGTTAATGAAACATTTCAGAAATTTCAAAATAAACATTATTCACTCGAATGGAATGCAGCGGGTGATACGCTGCTTAAAATTGAAGAAAAAACGACAGATGCTTCTATCACGTTTAGCCAACTTATTAAGGGAACTAATTTTTCAACACAAGATAGTGTACGACAAGCGATACTTGCTCAAATGGAAAAAAATCATTTTCAAAAACAATTTGCGCAATGTTTTAAATCGATTCCAGCTTTGCCTATAGCTAATCAACGTAAAGCAATTGCGGCTGGCGTCATTGCAGGTTTGACCACTGCGGTTATTACACTTGGAACAGCATGGACGTTTTCATCCTTACTGATTGGTGCTGGACTCGCTGCTTCAATTCCAGTGTTGGGATGGGCGATACTTGCAGCAGGATGTCTTGTTCTCGGCGCTATCGCCGGTGCAGGAATGTATATGGTAAAACAAAAAAACATTCAGCGCGAACAATTAAAAACTGAAATAAATAATCGTAATACTCTACTTACTGGCAAAATAGCACGGGTGACCAATGCCAGCTTACAATTGACGACCCGGAAAGCGCGTGAAACACATGGTTTTTTACCGCCGCCATCTCCAAAGCAAGCGCATTCCAGCAATAATGATGAAAATCATAACGATCGAGCTTGTCGAGCAGTAGTAGTCATGTAGATAGGATCTGATTTATACTCATAGGGTTGTCATTCCCGGAAGGCGGGAATCCATTCATAATAGATTCCCGCCTTCGCGGGAATTGACAATCTAAACTGGACTTTGGCCATTTTTGAAAACTGATCTAAATGTTTGTCATCCTGAGTGAAACGAAGGATCATTCGACATACATCAAGCGATCCTTCGAGCAAAAGGCGCTCTCAGGATGACAATGTTTTTTAAACCATTTGCAAAAATGGCCAAAGTCCAGCTAAAAAAACATGGATTTTTGTATTCTAGGAGGAATCATATGAGCTCGGTTTTAAAAAAAATACTTATCGTTTTATCTTTATCATTTGCTTTTTTACTGACAGCTGAAGCCGCAGACACTTTCACATTAGATCCTACACATACTTACGTTCTTTGGCACATCAATCATTTTGGTTTTTCCAACCCTTCCGGCAAATGGATGGCTGAAGGCACGCTCGTATTAGATGAAACAAAACCACAAAACAGCAAAGTTAATGCCACAATTCACATGGATGAACTCACAACCGGTCTTAAAAAATTAGACGAACATTTGAAAAGCAAAGATTTTTTTGATGTTGCACAATTTCCATTAGCCACTTTTGCAAGCCAAAAAGTCATTGTAACAGGTAAAGATACTGCAACAGTCGATGGTATTCTAACAATGCATGGGGTGTCTAAACCGGTTACGTTACATGTGAAATTGAATAAGCTCGGCATGAGTCCAATTAGCAATAAAAAAACAGCAGGATTTACAGCGACTGCTGAATTAAAACGCTCTGATTTTGATATCAAAGCTTATTTGCCAGGTTTAGGTGACGATGTCAAAATTAACATTGAATCCGAAGCAACATGGGCAAGTAATTAATGCTAAAAAATTCCCGTGATCAATATGGCATTATTGCTATCCTGTTGCATTGGATGATGGCCATTATCATGATTGGGCTTTTAGCGCTGGGTTTATACATGACTCGCTTGCCTGTGAGTCTGGAAAAATTAAAATTATTTGGCTGGCATAAATCCTACGGCATGTTAGTTCTTTGCCTTGCATTTCTGCGTCTAGGTTGGCGTCTCGTTAATCTTGTGCCGGATTTACCTTCTGCTATTCCGGTTTGGCAAAAATTTGCAGCGCGTACGGTTCATTTTGCTTTTTATATTTTTATGTTTGCCATGCCAATCACAGGTTGGCTGGTGACTTCAGCAGCAGGTCTTCCGGTCTCTTTTTTTGGCTGGGTGACATTACCTAATCTGATTTCGCCTGATGAACATTTACGAATCGTATTTTCCAATATTCATCAATGGTTAGGATATGCTTTAATAGCAACGATTTGTGCGCATGTTGGTGCTGCCTTGAAGCATCATTTCATTAACAAAGATGATGTTATGCGGAGGATGTTGTCGTGGTGAAGTATTATTTACAATTGCTATTGGTATTATTAATTTTGCCTGTCTTAACATTTGCAGCAGTACCTGCCTGGCAAATCATTCCAGAGGGAAGTTCTATCACTTTTACTGCAACACAGAATAATGCTCCGACGACAGGAAAATTGACTGACTTTTCTGGTGAAATTAATTTTGATCCGGCACAACTCAAACAAAGTAGTATTATGATTATAGTTGACCTGAATTCTGTTACAACTTCCTATAGTGATATTGCGACGACATTGAAAACAGCAGATTGGTTTAATGTTGCCATGTTCCCACAAGCGGTATTTAAAGCGAATGATTTTACTAAAACGGGTAATAATACTTATCAAGCAAATGGAACATTGACTATTCGCAATAAAACGGTGCCCATTGTATTAAACTTTACTTTGGAAAATTATTCCGAAACTAAGGCAAGCGCGAAAGGTTCGACTGAATTGAAACGCAGTTTATTTGGGGTAGGGCAAGGTGAGTGGGCGAAAACGGATGCGGTGAAGGATGAGGTTAAGGTTGATTTTAGAGTTTCAGCTGTTAGAAAATAAGGCTTACCCTCATCCCCAACCCTTCTCCCGCAAGCGGGAGAAGGGAGTTTTTTTTATAGCTCCCTTCTCCTACTTGCTGGGAGAAGGATGACCCTAAATAGCTCCCTTCTCCCGTTTACGGGAGAAGGGTAGGGGATGAGGGTAATAACTAGGTAAAAAAACACATGAAAATCACTCTTTCAAAAAAACAATTTTCTTTATGGGCGAGCATCAGTCTTATTGTTATCCTCTCCACTTATGGCTTAATGCGTTATTTCGATCGTCATCCGAGCACGGATGATGCCTATGTACAAGCGAATACCATCAATATTGCAGCCCAAGTCACAGGACCTGTTGCTGCTATTTATGTGCAAGATCATCAACTTGTCCAAAAAGGACAGTTGTTATTTATGATTGACCCAGCGCCATTTCAAATTGCCGTAAATAAAGCATCCGCTGCCGTTCTTGCCGAACAAGCAACGTTGGTGCTCGCCGAACAAAATGCACAACGTATTTTGCGTCTTGTAAAAATGGGAGAAGCTTCCAAGGCAGCGGGTGATCAAGCGCAATCGCAATTAGACAATGCAAAAGCGCAATTGATGGCGCTTGATGCAGAATTAGCTAAGGCGAAATTAGATTTAGAGCACACGCATATTACAGCACCGAGAGGAGGTATTGTAACCCAATTTTCTTTACGACCTGGCAATAATGTCGTCGCAAACACAACATTATTTATGCTGGTAGAACAAAATAATTTTTGGGTAGATGCAAATTTTAAAGAAACGCAAGTGGCTCGCATTCAATCAGGACAACCCGTTAAAATTATTTTAGATATGTTTCCAAAACACGTGTTTCGCGGCAAAGTAGATGCAGTCAGTTCAGCGAGTGGCTCTATATTTTCACTATTGCCGCCGGAAAATGCGAGTGGCAACTGGGTCAAAGTAACGCAACGTTTTCCAGTCAAGGTTCTCATTTTAAATCCTAACCCAGCTTATCCATTGCGTGCGGGTGCAACAGCTACCATCACAGTGGACACGACAACAAAAGTATGAATACCACAAAAAATCCTCATCGCTGGTTTATCGTCGCAGCCGTTATGCTTTCTACTGTGATGGAGATACTTGATACGACCATTGTCAATGTTTCATTACCACATATGATGGGTTCGCTCAGTGCGGATCGAGATCAAATCAGTTGGGTTTTAACTTCTTATATCGTCGCATCAGGCATGTTGATGCCATTAACCGGGTTTTTGGTGAGTCGACTCGGTTGCAAACGTTTATTATTAATTAATATTGTTGGATTCATGACAGCTTCGGCATTATGCGGATTTTCAGCGAATCTGACTGAAATTGTCATCTTCCGACTGCTTCAGGGAGTGTTTGGCGCATCACTGGTTCCTTTGTCACAGTTTATTCTGCGAGAATCATTTTCACTCGAAGAACAACCTAAAATGATGGCAATTTGGGGCATTGGGGTGATGGCTGCACCGGTCATGGGTCCCACACTCGGGGGTTATATAACAGAGGCATTAAATTGGCGTTGGATTTTTTTTATTAATATTCCAGTGTGTATTGTCAATTTTTTCTTGGTGTTAACATTTATCAAAGAATCACCGATCAAAAAAAATAGTATTGATTGGTTAGGGATGGGGTTACTTTTAATTTGGGTGGGTGCTTTGCAATTATTTCTAGATCGTGGCGAAATTGATGATTGGTTTTCATCGCCCATCATTCGTTTATTGTGCGTCACTTTTATAGTGACGTTTATTTTATTTTTAGTTCACAGTTTTAAAGCAAAAAACAGCATTATTAATATTGGGTTATTCAAAAATGGAAATTTTGCATTTGGCACGTTAGTCATTTTGTTTTTCGCAGCTTCTTTTTTAGGAAGTTTAACGATACTTCCACAAATGCTTGAAACACTTTTTGGCTATAGTTCAGACTTGACAGGATTGATCATGGCGCCACGCGGTATTGCGAGTGGCATAATGATGGGCTTGGCATCGCAATTATTAGCAAAACGTGTCGATGCACGCTTATTAATAGGCTTAGGATTATTTATCAGTGCTTCGACGACTTGGTTACTCAGTCAAATTACTTTAGACGCGAATGTCAGTTATGTGACAACACTTGGATTTATTCAAGGTTTTGGTATTGGAAGCTTTTTTATGCCATTAAGTACGATTGTTTACGCGACCTTACCGAGAAATGCTATTGCTGAAGCATCCGGTTTATTCAGTTTTGGACGCAATATAGGAAACGCAATCGGTATTTCACTGCTAACAACTTATTTAGATCGCGATACACAAGCAAACTGGAATAGTTTAGGGGGACATATTCAAGCAGCTAATACCAACTTGACACATTGGTTGGCGGCACAACATCTCAACTTAAATGATCCACAAACAATGTTTCGTTTAGGCAAACAATTAAGTGTCCAAGCTAATTTTATTGCTTATTTGCATGCATATCAATTTGCTGCAATCGTGTTATTTATTGCATTGGGCGTGGTGCTGTTCCTAAAATCTCCTCAACAAATGAACTTCAACTCGGGTCATCCTGAACGAAGTGAAGGATCATGTGCCGGTTAACAGCGAAGGATTTTAAAACCTTTTCACATACTGATGACAATAAGGATGCTTTGCTGTCTTCGTATAATAATCTTGATGATAGGATTCGGCACGCCAGAATATACTCACAGGCAGGATGTCTGTTGCGATATTTAATCCTTTATTTTCAAGTTCAGATTTTAATTGATGGGCAATTTTCTTTTGCGTGTCGTCATAATAAAAAATGACACTTAAATATTGCTTTCCAATATCAGGACCTTGACCGTTTTTTTGCGTAGGATCATGAATTTCGAAAAAGTATCGAGTTAATTGTTCAAAGGATATTTTTTGCGGATCATATAGAACGCGAATAGCTTCAAAATGGCCTGTGTCACCGGCGCAGATATTTTCATAACTCGGATTTTCTTTGTGGCCACCGGTATATCCCACTTCTGTTTTTAAAACGCCCGTTAGTTTCTTAAAATAATATTCCACTCCCCAAAAACAACCTGCTGCAAATATCGCTTCTTCGGTATCAATTACCGTGTAATTGGGTACAAAATCCAGACTGACTGAATTGACACAGTGCCGCGTGTTTTTTGGCGTTAATTTTTCACCGATAAAAACATGACCCAAATGACCATTGCAGCGTGCACAGACGATTTCTATTCGACGTCCATCTGCATCGGGCACCTGTTTCACAGCGCCAGCAATTTCCTCATCAAAACTGGGCCAACCACAACCCGAATGAAATTTGGTTTGTGAACGAAATAAAGCTAATCCGCATTGACGACACAAATAAGTTCCCGCTTCCTCACTCTCATTGTATTCACCGGTAAAAGGATATTCAGTTGCTTTATCCCGAATAATGCGTGCAAAATGGGGTGGTAAGCTTTTTGATTTTAAGATCATTTGTACCTCATAATAATCATATTAATTTAACACAGAAAAAGGATGAGATGTGATGCGCGTTGAATTAATTAATATCGGCCTTGCCTTTTTAGAAGGCTTCGCTCTCATCATTTCTCCCTGCATACTTCCCATTTTACCCATTATTCTTTCTGGATCACTTGAGGGCGGAAAAAAACGACCCTTAGGCATTATTATTGGCTTTGTGTTGGTATTTGCCCTATTTACTTTATTCTCAAAAAAATTAGTTGAGCTATCTGGCCTTGATCTTAATCTGATACGAAATATTTCTTTTGTTCTTCTCTTAGCATTAGGTATCGTAATGATATCCACTTATTTGACTGAAAAATTTAGTCACTTAACGCAACGATTGGCTAATGTCGGTTCCTCATTCACTGTAGTAAATAATCCAGAGGGTGGCTTTTTCAGTGGTATTTTATTTGGGGGATTGGTCGGATTTATCTGGACACCTTGTGCAGGTCCTATTTTAGCAGCCGTGATTGTACAAACCGTCATACAGCAAACAACACTTAACAGCTTTCTTACCCTACTTTCTTTTGGTATTGGTGCTGCAGTACCTATGTTGATTATTGCATTGTTAGGCAGACGCATTCTGACTCAATTCAGTTTTTTTCGTAACCGAGCTTCTTTCTTCAGAAAAATATTAGGAGTCATCATTATTGCAAGTGTCATCTTTATGATAGCAGGAGATTGGTTTGTTCAGGCTGTTAATCAGGCTAAACGCACAGCGAATATGCAGCCTGTCACGCCCACAATTGCTTTCGGCACTCATAATCCTGGTTTGTCTCCTAACACGTGGGTATTGCAAGGTGACTGGATTCTTATGCCAACCAAAATTGTTTCGAGCAAAGCACATGCCTCGATTAAAATTCGTTTTTATGCCAAACAAGTCAGTATGGTGATGGATAGCCAATCGCATCAACCTATTCATATAAAATTAACGTTAAATGGTGAGCATCTTATTTCAACGAAAGGCGAGGATGTAATAAATAGTGGACTAGTCGTAACAACACATAAAACGTATCATGTCGTCAATCGTCAATATCCATCCAGCGGAATACTTGAGATGACGGCCGATGAGCCGGGACTTATTTTAGAAAAAATCCAATTTGAAGAAGAATGAATTACCTCATTCTTTTTCTCCAAGCACGCTGAATCACTTCAGCGCTGGTATGATGTATTGCCGTATAAGATCTTTTAAGATAACCTTCTTTGAAAAATCCATGTGTTTCAATACTTTTTTTCACACAGGGAGCAGCAGCGCTGGCTAAATAATTCATATCCTGCTTTTTTACAGCTTCTCTGATTTTTGTGGATGAAATATCTAATAATTGACTGTCAACTTTTAAAATATCTGTATTGGTTAAACCTAATTTTTTGATTTCAGCTTGAAGTAAAGCGTGTTGATCACCCCGCGGCATGACGGCCACTTTTTCGTAAGCGCCAAGATATTTTTTATAAGCTTCAAATGAATCCTGACCTACTATCGCGACAATTTTTTTATTCGGTAATAATTCTTTCATTTTTTCATATGAAAAATCAAAAAAATTCGTTTGGGCAAAGACTGAAACAGAATCTTTATATTTTTCCGATGCAAGCATCTGCCTAAACATTGCTTTACGTTTATTCGCAGGGATAACGTAATTTTTTCCTGTTTTTGAATTATTATTTATTACAACAAGTAATTTAGATAATTTTAATTGTGTGAATGCAGTATTGACGATGTTTCCATGCGCTAAAGTAGGCGGGTCAAACGTACCCCAATAAATTCCAACTAAAGATTCGGGTGCTTCAGCCTGTTTTATTTCTTTCATTTCTTTTTGTGTTGATAGCATTTGGACTCCTCGAAAAAAATTATTTAATAAACAAAAATGTTTTCACATGTTTTAATTCTTGATAATAAAATGGTTGTTCGGCAAATCGTATATACATGCCAGTGGATGAACCTCCATCTAAATCAATAGCAATTTGTATTTTATTAACGCCGAATACTTGAGGGTAATCTTGTAAAATTGTCGCAATGTCTAATAACGTAGCTGCAGACGTAGCAATCGAAATTAATTCTCCGTTTTCTGACAGAGCAAGTACGGTACGTTTATGCGGCGCAAAAAAATCTTGCAAGTGCGGTAATTTCTGTTGCAGTACTGCAATGTCGTGATTGACTTTCCCATCTTCAATTAAAAGCGGGCCTGTTTGCATGGCATAAAAACCACGCGCACAATTATTTAATTTAGCTTCTAATGTTATTTTTTGTTTTTTATTGATGACAATACAGGTTTGAAGCAGGCTATCATGTGCGACTTTGCGAATGATTTTTCCTTTATCGATAAATAAACCCGCAGGCGTAAAATCTTCACGATAAAAACCGCCATTGGTTGCTACAATAAAATCTTCATTTTCGCTTAAGGTATCCATGTAATTAGCGAAAAATTGAATCTTACCTTCTTGCTGAAAAATCCGCGCGCGATAACGCTGATTGAATGTGGCCGCATAAAATGTAACAGGATCATTATCATCAATTGCATCAAATTCAACTTGTTGAAATGTGCCTAATTGATTGGGAAGAGTCTGTTTAATCATAATATGGAAATCGTTTTGCGCAGCGAGTGCTATCGTACTCGCTGTCAATATAACGAATGTACTCAACATTTTTTGCAGTAAGCTCATATCATTCCAAGTATTTTAAAAGTAGGGATTTTCAGAGATATATGCGCTATATTATCGATGAATTACGTCAAATTGTCATCTATGACCGCAGCTAAAATCATCGCTTCCAAAGTCAAACCCGGCCCAAATGCACAGCTAAAAATAGTTTGTTTTTCTTTTTGGTTATGAAAATCATTCCATATCGCTTTTAACAAAAATAATACAGTAGCTGACGACATATTGCCAAAATCACGTAATATTTGATAGGCATAACGATTATGATATTCATTAATTTCAAGGGCTTGCTCACATGCTTGAAGAATTTTCAAGCCACCAGGATGAATTGCATAATAATCAATTTGCTCTTTTCGCATAGCAAATTGATTCAAAAGGCCATTCGTAAAATGCGCAATACCTTTTTTAATTGTATCAGGCACATAGGATGTAAGGTAATATCAAAACCACTATCAGCAATACGCCAAGTCATTTCTTGATGATGTTCCGATAATAAATCACAATGAAATGCTTCCAGACTAAAATATTTTTTTTGCTGGCCAACAGTTTGAACAATTGCCGCCGCCGCGCCATCTGAAAATATCGCATTGGAAATCATATTTTCTGTGTTGTCATTTTTTTGAAAATGAAGGGTGCATAATTCCACTGAAACAATGAGGACAGTTGCATTAGGTTCTGCTTTGCAAATCGCATCAGCTATTTTGATCGCATTGAATGCGCCATAGCAACCCATAAAATTAATAACCGTTCGCTTCACATTTGTGTTTAGCTTGAGTTGCTGAACGATTTCTATATCGAGACCAGGCGCATACATACCCGTACAACTCACAGTAATGACATGCGTAATTTGCTGGAGTGATACATCGTTAAGTTCTGCAAAGCAATTTTTGATTGCATTCAAAGCGAGGAGTAATGCATTTTCCTTGTATAATTTCATTCGAGCAGCAGTGGATGGAAAGACTGCCTCTTTCTCATTGGGAAAAAATTCGAATTCGCCTAATGACTTGCAAAAATCAGGTAACACACTATAACGCGTATTTATTCCTGTTGTTCGGTAAATAGCTTTTAATAATCTTTTTGCGGCGGGCTTTAAATGGAGCACTCCAGCAATCATTTCAGCAGCATCTTTTTGCTGTTGGCAATAAAGTGGATTTGCCGTTCCTAATGCAATGATTGCTGATTTCATGATTCCACCATGCTATGATAGATTTTTGCAAACTTGGGTTAAATTCTAACATAATTTCATGATTAATAGGGAGAAATCAATATGAAAAGGATTCTTTTACAAGTCAAACGGTACAGCATTCTGTTAGGTTTGTTTCTTATTTTCACAAATTGTGGCGCAGCTAATGACCCGGTAAAAAACGAAGTGCAAAAAGCCTATCACGAATGGTGTTCTGCCATTGGTACTGCGAAAGGCGATGCTAACAAGGTTATCAAATTCTATGCGCCTAATGCATTATTACTTCCTACATTATCACCGAAAATTTTAGTCAATAAACATGATGGATTACACGCTTATTTCACTAAGTTAACCAGTAATCCAGATATGAAATGCACAACCAATCGCTTGATAACGAATTTATATGGAAATATGGCCATTAATTCTGGATTATATACATTTAGCTATACAGACCCGAAACAAGGTAAAAAAAGCATACCCGCCCGCTTTACTTTTGTGTATGAAAAAACAAGCAATCAATGGATGATTGTGAATCATCATTCTTCAGAATTGCCTAAATAAATAGGAATAAAAAAATGTGGTTTAAGCAAGTTCAATTATATCAACTAACGGAATCGTTCCATTTACCCATCGAGCAATTGATTGAGAGAATGGAACCGTTAGCGTTTACATCATGTCTACCCTCCATGCCGTCAAGTATCGGCTGGATTTCTCCAGTTGACGAGGAGGGTACGCCCCTTGTACGTGCAATCAATGGTTGCATTATGCTTTGTTTGCAAATTGAAGAAAAAATCTTACCTGCCGCTGTCATTCGTCAGGAATTGAGTGACAAAGTCAAACAAATTGAAGCGTCCGAGGGTCGCAAAATTTATCATAAACAAAAATTAGCTCTCAAAGATGAAATCATTATCACATTGTTACCGCGCGCATTCAGTAAATTGACTCGTTTATATGCTTATATTGATACACGCAATCAATGGCTGGTTGTGGGCTCGACAAATGAAAAGAAAGTAGAACAGTTTATTTCGCTATTTAAGAAATCAGTTTCGGAAAACGTACATTCTTTTGATTTACAAAAACTGTCGCCCGTTATCACGCATTGGTTAAAAAATCAAAATAATCCTAGCTCATTATCGATTGAAAAAGCGTGCGTTTTGCAAGATCCAAATCAGCAAAATCGCATCGTGCGCTGTCAACAGCAAGATTTATTTGCCAATAGTATTCAGTCATTTATCAAAGACGGTTATCTAGTGAAACAATTGGCGGTGTGTTGGCAAGATTATGTGAATTTTGTTTTAGTCGATAATTTTTCGTTACAAAGTATTCGCTTCGAAGATCAAGTGATTGCAGAAGCTAATAACATGGAAGCTGAAACCAAACAACAACAGTTTGATGCCGATTTTTTAATTATGTCAGAAACATTGTCTGCGCTGTTGAAAGAATTGTTACAATTATTTTTAAAAACTTCCGAGCCTATTGTCTCGGGAATGGAAGTGAATGCAGCGTAATCAGGGGGCACGGCGTGCTGAGATATCCCCATGAATTTTAATCAAAAAGCCGCGCCCAATGACGTACCTGTAAGTTATTGTTTTTACAGGTACGTCATTTTTGATGTTTACCCCCATTTTGGGGTTGGGGTGCTTAGAAAGCCTTCCCAGCAGGGCTACCCTGCACACACATCTTTGTTTTTAAA
>CAYRUP010000010.1:0-29063 GCA_964427485.1 uncultured Coxiellaceae bacterium | reverse complement strand
TTACGGCAAAAAACGCCTAATCCACCCTACGAAAAACTATTCAAAAAGATGTGTGCATACCCTAGCCCGTAAACGGGAGAAGGGAGCTTTGTACCGTTATCTCCCTTCTCCCGTTTACGGGAGAAGGGCCGGGGATGAGGGTGCATACTAACCAAACGTATAACGCAATCCAAAAGTAACCGGTACGATAGTAACACCTGACACCGGCACAACCGATACACCGAGTTCTGTAGCAAAATTCGCGGTAAAGTTATAACTTAATCCTGCTCCTACTTCAGGTGCAAAACGTGTTGTTGAATGATGATCACTGAAACCTAAGAAATCGAAATCACTTTTAGCATGGAAACAAGCTGCGCCAATTTTACCAACTACACTGAAATTGGGTGTCATCGGCATAAATCCTTTCATGGTTAAATCAATAATTTGTCCTGAAGCAAAGAGTTCAATAAAACCGGTGTAACTTGTTTCAAGCGCAAAATTGTTATTAATTCGATAACCTAAAGTCATTGTCGCGCCTGGATCAACGTAAGCTCCACCACCTTGTACCAACCCCATAATGGGTGTCGCGCCTAGACCAATGTATACACCATTTGCAGCAATGCTTTGCTCTGCAAATGCGTTAACGCAAAGGGTGGTAGAGAGAATTGAAAGACTGGCGATTGTTGCTATTTTAAACTTTTGCATTTTTCCCTCGCTTATTTTTAGAATTAAACAAACGCGAGGATACTTTTATTTTATACAAATGACAATATTGTGGTTTATATATAGGCTGGAACGGATCTCATCGTAAACGGGCGCGTTTACGATTCTGGGTAGGTACAGTTTCTATCACTGTGGTTTATTCTTCGCATCTTCAAGGTGGGCTTTAGCTAATTCCGCTCGTTTACCTTCTTCTTTTTTGGCGCCTTTATACGCTTGCACACCCGCACCCACTGAACCACCTGACTCTTTACCTGCACCAGTCGCAGCACCTGCGGCAGCTTCAGTCGCATGCTTAGCACCTTGCAGCGCTTCTTGTTCACCATATTGAACTGCTGGACCACCAATCCAAGTTAATATTCTTTCCGGCACCACATAAATCAACGAAAAGGTTTTATTCAAAACCGTCACAATAAATGAGATATAAACCGCGATAAATAAAATTTGTTCGAATAATCCAGGATGCGTAATGATGCTTGTAACTACACCCGCAAAACCCGAATTAACCAAATTTATCGTGACAATCGACAATAACATCGCCGCCATCATGCCAAATATCATCAAACTCGGACGTAAAAAGAGGTTAAATATCATCATCAACGCAGGTTCCGCGCGGCCTAAAATATCATGCTGACCGCCGGGGCTTAAAATACCTAAGGCAATAATGGGCGCTGCAACCATCGCTTCAATGACTGCAAATAACCAACCAATCGCTCCCATCGTAAAAATCATATAGGGAATCAATGGCACATAAATTCCTAACATAGCACCCATGGAATATAATGAAACGATTAAAAGTACGGCAAACAGACCAAAGAAATTCGCAACCGCTTTAACCGCTTCTCCTAATGGGTTCATGGTGAGGCCAGTACCCAGCACCATGGGTTCAATGGTCGAAATACCCGTCAAAACAGCAATTAATGTAATACACACCGCAAATAAAGTTTGCGCGATGATCATCATCGTATAACCAAATGATGCAATGTTTATCAGAGGATTCGTGGCAATCGTACCGCTATTTCCTCCCGTCAGGCAGTATGTAAAGGCATTAAAAAGACCCGCTGTCGCATGACCTACCGCTTCTTGAACATCCGTGCCACCTACCGGAATTGAACTAAACGTAGGACTGGCTTCTTGATTTTGGGTCGTCATCGACGTAACCAAACTTTTACTTGCAAGATAATTATTTCGATAACCCCCCGGTAAAGGAGGCGAAGGCGGCGTCACGGTGAATGTCATTGCCGCTGCTTTTAGATTCTGACCACTCGTCTCAGCCATTTTAAAATAATAAATACCCGCCATCATCCAACCATACTTCAACGCATTGGTTTGCCACTCTTCTCTTAAGGCAGGACCCGTTTGACTCATTTGATAGCGGATATACTCGGCTAGTGCACCTCCGAGGGCTGCCGTATATTGCCCAGTCGCCGCATTAATAAAATCTGAACCTTTTAAATACGCCTTCAAAGGATAACTCACATATAAATCACCGGCCGTTGCTTGACTCACATTGTAAATACCACCTGTTTTATCATCGGCAATGTCTCTATAAACTGTTCTAAACTCATTGGCGCATTTGTAAACGGTGACACCCTCAACAACACTGGATGCATTGGAAGCGCAGCAAGCGTCAGCGGTAATGTTCTTTGCCGTACAAAAATCTTGTACCCAAGAAGGGATATTATCCGCAGTCCCTTTCTCATAAAAATTGAGATATTGATTATCCAGATAAACAATATTGTCCGCGACAGCGCCGAGCGCCGGAACAATGGCGGATAAAGCAGCCTGTTGGCCTTTGCACGCATAGCATGTTGAGGAATGGGGGTCAGTGCAATTTGACTTTAAGTCACAATATTGGAGTTTCCCACAACTTGCATTGGGCCCCATGCTATAAACATTATCTGCTACCTGCGCATTTCCTGGGCTGATAGGATCTAACGTCATCGAACTACAAAACGATTTATCCGTACCACCATTAACCGAACAATAATAACGTACCGTGCCTGTCGTTGATGTTAATGGAAGATCGGGATAAGTCGCTTTCGCACTGGCTTGACAAATCAAGGATTGAAACAACAATTTCATCTGGCTATTGACATCGCTGCCGGGTGCTTCTCCTGTTCCTGGCGTCTTGCTCATGGAGCCAGATTCCACTCCAGCATAAGGCGAACCGGCTACGCTGACATATTTAAGCACCGTACTCCACAATGTATCACCAGCCCCAACTCCCTGGAGCACCACCCACATAATAATAATTTGCAACGCGGAATAACCCGATGCCGTCGGAAATAATGCCGCAATACCTAACACCGTTCGAACGGGAACCCATAAAGAATTCCATTTCCCTAGAAATTCACCTTCTTGTGCGGTCTTTAAAAGGCCCACCACCACAACATATACAACCAGCATGGCGCCCACTGTTAATGCTGTTGTGTTAAGGACTTTAAACATTATCCCCATCAGTAACTTAGGATCTTGAACCGGCAGCAATGAACCGACCAAACCAAAAATCTGTCCGAGATACAAAACTGATTGATCGTTACTTGCGATTTGAAACAGATTAATCATGGCGTACCTTCCTCGGTACGATTTATTTTACCGCTGCGCCATTCGGCAAAGGTGCAACCTAATTTGCGATGTTTAATTTGGAAATGCCAAAACGAATAGCGAAACGCAAAGACAAAAAAGAGGGTCGCACTTACAAGCCCAAGAATCCATCCAGCAAAACTTCCCTGGTGAATGAGTAGATAAAAACTAAAACCTATTGTGGCAACACCGCAAACGACAAAAACAATGGAACAAATAAAAAAACGAAAAGCAGTTTGTGTGATATCCGCTTCGGTTAATTTAAGGCGTTTTAGGGATTCTGCAAAAGATTCTTTGTGTGTCGCTTCAGCGGGTGTGAAGGTTTCTTTCAAGATATCTCGACTGAGTTGGAATTGGGCTTTTAGCATACCATAGCCAAGCCAACCCATTGGATTAAAGAACGTTTTACGCGAGACTTTTACAGCATCCTTCAATGGCATATATAAGTCACCTCTAGCCGGAGTAGCTACAAATTTTACAATATCATTTAAATAGCGAAAAAACAAGCCTCCTAGTTTGTATGTTATTGTTTTTTGGGGGAAACTTGTATTTTAGCAAATAAATAAAAGAAGTTTAGATTTTCACTATATCATCAAGATAGTAATAAAAAAACCATCCTGTTATCCTTCAACTTCGTATTAAGTATTCTGGGAAAATTAAGTATACTGATAAAACGCATACCGTTTTTTTTTATACCAGAAGGGCAATATGCCATTAATCGATTTAAAAGCTTCGCACGAATTTTGGAAAAATTATGAAGACTCGATGATCTATCGTGTCATTGCCTTCATGGAAAGTGTTGAGAATTGGACGTTGGATGGCGATCCTACTCTCGAAGAAGCAATCACCGCGTTTGGTAATAATCTCGATAAAATTACGCGATTTGAGCTCAGCAAAGAAGAACAATTCATTACGCTTTGCGCACACCTTAAAACATCGCGTATTCTACGTATTCTACAAGCGATTGATACGATTGATCCTGGCTCAGCATCAAAAATTTTGATGTATGCTGAAGAAAATAATACGCCGGAAAATCCCTTGGCCGGATTATTTTTGCGGCGCAATATTGTATTTGAGCGATTACGTTTGTTGGCCCGTGTATTCGCGGCAGAACGATTTGAAATTGTCTTAAAAGCACTGGAGCAAGAGCATGTCTAAACTACGATTAGGCTTCATTCTTATTGTAACAGCGTATCTCGCATCAACGGTTTCTTTCGGACAACTTTTTCCTTTAGCGAAATCGCCTGACGCAAACAAAGATGCAAAAACACCGGCGCCGGTTTTATCTCCCAGTGAGTTTTCTAAACAAGTATCTACGTTGAGCCAACAAACGCAAGAAACGATACTTCAACAAAGTCAAAACAATTTGAAAAAGCAAGCTTCACAAATGAGTTCTCCCAATGCACCCGCTGGTCCTCCAAAAATGCAAATGCCGCAAACTTCAGTAGCAGCACCTGCGCCACCGCCGCCTAAGCAGCCTTCAACTCAATCTAATCTGGATAATTCAACTGCTCCATCGCAAATTCCGTCGCAAGCACCTCCTGTTGAACAACCTGCTCAGCCAACCGCAACGATTCCTGCACCGGAAGCACCACCGGTTCCACCTCCTGCAGCTGCTGCACCTGAACAAAGTCAAGTTTATACTGGTTTTGGTGCAGGAAATAATACGCAAGGTGGTGGCAGCACTACAACTTCTCAACCCAAAAGTGGTTGGGATGTCAAATACTAATATCGCGAAGGAGTCATGCTTATGTTTACACTAAAAACCCGTATGAAAAAAATGTTCGCGATGATAGCCGCAGTTCTCACAATTTGTATCTTGGTTATCGCACCCGTGAAAGGCCAAGGAATGGATGAAGTTTATCTGAAGCTAATCACTCAAAATACGTTTGATACGGCACAGTCTGCTTATTGGATTGAGCAACATACTTATGCTGCGCTCTTAATATTGAATAGTTGGATCATGCCAGATGATTCTTCAACGACGGCAAATTTACAATCGAGTTTCGCAACTCAAACGAATACGGTTTTAACCAATTTTGATGTACAACAGGCAATGCAAAGAGCATTAATGATCGATTTTTATGGCACTAACGTAACGCCTGAGAATGTTAATTATGCGAATGACATGACTTTTGGAAGTTTGCTAGGTCAGCCTTTCTGGGATCCTGATCCAAGAACAAAGAAAGGTCAGCAAAAGATTGATCTTGCGCGTAATTACATTAAAAACGCCGCGGGTTTGAATATTACGCATGTGCCTCCAGGCAACTGGGCAGGATCAAGCGATGCTGTAAAAAAATATCGCGACTTTTATACTACCGTTTCAGCCATTCAATCGTATAGCGGCTATGTTCTCAGCCAACTTTATATGGATCATGCCAATGGTGGGGCATTGACACAGCAAGAAAACGATCTCATGCAACAGGCGAGCAGTTCTGATTGGTTTAAACAAGTTGCCACTGAAAATCTTGGAACTGTTTTGCGTCAACTATTAATGTATAACTCGCAAAATTATGTGTTAATGACACAATTGCTGCAAACACAAAAACAAATGGCAGCTACTTTAGCAATGACGAATACACTGATTGTGATTGGTGATCAATTTATTGAAAAACAATTAGTGCAAGCGGCGACTACGCCGGAGCAGCAGTGATTTATTTTTTTGCTTTTTCTTAGGCATTTTAAGAGCTTTGATGTCATCCTGAGCGCAGCGAAGGATCGCTAAATTATAATAAGGCGATCCTTCGCTGCGCTCAGGATGACATATGTTCCTTAGCTTGACACCTACTACTTTATTTTTTTCACCAACACAACCGCCGTCCCATAACACAACACTTCCGTTGCAGAAAATCGACCTGAGACTTCCGCCGCATCGTAACGCATATTGAGAATCGCATTCGCACCTAATTCTGCTGCATGTTCTATCATCAACTCATACGCTTGTTGGCGTGCAGTCTCACACATCGTTGTGTAAGCACCAATATGACCACCAATAATATTTTTTAGGGTAGCGGAAAAACCCTGCATGATAGTGGGAGATCGAACAATAATGCCGCGCACAACACCTTTGTAATCTGAGATGCGATAACCTTCAACCTCAAATGTAGTCACCACTAACATGCGGCTCTCCTGTTATTCCACATTTTGAACTTGTTCACGAATTTGCTCAATCAACACTTTTAATTCCACGGAAGCGCGTGTGGTATCAATATCAATGGATTTAGCGCCCAGTGTATTCGCTTCTCGATTCAATTCTTGCATCAAAAAATCCAGACGGCGCCCTGCTACACCACCCTGTTTTAAAATTCGGCGCACTTCAGAAATATGTGCGTCAAGTCGCTCAATTTCTTCAGACACATCGATCTTCTGCGCAAACATCACCATTTCTTGCTCAAATCGACTGGAGTCAAGCTCCACTTTCGCATCACTAAAACGCGCAATTAAACGTGCACGTTGTTGGCTATAAATTTCAGGAAGACGATGACGCACTTTAGCCAGTTCTGCTTTCATACTTTCTAAACGTTGTAAAAATAATTGCTTGAGCTCATCTCCTTCACGCATACGCACTTCAACTAACTCTTGCAATGCTTTTTCCAATAACTTTAATACTTCATCTTGAATGGTTTCCAAATCGATTTCAGCAATTTGCAAAATGCCAGGCCAACGAATGACATCCATCGTATTGATCGGCGCTGGATGTGTCAGCATTTTTGCGATAACCGCATTGGCTTTACATAATTCTTCGGCAAGATGATGGTTAATCGTGATTTCAGCGCCTGCTGTATCACCGGGTTGAAAACGCAAGTGGCATTCGATTTTACCGCGGCGAATATAGTGTCGCATACGCTCACGCATGAGCACTTCCAATTCATGCAATGTTTCGGGTAATCGCACAGCGAGCTCAAGGTAACGATGGTTAATTGAGCGTATCTCACAAATAGCATTTCCCCACTTACCTTGTCCTTGCGCTCTTGCAAACGCTGTCATGCTTTGAATCATTTTTTATCTTCCCTAGTCATTTTCACGGAACATATTATCATATTGATCTACTCAGTCTATAATACCTGCTTTTATAACTATTCAAGAGAAAACTATGCGCCTAAGTAATCGTGCAAACAACCAACTACGTGACATTTTACTTACCCGCCACTTTACCAAACACGCTGAAGGTTCCGTGTTAGTGGAATTTGGTGAGACCAAGGTAATTTGCACAGCAAGTGCAACGCCTGGTGTTCCACCTTTTTTGAAAGATTCGGGCAGAGGTTGGGTTACTGCAGAATATGGCATGTTACCGCGTTCCACTCATGATCGCATTCCACGTGAAGCCGCGAAAGGCAAACAAACGGGGCGAACCCAGGAAATTCAGCGTTTGATAGCACGCTCATTGCGTGCCGCGGTCAATCTTGAACTCTTAGGTGAATACACTATTACAATTGATTGCGATGTTATTCAGGCAGACGGCGGCACCCGAACTGCTTCCATCACGGGTGGATGTGTTGCTTTATATGATGCAATTGCTCGATTAAAACAAGCTGGCAAAATCAAAAAAGATCCTTTTAAACAATTAGTCGCCTCTATTTCTGTGGGAATTTACAAAGGCCAATCTATTATTGATTTAGATTATGTAGAAGATTCCAATGCAGAAACGGATATGAATGTTGTGATGACTGAACAAGGCGGCTTCATTGAAATTCAAGGCACTGCAGAAAAAGCGACTTTCCAACAAAATGAATTGGACAACTTGCTTGTGTTAGCAAAAGCTGGAATTCAGGAATTGATTCAGAAGCAGAGGGATGCGTTGGATAGGTAGGTTGATATGGATTTTAACACCCTCATCCCCTGCCCTTCTCCCGTAAACGAGAGAAGGGAGTTACCAAGAGGAGCTCCCTTCTCCCAGCTTGCTGGGAGAAGGGTCGGGGATGAGGGTCTTTACTTACCTTTTCATCAAACCCCGAGCCTTACTTCCCTCCTCCTGATAATACTCAATCAATTCCTGTTTTTGCAAAAATGTCGCGTATTCTTCATCCAAATGTACTTGGTTTTTCAAAACACCGCTTTGTAAATTTATTTTTGCCTCAGCTTGAAGACTTTCATTATCTTTCACACTGACTTGAGTTCCGAACAAAGTATGCATTTTATATGTTTGATAAGTTTTAACGGCTTCAGATAATTTTTGTGTTTCAGTTGCAACAGGAGGCACTAAAATTTTATTCGTTTGAGCTGTATTCATACTGTGCGTACCCAAGGTATTAAAATTTTCTTCTATTTCTTTGATCGCTGCCCATTTTGCTTCGAAAAATTCGTCTTGCTGTTGCGCACTCAAATGGAGTGAATCATTCGCGAAATGTTCATTCAATTTATGAAAATAGGCATAAATTTGCGCGGTTTCAGACGTAAGCTTGCGTGCTTCTGATGCATAGTCATGCTGCAAAGTAACCCCTGCAGGAGGCTGAGTCAGCGCAGTATGAATTTTTTTTTGTTCTGCCGCGACAGCGAGCAATGTTGCTATCGCATTTTCAACTCCCGGCAGAGTCAAATTAACTGGATCAAATAATTGTCTTTCACCAGCCTCATTTCGCTTCATTTCACTACTCGCGAGCTCACTCAATCGATTTAATCTGTGCTTTCGATACTTTTCATTGTGAGGATCGAGATAGATAATACCCAATTCATCCATCGTAATTTTTTGCAACAGAAGCGCTGACTTCCATCTAGGATTTGCCGTGGCAAGTTCTTTTGCGCCTTCTTTAATGATAGCTAATTTAAAAAGCTTAATGTCTGTTTGATTTGATGCAACAGCCATTTCATTCTCTGCATCAAAAAAATCGCTATTCAATTGATGGCAGCGGCGCATCACTAAACGTATTGCATGATATGGTAAATTTGGCTCCCGACCCTGATCCCCGATATAACCTACTGCAACGTTAGTTTGCAAGGAATAATCACTAAGCTTTTCCGCGGCTAATTTGAGATGCTTCAAAACCCTTTCATTTCCCGCGCGATGCAGTGGAGCAACCTCTTCACTTCCCCTAGAATCGATGACATGTATGTCCATTTTTTTGGTCAGAGGATTAATCCAAAATTCATAATAAGCGAAATGGCCAGCAACGGTACTCGTGACTCCTAACATTGTTTGTGTTTGATTCTTTTTTTCAGCGAGTGATTTTATTGTAATAAGTCTTTCGGTAAGCGGAGTAATAATTCCGGAGTAAGAAAAAAATTCAGTTCCTGCAACAACGTGAACATTTTTCCGACGTATGTTTTCGTCTGCGTAGGTACCCAAAGCAAATTCAATATCGGCGACGCCTCTCATCTCAGCGATGTCGATGAAGCCTTCATTTATTAAATCCTGCGCCCATGATTGCTTGACGCTATCTACTAATTTAAAACTTGATTGTTCTTTTTCTTCATGTTTACGTTTTTCTGGCATGCAAAACTCATTATTTATTTTTTGGTTTAGTGGGTTGATTTTGTTGTTCGTTTTGTTCCGCATCCAAGGCGGGCGCTTTGCCTGATTTGACAGCTGATCTTAATTTTCCCCACAAACTATGTGCTCTGAGTCCAGCAGTGACTTCTTTGGATTCTTTTAAGAAGGTAGGAGATAGTTCAGGAGTGCGTTGCTGTTCTTTTGTAATTTCATTTTTTGCATCTTCCACAGAAAAGACTTTAGTGGGTATCGGAAATTGATCCGCAATGTTTACTCGCTTCCTGATATTGGTCGCAACATCAACAATATATTTTTCATCAAGTCCTTCACTCATTTTTTATACTCCGCTTATTTATTTTGTTCAGTTACATCCTGTAATCTGAGATTTTCCTTACCCCAATGTTCCTCTAAAAACTGAGATAATACTTCTCGCATTGGTAAAGTGATCGGTCTACCCATCAAATCATAACACCAAAACTTAAATGGCATTTGATCTGTTTCGATTTTTATAAGTGATTTTTGGCTGCTTAATTGATAAAGAATATAATGTTCTTGTTTAGCAGAATTAGGGTTATGTTCGACTTCTTCCCAAAGGTCGTTCAAAACTTTTTTTAGCCCCTCAGGGCCTTCTGCAATGATATAATCCTCTGGCGTATTCATGCATTACACCTTAAAAATAGCCTTATATTCAGTTTATCGAAGCAAGCTTAAAATAGCCTTAACATTTTGAAATGATATCATAATCAAAGAATTAAGGAATGGATCATAATGCATAATCAATAATTAAAGGCGCGTGATCGGAAAAACGTTGATCCTTATAAATGGATACCGCTTTGATCATATCTTTTAAACCAGGCGTCACAACATGATAATCAATCCGCCAACCGACATTTTTGGCCCAAGCTTGTCCGCGACTCGACCACCAAGTGTATTGCTCCGTCTCTTGATTGACATATCGAAACGCATCAACAAATCCCATTGAACCAAATAATTCATCCATCCAAGCACGCTCTTCAGGCAAAAATCCCGAATTTTTTTGATTGCCACGCCAATTTTTCAAATCAATTTGCCGATGCGCGATATTCCAGTCACCGCAAATTATCAATTCTTTTTTTTGTTCTCGTAATTTAATGAGATGTTCTTTAAAGCGCTCTAAAAAATCAAACTTAATCGCTTGCCGATGTTCGCCACTCGTACCCGATGGCATATAAAGTGAAACGATAGTCAAGTCAGCAAAGTTCACTTCAACATAACGTCCTTCTTGATCGGCATGAGGCCAACCTAAACCTGTCACCACTTGATCCGGTTTTCGTTTAGTATAAATGCCAACGCCGCTGTAACCTTTTTTTTCTGCGAAATGAAAATAACTGTGATAACCTTCAGGTTGAAATAATGTGTGTGCAATATCCGCTTCTTGTGCTTTGATTTCTTGAACGCAGATGACATCGGCGTTTTGTTGCTGTAACCAAGCAAAAAATCCTTTTTTTGCCGCGGAACGAATCCCATTTAAATTGATAGTGATGACACGAAACATTTTAATGGCCCAACAAATTATTTAATACATCGCCTGCTTTACCATGTAATTTTTCTTTGATTTGATCCGCTACTTTTTCCGTCACTTTCGTTGTCACACGTTTCACCTCACGTTCGGCAACGGCTTTTCCGAGCGCACTGCTATCTAAACGAATAGATGGATTATTTAAATTACCGGAAACGAGTACCGGCAATGCAATGCCATACAAATCACTCATATCATCTTTTTGATCGCGCTGTTTAACCGTGGTCTGCAAAGTGTAATCCATTTTTTGATTAACTAAATTAATCGTTCCCGAACCCCGTGTTGCAAAACGCGGTCCATCGATAAACAAATCATTATTTGCAATCACGCCATTTTTAATGGTCGCGGTTCCCGTTAACGTACCGAAATTCGTTTTGTCATTATTAATTGCAGTAGGTGATTTTCCTTTAACAACAGCATATGCAGTATCAACCAGATAACCCAAGTCAATTCCTACAAGCGCGCCATTATTAAAACTGAATTGGCTCGTACCATTTAAATTGCTTACTACGGTTTTTGCATCTGTACCTGCCGTGATGATTTGCAATTCAATATTACCTAAACCGGCAATTTTAATTTTTTGGTTAGGATCGCCTAAATCCTGCAATAATGGCTCAGCCTCTACATTCGCGAGTTTGGCATGCAATGTGATTAAAGGTACGGACGATTTTAAATTAACTGTCGCCTGACCATTCAAATTACCCTGATAAAGATTTGCTGTTATCGGTGTCAAATTTAACACGCCGTTTTGAAAATTGGCTTTCATGTGAATATTTTTGATCGTCAATTTCGCGGCTTCTAAAGTATCAATACTCAAATTACTTTGCATTTTAACGGAGTTCGCACTCGCGCTAAAATCACCATCGCCTTTGATACTCATATTAATTTTTTTGTCAGTTTGCTTAAGATCCAGAGTAAAATTTAAGTCACGCACGGTATACACAGCGGCCGCTAAATTAAATGCGGTGTTTCCTGTCAATACTACACGGCCGGATGCTGCTGGATTATTGGAAGTGAAATCAAATGAAGTTTTAATGGGAAAAGGTTGCATTAAATTAATATTTTTTGCATTTAGTTCAAATTGTTTAATATCGTAGGATTTGTTCGTCTGTTCATCACTAAAAGTAATATTTGCATCTGATATATCAACACCTGAAATAGCTAAACCAAGGAGTGCTTTTTTGGGTGCTCCAGTGTGTTGCACAACCTGAGAGGTATTAGAAGTTTTTTGCATGAAACTCCAATTGACTTCGCCTTTTGCATTTTTAATCAAGTGTAAATGCATGCCTCGCAAAACAATCCCTGTTGATTCCACTTTACCACTCAGCAAAGGCATCAATTTCACGTTCAAAGTCGCACTGTTAATTTCAGCAAATGTTTTATCAGGGAAATTAGCGGGATTACTTAATGCGATATGTCCAACTTTCACGCCGACATAAGGAAAAAAAGTCCAAGATAAATCGCCATCTATGGTAAGTTGGCGTCCCGTGTATTTCTTGATTTGATCGGTTAATAAGGGTTTTAAACGATTTGGGCTTGCCAATGTCATCAATAAAATCACCGCTACTATAATCAATATCACAATAGCGCTTAGCAAAATACCTACCCATTTAAGAATTTTATGCATGTAACTTGTCCTCACTTATGATCAATGGAGCGGGTGATGGGAATCGAACCCACGCTATCAGCTTGGGAAGCTGAAGTTCTACCATTGAACTACACCCGCGCGAAGAGTTCCTGAGTATATGCGAATTAAGAGGAAGGTCAATATGCAGCCTTCGCAAACGGGCACGTTCACGAGGATAAGCCTACAACACAGGTGGGCACGCATGCCCACCTGCTTTTTCATTAGCATTTACTAATATCAATTCCGACTGTATTCATCGCTTTCGTTACAGCATCCATATCGTATTGATAATCCTTTGTTGCTTTGACAACACCGCAAGCAGCGTCTTCGAATGAAGTCGTTGGTGTCCAATAATTCATATTGGCTTGCACCATCACATCAAAGGCTTTTTTGGTGTCCCAATTTTTAGATGTGCCCATCACATAAAATACGCGGTTGAAAATGCCGCTACTGAAATGCACATCCAGAGAAGAGTTGTATTCACTCACGTTATCAATGGAGCACCAATCACCTGGTGTTCTGCCTTCGCAATCTTTGGATGGCAGATCCATATAACGCAACGCTTTATTTTTTTCTTTGAAAATCTCAGGACCAATTTGCCAACTGTTATGACCATACGCAAAAAATTCTGCGCCTTGCGCTGCCATATCAGAGAATGCTTCATTCAGTCCGCCCGATTGCGCATAATATTCCAAACCAGAATGTTGTTCAGTAAAGCCATGGCTGATTTCATGCGCGCCGACGCCGAGTGATACCAATGGATAAAACATGCTAATACCATCACCGAACGTCATTTGCTGTCCATCCCAATAAGCATTGTCCATGTATTCATGCACACGCATCACTAACATCATGGGTTTGCCATCTCGGGTTAATACGGGCAAGTTATACCATTTTTGATACATATCCTTGATCACATTACCTGCGAATAATGCATCATTACTGGGTGAATAACCGCCATTCACAGCATCTTGATCTGCATCCCAATATTCATTGTTGTGTTCTGGATTTAATTTTTCACAATTAAATTGCACAATTGCATCGCTTTTTCGTACGTCTTCAACGGTGACGTCTGAATTTTCGATGCTGCACATTTTAGTCGCTGCATCTCGTTCAATGTTTAAACCAGGTAAATCTTTTGCTAAACCGTCATAGGTCAATTTACCCATTTTTTCATTACCGCCAAAACCGCCACCCGCTACATCATCCAATGTTTGGATGTTGTTCCATTGTTGATAGATTGTGAAGGTGATGGCATCCATGATATAGGATGGTTTTGCGGGCATCGCATTCGTAGCAGTTTTAGTCAAGTAACTGATGTGATAAGCCCAATGTGCTTTATTGTTGTGATCGACATAGACAATTAAATCATTTTTGATATCACTTACATTTTGCGATGTCCCCAACGCTTGCTGTAATGCTTTGTCTTTTTGCAGAGGATTTGTAACATAACTTAATGTTGCGGCTAACTCTTTCTCAAAATTTTGATACAAAGTGCCGTTTAACGTGGTCGAATAAGATGCCGGACTATTTAGTAATTGCTTCAATGACGCTTTTTGATTTTTGACAATATGAACGATTGCATCACCACCCCAAACGCGGTAGCCATAAAAATTCTGTTGCAACCGAATATGCTGAGTTTGGTTGAAATCCACCGTACTGCTCACTTCTTTTAATGAGGAACCACTGGCGGAAAATGAGCTTAAAATAGAAGCTGATTGATGGTTAAGGTGAATGGGTTCTGCCGCAAAAGCTGCAGACATAGATGCTAACGCAATGACACTGGCAACAAACATTGGGTGGCGCTTTTGCATATCTTCCCCTCCTGGGTTATTAAAAAATAAATTCCATTCGAAAGAATCGCGACGCTTTACCATGCCTGAATAAATCAGTGGCTCACAGACATTCAAAAAGTATATGTCAAAATTGTGTTGAAGGGTATGAGAAAAACCGCAAACGGGCGCTTGTGGGATTCGCTTACAAAAAAAGCTCCCTTCTCCCGCAAGCGGGAGAAGGGTTGGGGATGAGGGTAAAAATAATTAAGACGCGCTAGGAATAATTTCCATCGCTTCCATTACAAAAGTGAGATAATCATAACTCATGTAGTAGTTGCCGCTATCACCCGCGTCTGGACCCCATGAATTACGTAAGGTGAAAACGCCCGTGTGTTTTACTTTATTAGCATCAATAATAACTGCATTATCATCAAAACCCGTGATAACCATTGCGTGGCCTGCGGTCAAACCTTTTTTGGTTTTAGCTTTTTTAGCAATTTCAGGTGTTTTGACCCAGCTATCAAAATTAACTTTTGACTTACCCGCCGTGCCATTGTGACCAATTTCTTCATCTAGCAACATACCAAATACGACGCGATGTCCATTTATCAAAGCATTTTTAATGTTGCTAAGCTTTGTCGTGTCACTATTTTGAGGTGAGGCAGAGAAAGCATTTTCCGTATCCAAGATGGATTTGTATGAAATGTTTTTCATAACGAGTTCACTACGACCAAGAAATTTGTCAACACTCATAGGCTTACCGGTACTATTCTCATCGTTTAATGGATAGGTCTTAACACCAGAACAACCGTAATCCTGTTGCGATTTTAGATTAATCGCACCGTATTTTGTAATTTGTTTTAAAATAATCGTATTGTCAGAACCTTCCCAACCGCTTGGATAATCTTGATTTTTACTTTGAAGATAAGACCCTAATTCTAAATTACACAATTGGCTAATGCCAAGCTCGCCATTACGGCCTAAGGCAGCATCTAAGGCAGCTGTGGTTGCAAACGTCGCACAGGTACCGTGACTACCCTGATTCAATACCTCAACTTTATTCATGCCTAATTGTGTGCTTGACACATTGCTGTTGGCGCTATTCATTGCCATCAACATTCCATTATTTTGCGTAGCATCTACATGATCCGCCAAATATTTTTTGGCTTCTGGAGACAAAACAATGCGTTCATATTGAATAACTTGTTCTACAGGAGCTGCAGTTAAACCAGGCTTACCTGTATACGCGCTAATACCCGAGCGATTAAGCAGGACAGTTCCTGGAATAACACCCGAAATTGTCACATTTGCTGCAAACACACCTGAGCTGGCCAAAAGTCCCAGCAGAAGAGCTAAATTATGTTTTTTCATTTTTAAGTCTCCATTTACACAAAAAAATTGGGTCGAATGTTTACATTAAAGATATTTGCAATAAAAAGCAACAAATCTTATACAGGAAATATCTAAAAGTGAATGTTATGATAACCCCCTAAATCGAGAGGTTCCCTTATGTATAAATTATATTTTTATGTCCCAGTCGATTATGCGGATAGAGTTAAAAACGCTTTGTTTGATGCAGGGGCCGGAAAAATCGGTAATTATGCCCACTGTGCTTGGCAAGTTCTAGGTGAAGGACAATTCATACCACTGGAAAAAAGTAATGCTTTTATCGGTGAAAAAGGTCAGCTGGAAAAAGTGCTCGAATATCGTGTGGATATGATTTGTGACAAACATTGCATAAATGAAGTTATTGCTGCTTTAAAACAATCACACCCTTATGAACAACCTGCTTATCAAGTGATTCAGATTGAGGATTTTTAATTGCAAACCTACCTTTTTTACGACTTGGAAACGACCGGATTAAACAAAGCATTCGATCAAGCATTACATTTTGCTGCCATTCGTACGGATTTGAATTTAAAAGAATTGAATCGTTACGAAATTAAAATCAAGTTAAATCCCGATGTTATACCCTCTCCTTATGCATTGATTACCCATAAAATGGGAATCCATGAAATTCTTCAGGGAACATCGGAATTTGAAGCGATTAAACAAATTCATCAATGGCTTAATGAACCCGGCACCATTAGTTTAGGTTATAATACCTTGGGATTTGATGATGAATTCCTGCGTTTTTCGTTTTATCGTAATTTATTAAAACCCTATACCCATCAATTCGCCAATCAATGTCAGCGTATGGATATTTATCCCATGACAGTGATGTTTTTTCTTTTTAAAAATAATGTACTCAAATGGCCTGAAATTGAGGGAAGTTTTTCATTGAAGCTCGAAAATTTAAATCTTTTAAATCAATTTGTTTCAGGCCGCTCGCATCATGCGATGGTGGATGTCGAAGTCACGCTGGAATTAGCGCGGCGTTTCATGCAAGAACGCGAGATGTGGGAATATTTGCATGGTTATTTCAAAAAAGACATTGATTTGGAGCGCATGCGTCAAGCGCAAAAAGATTTGGCATTATTAGTTAGCGGCAAACTCGGAGGAAAAGCCCATTTTCAATGTCCTGTGCTTTTTCTCGGGAATCATCGTCATTACTCCAATCAATCACTTTGGTTACGCATGGACACAGAAAATCTTGCCGAAGCCACCCCCAATAATCTCAAAGAAAATACGTGGGTCATTAATAAAAAACCCGGCGAGCCTAATTTTATTTTGCCTTTCAAAGAACGTTTTTTACTTAAATTAAGCCCAGAGCGTATTGCGCTTGCTGAAAAAAATAAACAATGGTTATCAACAAACCCCGCTATTTTCGAAAAAATCACAGAATATTATACGAATTATAAATATCCGGTTTATCCGCAAACGGATATTGAAGCTAGCTTATATTTAAATGGCTTCTGGACTTCAGAAGATGAATTTTTCTGTCAGCGTTTTCACGCCAGCACTCCAATGAATAAAGCCAAGTTAATCCAAAATAGTTCTTCTAAATTAACTACATTAGCATTACGTATTCTCGGCAGAAATTATCCGGAAGTACTGCAAAACTCGGAAGCTCTCACATTTGCAAAACATCTCAAACAAATCAATGCTCGAAATGAAAATGACATTCTTATCGATTATCAGGGAAGAAAACGCTTAACGCCGGAGGCGGCTCTCTTAGAGATAAAAACTTTACGCGCAGAAAGAGCATTAGATGCGAATGATTTGGCTTTGTTAATGGATTTTGAGAATTATTTACAACGAAATTTTGCGACACCCTCATCCCCTGCCCTTCTCCCGTTGCCGGGAGAAGGGAGTTCTTAGCATTAGCTCCCTTCTCCCGGCAACGGGAGAAGGGCTGGGGATGAGGACGTGCAGAACAAAAAATCTACCGATTGCCACATACAAGCCAACCTATTTTTGTGATATCTTCTTGCCTAAGGTATACCCATTAGTTAACGAATTTGTAGGAAAGGCATGAAACAATTTTGCTATGTACTAATTGCTCTGTTACTGCTGTCAATAACGAGACTAGGCTTTGCTGCTGACACAACGAAAGCAACAGTACCCGCACAAACCGTTATTACGACTACCTCATCAATCAAAACAACACCAATAGACACCCCCAAAACACCTCCCACTGAATCTCGTCTATGGAACTTACAAGATGCGGATATTTTAAGTGTAATCAATGAGGTAGCGCTCGAAACAGGGAAAAATTTTGTGGTGGATCCGCGTGTCAGCGGCAAAATTACATTGGTTTCTAGCAAGCCCATTAAACCCGAGGAAGTGTATCAAGTCTTTCTTTCGGTTTTAGGCTTGCTGGGTTATTCCGCCATTCCAAATGGCAACGTGATAAAGATTATCCCCAACATGGAAAGCGGCGAGAATGCAACGAAAGTTGCCAACAAACAAATGCCCGGCAAAGGGGATGAAGTTGTTGTCCGCGTTATTCCATTAGATAGCGTATCAGCCAATCAACTTATTCCCGTCGTACGCCCGCTTATGCCGCAGTGGAGCAATATCTCTGCTTACACGCCTGGCAATGTGCTTATCTTGCTGGGTCGGGCAAATAATTTAGAGCGTATCGTCAATATCATTCGTGACATCGACCGTAATTCTTCTAACAATATTGATATTGTTCCACTCCATCAAGCTGCCGCTTCGCAATTGGTCACGGTTTTAAATACTTACAAAATGCTTCACGTGCCTCGGGTGATGCGCCGCAAGTCTCGATTGCCGCCGATGAACGCAGCAATAGCATATTGTTAAGCGGTAATAAATCAGCCCGTTTGCATATGCGTTTTTTGATTGAACATTTGGATACACCTTCCGGCGGCGTACAGGGAAATACCGAAGTCGTTTACTTACGTTATTTGCAAGCCGCAAAATTTGCACCTTTGCTCGGTAAAATCGCGCAAAATATGATGGGAAAAACGACTGGCTCAAGCAGTGACGTTTCTTCCAATCTTCCGTCTGCGAATAATGCACCCGGCACTGGTAAAGATAAAACACCGGAAAATACCACCAGTATTCAAGCAGAACCCAACACGAATGCGATTATTATTACGGCACCTCCCAGTATGATGACTGCGCTCAATTCTGTGGTAGCGAAACTGGATATTCGTCCAGCGCAAGTTTTGGTGGAAGGTATTATTGTTGAAGTCAATGAAGGCAGCTTAAAAGCATTAGGTATTAAATGGGGATCTTTGGTTGGTTCAGCTACAATACCGACACCCTCCTTACCTTCAGACTTTCCTGTGCCAGGGGCAGGCAATATTGGTATTATTCCTAACACGAGTCTGGTTGCCATCTTAAGTTTCTTGCAAACACAATCGGGCACTAATATTTTATCTACGCCTTCGATCGCGGTCCTTGATAATCAAAAAGCGGTCTTAGAAATTGGTCAAGAAGTCCCGTTTCAAACAGGATCTTATGCCACCACAGGCAGCACCAGTACGGTTACGCCATTCAATACGTTTGAAACCAAACCCGTTACATTAAAATTACAAGTCATACCCCAAATTAATTTAGGCAATGCAGTGAGACTCTTAATCAACTTAAAAAATGATTCATTACAAAATCCCAATTCGCCAGGATTAACGCCGACTATTAACACCAGCAATATTCAAAATGCTGTCATCATTAATAGTCAAGATGTATTAGTACTCGGCGGTTTGATCAGTGACACTGTCGTTGAAAATACGAATAAAGTGCCATTTTTAGGTGATGTTCCTGTGGTGGGGAAACTATTATTCCAAGAAAAATCCCGCCAAGTACAAAAGAAAAATTTATTAGTTTTTATCAAACCCACCATATTGCGTAATCCAGATGATGCGTCCAACATTACCATTACGAAATACCAAAACATTCGCGATGTGCAATTAAATTATCCGCGCGACCAAGCTAAACTCCAAGAAAAAGCGCCGTTTGTGTTAACTCCCTTAAATCGTAGCGCCAATTTACCCAAACCGTTTGAAGAGTATAACAACTGATGGCATCCATGAATCCCATTCCATTTGCGTTTGCTAAATTACATGGTGTGTTGTTCATGGGAGTTGAAAACGATTTAGCAAAAGTCATTTACCGAAATAATCCCAGTACTGCGATCTTAAATGAGTTGCGTCGACACTTACATTTACCACTCGCACTCGAACAAGTGGATGAGGAAAAATTTAATAAATTACTCGTAAAAAATTACGAAACCGACAGCAACACTGCGATGTTAATGGCGGAAGATTTAGGTGAGTCGATGAATTTGTTTGATCTTATTCATGAGTTACCCAAGCCCGAAGATTTATTAGAACGACAAGATGATGCACCGATTATTCGCTTACTCAATGCGCTGCTCAGCGAAGCAATTAAAGAAGGCGCATCGGATGTGCATATCGAAACATTTGAAGAACGTGTGATGGTACGTTTTCGTGTGGATGGTGTCTTGCGCGAAGTATTGGAACCCCAACGTATTCTCGCGCCTTTGATTGTTTCGCGTATCAAAGTCATGGCGAAATTAGACATCGCCGAAAAACGTTTGCCGCAAGATGGCCGCATCACTTTGCGCATTGCAGGACGCGCGGTTGACGTGCGTGTTTCCACCATGCCAACGAGTCATGGCGAACGTGTGGTATTGCGTCTCCTCGACAAACAATCCGCGCGACTGAATATGGCGGATTTGGGCATGATGCCTGACACGTTGCGGCTTATGCAAAAATTAATTGCGATTCCGCATGGGATTATTTTGGTGACCGGTCCAACCGGTTCGGGTAAAACAACGACGTTGTATGCTGCTTTAACTACCTTAAATACCAATACACGTAATATTTTAACGGTTGAAGATCCTATCGAATATGATTTATCTGGAATAGGTCAAACCCAGGTAAATTACAAAGTAAATATGACGTTTGCAAAAGGCTTGCGTTCCATTCTGCGTCAAGATCCTGATGTGGTGATGGTTGGTGAAATTCGTGATCTTGAAACCGCACAAATTGCGATTCAAGCGAGCTTAACCGGTCACTTGGTGTTATCAACATTACATACCAACAGTGCGATTGGTGCGATCACGCGTTTAGATGATATGGGCATTGAACCTTTCTTGTTATCTTCCAGTTTGATTGGGGTACTCGCCCAGCGTTTGATTCGCCTACTGTGTCAGCACTGCAAAAAACCTTTACCTGCTGATAAGGGTGAATGTGCATTGATGGGAGTCACAGATAATCCGCCACCGACGATTTATCACGCAGTGGGTTGCGATCATTGTCGACATAGTGGTTACAGTGGTCGTAGTGGTGTCTATGAATTAATTGCCCTCGATGACAAATTACGCGCGATGATTCATGGTCGTGAAGCAGAGCCCGATTTGAAAAAATATGCACGCACATTATTTCCGACGATACGCCAAGATGGTTATAAGCGCGTATTAGCCGGCCACACTTCGCTCGAAGAAGTATTGCGTGTGACGAGTGAGGAATAATTTTGTCAGGATAAAACATGGCAGCCTTTCATTACACAGTCATTAATGCAGCGGGTACTAAACAAAAAGGGATTATTACCGCCGAAACTGCAAAACACGCGCGTCAACTTTTGCGTGATAGGGGTCTGACCCCTCTTGATGTGACTGCCGCGCATGAAAAAACGGCACAATCGAAAGGCACACAAAAAATTTCCCGTAAGCAACGTGTTAATACGAAAGAATTAGCGCTGATGACGCGTCAGTTAGCAACATTGTTGGCTGCAGGTTTACCGTTAGAGGAAGTGCTTGCGGCTGTTGCCGAACAAACTGAAAAACCGCGCACCAAAGGTTTGATTTTATCTGTACGCAGTAAAGTGTTGGAAGGTCATGCGCTGGCGTCTGCGATGCGGGATTTTCCTCAAGCATTTTCCAATTTGTATTGTTCGACGGTCGCTGCGGGTGAAAAATCAGGGCATTTGGATCTTGTTTTACAACGTCTTGCTGATTATACCGAGCAGCAATATGAAATGCGGCAGAAAGTCATGCATGCGCTGATTTATCCCGTCATTATGATTTTTGTGGCCGTGGGCATTGTAGGATTTTTATTAGAGTATGTCGTGCCGAAAATGGTTTCGGTTTATAGCAATATTGGACAAGCGCTGCCTGGCATGACGCAAGTGTTAATTGCAATCAGCACGGGTATTAAAAGTTTTGGGCTTTATATATTGATTGTGTTTGTTGTGATGATTTATTTTTTCCGGCGTCAAATGAAAAATAGTGTGGCATTTCGTGAAAAAATGCATGGTTTGATTTTGCGTATTCCAGTGCTTGGGAATGCGGCCAAAGTGACGAATACGGCCCGATTTTCGAGAACATTTGCGATTCTATCTTCCGCTGGAGTGCCGGTGCTTGAAGCGATGACGATTTCTTCGGCTCTCATCACGAATTTACCGATTCGTAATGCGGTAGAAGAAGCGGTGAATCGGGTGCGTGAAGGTGCGAATATTAATTTAGCTTTACGTCAAACAACTTATTTCCCGCCGATGAGTATTCATTTGATTGCGAGTGGTGAAGCGAGTGGTCAATTAGAAAATATGTTGGAACGTGCTGCGAATAATCAGGATAGAGAAATCACGCAATTAATTGAAACTAGTCTCGCGTTATTTGAACCCGCGATTATTTTGTTGATGGGGGCAATTGTGTTGTTTATTGTGCTGGCGGTGTTGTTGCCGATATTTCAGTTGGATCAGTTTAATGGGTGAGACCCTCCCTCATCCCCAGCCCTTCTCCCGCTTTGCGGGAGAAGGGAGCTTGCTATTTATTTAACTCTCTTCTCCCGTTTACGGGAGAAGGGCAGGGGATGAGGGTAAGAAGGCAAAAAAATTATTCAATAATATCCACACCCAACCCACCAAACACTGCCTCAACCGTTTCATCAGCAGCATCTGCGAGCGAGTAGCCTGATTCACCAAACCAGCGTTTGATGGCGACCAATTCGCGGCCGCGGAGATAGATATAAAAACCAAGGAAGACAACATCAGGATCATCTTCTGATTTCAATTCAAATTGATAGCGTTCTGCATAAGGTAGGCGTTTTCCAGCTTCAGAGTGCGTATACTCTGATAAAATTCTTAGCGCTTCTTCAGCAGATCCTGCTTCTTCGCACAGCTCATGCACTTTATGATAATCTTCAACACGTTGTCTTAAAATCTGATCCAATTCTTCATCTTTAAATAATTCAGCAAAACCATGCGGCAAACGATCATCTAAGCCAAAAACTTTATTGATAAAATCAGCATGATGAACATTCGCGATATCTTTGCTAATCATTTTATGGAAAAAGGGCACCGCCATGCAGGCACGCTTAAACGAGGGAAGATTCAGAAAAAGTTTACCGTCACGAAGCGATATCGTACCTAAACGGACAGGGTGATTCGGATTTTTGCGAAAGGAATCAAGTGACTCAAAATGCATTCCGTCACATTCGTCTTTCCAATACCAATTCCATGAGTTGGCATTCGCATTTTTTTCGAGACATTGCAGATTTTCTAAAGCAGACACCAATCCATTTGACTCATTTAAGTCATAAGTCAAACGGATGGGTTGATAAGCTTCGCCGGTTTCAACCGTTAAAAATGGCTTTTGTAACCGGTCGAACATTGAGATCTCCTATGCTGTATCCAGCTCAAAACCAATTAGCGACCTGGTCTACGTGTATTTTGATTCAGAGCTTCTTGAATATCTTTTTCTTGTATGGAAAGCGTCTTCTCAGCATTCTTCAGCGCTGCGATAGCTTCATTGTACTGATTAATTCGGAGCTCATAGGAATTCATGACTACATCAGGACTCATGGGCTTCACCCCTGCTATTTTTTCAGCTGTAGTTGAGGTTTTCCCTAAGTGAGTTTGTTCGGTATTAAGTGCCTTATACGCTATATTAACATCTTGTTTTAATTGTTGATTGTCTTTATGGAGTTTCAGCAACATTTCACTGAGGACATCTTGAAAAGGTTTCTGATGCTTCTTAAGAGCTTCCTTTTCTTCTGGCGTTAAAACATGAGCATCGCTCACAGTACTTTTTCTCAAAGCACTTTCCGCAGCTAATTCGCTATCGTCTTTTTTACCTTTATCCCTCGGACCATTCATAAGCTACCCCCTCGAAAACAACCCCTTGATTAATAACCACTTTATCTAACTATTATTCACTTTTTCTTGCGTACATTGAATACATTTTACTCACAATTCAAGCAATTTGCAATTCCCTATACATAGTATATACATTTATTTTCATACACTTCAATGTTAATTATACTGAAAGAATAAAATAGCTGCTTGATCTTTTTTATTTGCGCTGATTCAGCCTACGAATTTCAGTCTTATTTATGTTACAGTAAGACCCTCATTTTAGTAAAAATATCAGGACATCAGCATGAAAAAATCAGCCGGTTTTACCTTAATTGAAGTTATGGTTGTCGTCGTCATTTTAGGCATTTTAGCCGCAATTATCGTTCCCAAAATCATGAGCCGACCTGAGCAAGCGCGGATTGTGAAGGTAAAACAGGATTTACTGGCGATTCAAAGTGCCCTTGATCTTTATAAACTGGATAACGGTATGTATCCAACCACGGATCAGGGTTTACAAGCTCTCGTAAAAAAACCCACCACATCACCTGTACCACAAAATTGGAAAGCAGAAGGTTATTTACAACAATTACCTAATGATCCATGGGGACAGGAATATCAATATCTCAATACCGATGAAAAACTTCGTATCTTCAGTTACGGCCCAAAAGGAAAAGAAGGCGATAGCCAAATTGGTAACTGGAATGTGGATAACAACAACGAATCGAATTCGACACAGCAATAATGCAACGCTCTTCTGGTTTCACACTGATTGAATTATTGATTGTGATGCTCATCATCAGCATTGTTGCAGGAATCGCTGTCGTCACAGTCAATACCAATCAGCACAAACAATTTGAAACCATGGCAAAACAATTCGTCAATACTTTCATGCTCGCTGAACAAGAAGCTATGTTACGTCCGGCTACCGTTGGATTTGCGCTCAATGGAAATTCATTTCAATTTTATGAATTTCATCGTCCAACCAATCCCGACGAAGGCAGCTGGAAACCCATCGAACAAGCCGCTCTCGGATTACAACGTATTCCGGATAATACAAAAATCACACTCCGCATTAATGGAGAAATTGTTCCAGCCAATGGACAACCGCAATTAATTATTACACCCAGCAATGATGTCACACCGTTTGTCATCTTGATTGGAAAAAAACAAGAAACTCCGTATTATCAAGTGATCGGCAAAGCAAATGGCGAGGTCACCAGTGAAATTGTCACCGCAGAGTGAAAAAGGACTCACCCTCATTGAAGTTTTAATTGCTTTGGTTATTTTAAGCATTGCTTTGACCGCCGTCATTAAAACCACGGCACAAAATATCAACCACACGCTTTATTTGCAAAACCGTACGATTGGAACTTGGATTGCAGAAGACGTTATAAATAATATACGCGCGGGCATTTTAAAATTACCGCAAGAACCTGATCATTTATCCCAAGAAACCACTGCGCTAGGTCAAGCATGGTCGTTTGAAGCCGTATTAAATGAGACACCCAATCCACACATTAAAAAAATTGATGTGACCGTTTTTACTAAAATAGATAACAAACAGTTAGCCCATTTGTCGAGTTATCTCTATGCCAATTAATAAAAAAACGATTGGATTTACTTTGCTGGAAATTATTATTGCGCTATTTATTTTTAGCATCGTTTCTCTCATTCTGGTGAGTGCATTACACAATGTGCTAAATATCCAATCCACCACGGAAGAAAAAGCGGCGCGTTTAGCGAAATTACAAATTGCCTTCTTATTGCTGTCACATGATATTGAACAAACCATTCATCGCCCAATCATGAATGTCTCCGGCACCCAGGAAGGATTCATCGGTACACCAGACACGGTTACATTTACACATGCGGGATTAACCAATCCGTTTGGCCAATTGCAACGTACCACCTTGCAACGCACGCGCTATCAATTTCAGAATAAAAAAACTTTCGTTCGCACGACTTGGCCTGTGCTCGATCAAACACGTGATACACCTTCCGATACGCGTGAACTTTTGAATGACGTGAGTGATCTTCAATTTGAATATTTGGATAACAAAGGAAAATTTCAACCGGTTTGGCCGCCGCTCGATCAGCCATCTGCTCTATTGCCGAAAGCAGTTCGTGTTTCGCTTACCTTGAAAAACTGGGGTAAAATACAAGAGCTTTACCTTATTGTGGGACAACCTTTTGAAAAACCGACTACTTAATCAACGCGGCACGGCTATTATCGTCGCAATCTTTGTCACTGCTTTAGTAGCAGCCGCCGCTATCGCGATGATTGAACGCTTACGCACCGACACGCATCGCACAGAATTGTTGTTAAATAACATTCAAAGCAATCAATATGCAGAAGGATCTATTTATTGGGCCATCGATCAATTAACGAATGATTTTAAGCAACAACAGCCCAACAAAGTCATCGATCGCACACCGATTCATTCGCCAATGAATGATATCAATGGCACAAAAGTCACGAGCATTATTTATGACGGGCAAGGAAAATTAAATTTAAATAATTTAACGGATGGGCAATATCAAACTTTTTTTGCACGTTTACTCCGTCTAGTTGAACCTAATATCGATCCAGCGGTTGCAAAAAACATTACGCAAAACATCGCTCACTGGATCACCCCCGGACTTAACAACCCAGCGCTCGATCAATACTATGCAAAACTAAATCCACCTTATCGCGCACCGCATCAACTCATGGTGAGTGTCAGTGAATTACGTATGGTAAAAGACATCACGCCCGCACTCTACGCAAAACTCGCGCCCTATGTCACTGCATTGCCAGAGAAAACTTCCATTAATATCAACAGCGCACCCATTCCTGTCATCATGAGCTTGAGCCCGAAGGTTACACTGGAAGCAGCAAAAGCACTGGATGCGATTCGCAAAAAAACGCCTTTTGCTAATTTAGCCGCGCTCGCTAACTTACCTATTGTGAAAAACAATGCGATTACGCAAAATAACCTGGTTGTAACGAGTAGTTACTTTATCGTGCGAACCAACGTTGTGATGGGAAAACAGAATATTACATTATATACATTGCTAATGCGGTTTTTGAAAAACAAGCAACCCGTTGTGATTATTCTATGGCAAAGTAAAGGGACTTTATGAGCAATCGAACTATCATTTATTTCCACAGCACTGAGCCATTACAAGTGAGTTGGATTGCGCTCGAAGATGGGATGATTGAAAAATCCGTTTTACGCTGCCATTTATCTGACATTCCTGATTTCGCCAAAAAAAATGATGTCACTGTGATTGTGCCCGCACGGGATGTCGTTCTCACTCAAGTTGCTTTACCTAAATTGAGCCACGCGCGTTTGTTGCAAGCGCTGCCTTTTGCCGTTGAAGAACAAGTGATTGATGATGTGGAAAATTTGCATTTTGCGCTAGCCGATGCGCCGCTTGATGGCATGACGGCGACTGCGATTGTGGCTAAGCAAAAAATGGATGAATGGTTAGGTTTGCTTTCTGTCGCAGAGATCAAACCTATCCAACTTTATTCTGCGGTTTTTGCGTTGCCTTTGCTTCCCAAAAATTGGTCGCTCAGTTTAGACCGCGATGTTGGCACGTTACGTAAAAATAGTTATACGGGTTTTGCGGCTGAACTGAGCAATTTACCTTTATTGATTGAATTTGCTGTAAAAGAATCTTCGGAAAAACCAGAAGTAATTCAGATTTATAATACACTGGAATCCGATATTGAAATTGCAACGAACTCTGTGACTTTGAAGCAAATCAAATTGTCAGAACAAGCTTGGTTGGAAAAAATCACCACCTGGATTGATACGCAACCCGCGATTAATTTATTACAAGGTCAATATCGTGCAGAGCGCAAATCATCCGAAACAAAAAAAATTTGGATTTTAGCGGGTTATCTCGCACTCGCATGGCTGGGTATTGCGTTTTTTAGCAATTTAATTTCATTTTTTATTTTGCATCATGAAGCGAATCGTTTGGAAATAGCAATCAATACGCTTTATAAAAAAAATTTTCCCGATTCAACGTCCATTGTTGCGCCACGTGAACGCATGGAGAGTAAGCTCGCTTCGCTTACTGAATCCGCCAATAAAAATAATTTCCTCGTCTTACTCGCAAAAACCGGTGCTTCTTTAACGAAAATTCCTAGTTTGCAACTTAAAAATCTGGACTTTCGTGATAATCAATTAAACCTGGAATTGATTGCAGAAAAATTTGATGATTTAGATGCCTTTGCGAAAACCTTGTCTCAGCAAGGATTGCGTGTGAAACAACAAAATGCTGGCATTGCAGGAACCGAAGTCAAAGCGAATTTTTTGATTCAACGAGGCACCTCATGAAAGAATGGTGGCAGAATTTAGCATTACGCGAAAAACAAATCCTAGCGCTCGGCGCGCTCGTTGTTCTTTTGTTTGTGCTTTATGAAATTATTTGGTCGCCTTTTACGAACAAAATAAGCAGCATGCGCACAGAAGTTCAAACCAATCAAAAATTATTAAAGTGGATGCAGAATGCAGATCAACTCATTCAAACTTTGACGAAGAATTCAAAAACGAAATCGTCACAATTAACTGGTTCACTTTTAAGCCTCATGCAAACGGAAGTAAACAAAAGTACACTTGCCAGTCATGTGACCCAATTGCGTCAAGGTGAAAATGATTCCGTGCAGATGAATTTTCAAAAAGTTGATTTTGATGCGCTAATTATTTTCTTGACTGATTTAGCCAATCGTTATGGTTTAATTGTTTCTCAAGTGACAATCACGCCGACTCATTTGCCTGGGGAAGTGATGGCGGATGTGGTGGTGAGAAGTGCTTGATTAACAATTTTATTAAAGCTTTGATGTCATCCTGAGCGCAGCGAAGTATCACTAAATTATAATAAGGCGAT